>CAIYYA010000316.1 GCA_903930255.1 uncultured beta proteobacterium
CGAAAGTGCCTTCAAAATTGCTGACCGCATCACCGTACTGGATCAGGGCCACATTTTGATGATCGGTACAGTGGACGAAGTGCGTGCGTCTGAACATCCTCGCATCGTCAGCTTGCTGCAGCGCCAGCCACGTCGTGAAGAGATGGATGGCGATGCGTATTTGCAGCGTTTGACCCGAGAACTTGTATAGGTAAGAAAAATATGAAACGTGACAACATCAATTACACATGGGTGGGCTCATTGGTGCTGGTCTCCATGGCGCTGTTGCTCTACGCCATGGCGCGCTTGAGTGGCAACACCGAAAAGCACGATCTGTACTTTGCCACGTTTCCCAATGTGGCAGGCATTGCGGATGGCACCACCGTCACCTTTGATGGCTACCAGGTGGGCCGTGTGTTGTCGATTGAACCAGTATTCAAAGATGCACGTTTGCAATATCGCATCGGATTGCTTTTTAAGCAAAACTGGAAAATCCCTACAGACAGTACGGCAGCCATCAGCTCTTCGGGTTTGTTGTCGGGTCAGCAAATCGATATTGCTCAAGGCAAAGCGCCTATGCATCTGGCTCCGGGGCAAGAAATCGCGGCACAGAGTTCGGCTTCATTGATGGCGGGCTTGGGTGGCTTGGTGAGTGATCTGCGGGGCATGACGCAAAACGAGGTACGCCCCATGCTGCAAGATGTGCGACCCGTATTGAGTGAGGTGCGCCCCGTGCTGCAGGATGTGCGGCTGGTACTACAAAACCTGAATAAACAGACCGAAAGCCTGGGCGGCATGCTCAAGCAGCAAGGTTCTCTGACGCTTGATCAGGCCAATTCTGCGCTGACCAAGTTAAATCTGGCGGCTGAAAATCTGGGCCAATTGCTCAACACCGAGAACCGTCAACATGTAAGCAATATTTTAAAAAACGGTGACCAAGGTTCAGAAAAAATTAACCAGGTGGTGGCTGAATTCCAGCAGACAGGCGCTGAACTGCGCTATGCCATGCAGCAAACGCAGGCCATGTTGTCAAATCTGGAGCGCGCCAGTCGCAACATGAACGAATTGACACGCAAACTCAACGAGAGTCCATCGGTCATTTTTAGCAGCGCACCGGCAGCCGAACCAACTGAGGCTAAAAAATGAAAAATCTGATTCAGATCGCAGCCGCTTTTCTGTTGCTGTTGTTGGTTGGATGCCAGACCGCAGCGCCTGTGCCTGTGGATAAATACTTTCGTTTAACGGTGCTGCAAAGCCCGGCTGGCACGCCACCACTGTTGCAAGACAAGCTCTATGTAGCACCCCTGCGAGCCGATGGCCCCTATGCTGAGCGTACCATGCTTTTTGCCAGCGTGCAGCAACCACGCGAATTGCAGCAATATCACTACCAGCAATGGAGTGAGCCGCCATCTGTGCTGTTGCAAGAGCATCTGCGTGCCAGTCTGGAGGCCATGGCGCTGGCGCCGCTGGTGTCTGACGTGGCTTTTGGTGAAGGTGTGAACTATCTGCTGAATGGCAAAATATTGCGTTTGGAAAAGCTGAACGATGGCAGTCAAACCAAGGCAGTGGTGGCGCTGCGATTAACACTACACAAAAAGAAACCGTTTGTGATCATGCTTGAGCGTAATTACAGTGCAGAGGAGTTGCTGGGGGATGGTAGTCAAAATGCGTATGTGGCGGCCACCGAAGTTGCGCTGCAACGCATTTATTCCAATTTTCGTGCTGATGTCAAGGCACTCAATTGAGTGTCAGTTTTTTTATTTTGTTATTTTTTAAAGGAGTTTTAAATGGCTAATGGTTTGAGCAATATCGATATCAGTGTCAGCAAAGAGCGTTTGATGCAGGATTTGCGTTTGGTCGTGGCTGACACCGAAGAACTGCTGTTGGCGACAGCCGGACAAGCAGGTGAAAAAGCCGCTGCGGCACGTGAGCGAATCCAGGCACATTTGTCGGCTGCCAAAGACCGTCTGGCCGACGCCGAGGCGGTTGTGCTCGAAAAGACCAAGGCGGCAGCCCGTGCCACCGATGAATATGTGCACGAAAACCCATGGCGCTCGGTTGGTATCGCTGCAGGGGTTGGTTTGGTCATTGGCATGCTGATTTCACGCGGTCGTTAAACATGGGCTTCGGCAAGCCAGGGCTAATGGGCTCAATGCGGCAATTGGGCGGGTCGGTCTTATCGATTTTTTCGACTCGGTTGGCTTTACTGGTCAACGAGTTGCAAGAAGAAAAATTGCGCCTGACCCAGATGCTGTTTTTTGCCTTGTTTGCGCTGGTTTGTTTCAGTTTCGGTCTGCTGCTGTTGACGGTTTTTGTGGTTGTGTTGTTTTGGGACAGTCAGCGCTTGCTCGTGTTGGGTTTGGCGGGGACTTTTTTCTTTGTCTTGGCTGGCGTGATGACCAGGCTTTTGCTCGCCAAAGTGCGACAAGGTTCCAATTTGTTTGCGGCAAGCCTGGCAGAGCTGGAAAAAGACCGACAGTGGTTGCGTGGTGCCCAGGAATGAGCCAATCCATGCAAGACGTTTTGCTGCAGCGCCAGGCTTTACTGGCCAAAATTGCAGCACAGCGCGAACAAATTGCCCGTGCTGGTGAGCGCTTGAAAACACCGTTGGGTTGGGCTGATCAGGCTTTCGGGGTTCTCCATTACTTGCGCTCGCATCCAATGATTTGGGCAGTCGTTGCTGGCTTGTTGGTTATAAGAAGAGGCAGCCTTCTGGCTGTTCCCCGGATGGCCTGGCGGGTCTGGAAATGGTATCGCTCAGCCCGTAGCCTCACCGGCAAAATGCTCGACCGGTTGTGATCCGGTTGGCGTTGCCCCAGATTTTTTCTAAGGACGCGTTATGAAGTGGTTTGAGCGGGGTCAGAAATCGACAACTTTCAGTGACCAAATGCTGAAAATTGAGCTGTTCAGTCAGTTAACGCAACGCGAATTGGGCATTGTGGCGGGCTTTGTGCATCGGCGCGAGTTGTTGGCCGGTGAGGTTGTCTTTGATGCGGGCGAAGAGGGGCAGGCGCTTTATGTGATTGTGAGTGGCAAGGTTGCCATCTCGTTGCCCGGTCAGCACGATGCACCCTTGGCCGAATTGCAGGCGAATAATTTCTTTGGAGAACTGGGGCTACTCGATGATTGGCCTCGCTCGGCGCAGGCCAGAGCTGTTGCACCGACCGAACTGGCAGTATTGTTTAGGGGTGATTTTGAACGCCTGATGGAATCACACGCGCGCATTGCCGCCAAAATCACCATGCAACTGGCACGCCATTTGGGTCTGCGCCTGCGCCAGATGTTGGCGCATGGCTCGCATCAGGGAACCGTGCAATGAGAGTCTCGGCAGTCCAATACCGTGCTGGCCCAGTGGTGTGGTCGGCCAACATTCTGGCAACCTGTCTGGTTCTTTTTTTGTTTCAAAAAATACTCTGGCTGGTGGTGCCGTTTGTGTTGGCGTTACTGATTTATTACGCCTTGCTGCCACTCAAGCTACGCCTTGTGTTGCAGGGTTTTTCGCATGATGCTGGCGCAGCTTGGGTGAGTGGTGTGGCATTTTTGCTGTTGCTCACTGGTGGCGTGCTGGGTTTTCCGAAGTTGCTGGTGCAGGCTGTGATTTGGCATGAATCCGCGCTGCATTATTTGAATGGCGGGATTCAAATGCTCAGTGGTGTGCTGGTTCAGCTTGAAGGGCGTTTTTCCATGTTGGCGCAAGCGCATGCCAGCGAAGCTCTGGCGGCGCACATCGCTGAGTTCACAGCCCATTTTGCTGACAAATATCTGCCCATCATCACCACAACCATTGCCACTTGGTCGCCATCCTTGTTGTTAGCGCCTTTTTTGGCTTTTTTTATGTTGCGCGACGGATGGCGTTTTCGCAAATTTTTGATTCGCGCTGTTCCGAATGCTTACTTTGAGCGCTGTTTGTATTTGATGGAACAGGTCGATCGCACCGCTCGCTTGTATTTTGTTGGGTTGATCAAATTGACAGTGCTCGACACGCTCTGTCTGGCCGTAGGTCTTTGGTTAATTGGTGTTTCGGGCGCATTGTTTTTAGGGTTTGTGGCTGCCGTGCTGGCCTGGATTCCGTTTGTGGGTTCGGTGGTTGGTTGCTTTTTGATTGTGCTGGTGGTGGCGACAGACTTTCCGGGCAATCCGGGCATTGCCTATGCCACTGTCGGTTTGTTTGTGGCGGTGCGCCTGCTCGATGATTTTGTGTTTATGCCGCTGACGATTGGCAAAAGCCTGAATATGCACCCCCTGCTCACGGTGCTGATGATTTTTGTGGGGGGCGCTGTGGCGGGTGTGCCGGGGTTGATGATGGTGCTGCCGGTGCTGGGTGTCATCATGGTGCTGGGTGAAACCATCGGTTTGTTGGTGACCGACCCACGGTTGCGTGCACGCCATGCGCATGAACGCGCGTTGCGTCACCGCTTGGTTACGCATGACTTGGTGATTGGCTAACGCACTTAGCCTCCCACTCGCCTTAAGGCACTGGAACGGCGCTGAAACTCGATGGCGTTGTCTTCAATGTTTTGACGCACAAACTCGATATGTGCGCTGGCGGCCTGACCTGCCTGTTGCGGTTGATGCTGCCGGATGGCCTCCCAGATCGCACCGTGCTGTGACTGCAACATCTGCCAGCGTGGTGGGTGTGTTTGCAAATGCGCCAGATTGTTCGTCACATGTCCGTGAATCACGCGCATCAAGCTCGACGTCAAGTGACCTATCAACACATTATGCGAAGCATCAGCGATGGCCTGGTGAAACGCCACGTCGGCATCAATGCAAGCAGTCAAGTCTTCCTTGGCGTAAACGGTTTGCAGGTTTGAATACGCTGCTTCGAGCTGGCTGATGTCAACGTCAGTTGCGCGTTGTGCCGCCAGTGTGGCTGCCTGGCTCTCCAGCATTTGACGAAATTCAAGTAAGTCACGGTGCAGCAGTGGATGGCCTTTGAGCATGTCTTGCCACGGGTCGACAAAGTGCGACTCCAAGCGATCGGTGACATGCGTGCCACCGCCGTGGCGGGTGAAAAGCAAACCCTTTAAAACCAACTTCTGTATCGCTTCGCGCAATGAAGGGCGCGAAACTCCCATTTCAATCGCCAGTGCCCGCTCCGATGGCAAGCGATCCCCCGACTTTAGAGAGCCTTCAAGAATTCGATTTTCAAGATTGCTGGCAATCGTGTCGGCCAGTCGGGTCGAGGCTGTGGTGTTTGGCGTCATGGGTAAAAATTGGTAAGACCACTTTGATGATATTTCAATCTTGCTGTTAAAAACCGTCCATGGAATAAGGGTTAACCCTTGTTGCAAATGAAGGGTTCAAAATTTACACTTTTCAAAAGTGGTAATACCAATTTACCAATTTACCAATTATCAATCTTAGGAGCCCATTGATGGCATTCAGACCCGATATTGCAGAGCGCTATCGCCATCAAGTCGCGACAAGCGCCGGCAGCGAAGATGCCACATTGAAGGACAGAAAACCATGAGCGACATCATTCAAGCGCTGACGAGAACGCTGCCAGCCAAACAAGTCATCACCGACAGCCTGCGCCGCTTGGCCTATGGCACCGATGCCAGCTTTTACCGCCTCACGCCCGAGGTGGTGGCGGTGGTCGAGTCCGAATCTGAAGTGCAAGCACTGCTACAAGCCGCCGCTTCACTATGCCGCCCGGTGACTTTTCGGGCCGCAGGCACCAGCCTGTCGGGCCAAGCGGTAACCGACAGCGTGCTGGTGCTGATTGGCGAAGGTTTTGCCACCTGCGAAATTGGCCCCGATGCCGCCACCGTGCGGGTCGGCCCCGGCATCATCGGTGGTGAGGTGAATTACCGGCTGGCACCGTATGGGCGCAAGATCGGCCCCGACCCAGCCTCCATCAACGCCTGCAAAATCGGCGGCATTGCTGCCAACAACGCCTCGGGCATGTGCTGTGGCACCGCGCAAAACAGCTACCGCACCCTGGCAGGCATGCGGGTGGTGCTGGCTGACGGCACGCTGCTCGACACCGAAGACCCTTACAGCGTGGCGCAATTTCGCCAAAGCCACACCGCGCTGGTGCGTGAGCTGCAGCTCCTGGGTGAAACTACTCGCGCTGACCTGGCTCTGGCCGAGCGCATTCGCCACAAATACCGAATCAAAAACACAACTGGCTACAGCTTGAACGCGCTAGTCGATTTTGCAGACCCGATCGACATCCTGGCGCACTTGATGATTGGCTCAGAGGGCACACTGGGCTTTATGTCACGCATCACATTTAACACCGTGGTGGAAGACCCGTTCAAGGCCAGTGCGCTGGTGTTTTTCCCGAGCATGGAAGTGGCTTGCCAGGCGGTGATTTGTCTGAAAACCGCGCCGGTGTCTGCGGTTGAACTGCTCGATCGCGCTGCCCTGCGCTCGGTGCAAGACAAACCCGGCCTACCGGCCATCATGGCGCAATTGGGCGGCGGCGCGGCGGCGCTGCTGATCGAGGTACGCGCCCAGCTTGATGTGACCCTGCAACTTCGCATGGATGTCGTGCTGGCTGCGTTGACAGGTATCACCACCGTCGAGCCACCCGTGTTTTCAACCGACCCGGCCACCTGCGAGATGTATTGGAAAGTGCGCAAGGGCACCTTCCCGTCAGTCGGGGCGATGCGCCGCACCGGAACCACGGTGATCATTGAGGACGTGGCCTTTCCGGTCGAGTCGCTGGCCAGCGCTGCCTTGGACCTGCAGGCGCTGATGCAACACCACGGCTACAGCGAGGGCATCATCTTTGGCCATGCGTTGGAAGGCAATCTACACTTTGTTTTCACGCAGGACTTTTCTGAGCAGTCCGAGATTGACCGCTACGCCCGTTTCATGGACGACATCTGCGACTTGGTGGTGGACAAGTACGATGGCTCGCTCAAAGCCGAGCACGGCACGGGGCGCAATGTGGCGCCGTTTGTCGAACGCGAATGGGGCACCCAAGCCACCAACTTGATGCGTCAGATCAAAAAATTGTTTGACCCGCAAAACCTGCTTAACCCCGGTGTCATTCTGAATGACGACCCGCTGGCGCATTTGAAAAACCTCAAACCCATGCCAGCCGCCGAAGAGATGGTAGACCGCTGCATTGAATGCGGCTTTTGTGAGCCGCTATGCCCGTCACACCGCCTGACCCTGTCGCCGCGCCAGCGCATTGTGAGCTGGCGCGAGTTGTCCAAGCGCAGCGCCGCCAACGAGAGCGTGGCCGATCTGGAAGCCGACTTTGCCTATTACGGCCTGGATACTTGCGCCGGTTGCGGCCTGTGCTCCACCGCCTGCCCGGTCGGTATCGACACCGGTGCCCTGACGCGCCTGCTGCGCGGGCGTGGCATGGGCTCTGCGTCGCGCAAGGTTGGAGCGTGGACGGCAGGCAATTTTGGCAAGGTCGCCACTGCCTCGCGCATCGGCATTGACCTGGGCCATGTGGTCAGCAGCGTGGTGGGCAACAAACTGCTGGCCAAACTCTCGGGCGGCAAATGGAAGCGCGGCATGCCGCAAGCTGGCGAGTTGCCCAGCGCCTACAACGGCGCAGGCGACCCGGTGGTGTATTTCCCGGCCTGCGGCGGGCGCATTTTTGGCGCCAACACAGCTGATGAAGCCACGCTGCCCGAAGTCATCATGGAGCTGCTGGTGCGCGCCGGTTACGCGCCCATCTTGCCCGAAGGCTTTGACAAACTGTGCTGCGGCCAGATGTTGGCCAGCAAAGGCATGGCCGAGGAAGCCGATGCCATGTCGGATGCTGTGACGGCCGCGTTACTTAAGGCCGCCGACAACGGCCAAGGTGGTTATTACCCGGTCATCATGGATGCCAGCACCTGCTCGGTGCGCATGCAAAAGGTGCTGGCCGGGCGCTTGCCACTGTTTGATTTTCATGAATTCGCCCATGATGCGCTGCTACCGCGCCTGCGCTTGACCAAAAAGCCCGGGCCGATCGCCCTGCATATCAACTGCAGCGTGCGCCGCACCGGCTCAGACACTAAGTTGCGCCGGGTGCTAGCGGCCTGTGTTGAGCAAGTGGTGGAGCCTTCGGGCGTGACCTGTTGCGGCTTTGGTGGCGACCGCGGCTTTGTCGTGCCCGAGCTCAACACCCATGCGCTGCGCAAGGTGCACGAGGCGCTGCCCGCCAATTGCTGCGCGGGTGTCTCAACCAATCGCACCTGCGAAATTGGGCTAACCGCAGAAACCGGTCGACCGTATCACTCCATTGCTTACCTGCTTGAGGCGTGCAGTCGTGAGGAGGAATCGACGCACTGCTGACGCGGTGCGGGCAAAACAACGCACACCGTCGATGCATGGTCTGGCGTTTGGATTTTTTATTTTTTTGAGGAGATGGTGATGACTTGGAATCAAGTTTACGACCCGTTTGGGAACATGGTAATTTCTACCCTGCTGGCCGCTATTCCGGTGGTGGTGATGCTGGTGGCGCTGGGTTTTATGCATATCAAGGCGCACATTGCCGCCGGCATGGGCTTGATCGCGGCGGTGCTGGTGGCGGTGGTGGCTTATGGCATGCCCATGGAGATGGCTGGCAAGGCGGCTATGTATGGCGGTTTTACCGGTTTGCTGCCGATTGGCTGGATCGTGCTCAACATCATCTTCTTGCAGCAGTTGGCTGAGCAAAACGGCAGCTTCAAAATCTTGCAGGCCTCGCTCTCGGGCATCACCGACGACCGCCGTCTGCAACTGCTGCTGATTGCCTTTTGTTTTGGCGCATTTTTTGAAGGCGCGGCAGGTTTTGGCACGCCTGTGGCTGTCACAGCGGGCATTTTGATTGGCCTGGGCTTTTCGCCTTTGGCTGCCTCGGGCTTGAGCCTGATTGCCAACACCGCCCCCGTGGCGTTTGGCGCTTTGGGCACACCGGTGATCACACTAGCCAAGGTGCACGGTTACGACCTAATGGAAGTTACCGCCATGATTGGCCGACAACTGCCTTTCTTCTCGCTGTTGGTGCCGTTCTGGTTGATCTGGGCGTTTGCCGGTCGCAAGGCGATGATGGAAATCTGGCCGGCGATTTTGGTCACTGGCCTGTCGTTTGCCATTCCGCAGTACCTGGTGAGCAACTTCATCGGCCCAGAGCTGGTGGACATCATTGCGGCGATTGTGTCGATGGTCAGCTTGATTTTGTTCCTGCGCGTCTGGCAACCCAAGAAAATCTGGACTTCGCCCTCGATCAAGGGTCACGATATCAGCGCCCATGAAGCTAAGGCACCGGTTGCGGCTGAAAAATACACCCGTGAGCAACTGGTGCAGGCCTGGACTCCGTGGGCGATCTTGACGGTGTTTGTGTTTGTCTGGGGCTTGCCACCAGTCAAAGCTTTCCTGAACAACCTGTTTGCGCCGAAGTTTGTCATGGAAGGCCTGCACAACCTGATCATGAAAGTGCCGCCCGTTGTGCCCAAGCCGCATCCTGAAGCTGCTATTTACGTGCTCAATTTGCTGTCTGCGACCGGCACCGGCATCTTGCTGGCAGCCATCATTGGTGCGCTGATCATGAAATACAAACCGATGGAAATCGTGCGCACCTTTGGTCGTACCTTCTGGCTGGTGCGCTATTCGCTGATGACCATTGTGTTGATGCTGGGTCTAGGTACGCTGACGCGGTTCTCGGGCACCGATACCACGCTGGGCCTGGCCTTTGCCAACAGCGGTGTCTTCTACCCGTTCTTTGGCACGCTGATGGGCTGGATTGGTGTGGCTATGACGGGCTCTGACACAGCTTCGAACGTGCTGTTTGGCGGCATGCAAAAAGTGGCTGCAGAGCAGTTGGGTCTGAGCCCGAATCTGATGGGTGCGGCCAATAGCTCAGGTGGTGTCATGGGCAAAATGATTGACGCGCAGTCGATTGTGGTGGCCTCTACCGCCACGCGCTGGTTCAACCACGAAGGCGACATCTTGCGCTATGTGTTCTTTCACTCCATCGCACTGGCCAGCCTGGTGGGACTGTATGTCACCCTGCAAGCTTATGTTTGGCCATTCACTTTGATGGTCACAGGCAAGTAACAATCTACAAGGAACCAACATGTACAAACAAATTTTTGTAGCGATCGATAACAGCAGCACCGCCCAAAAGGCGCTGGATGAAGCGATACAACTGGCTGCCAAACTGGGCGCCGGGCTTTGCATCGGCACCGCGCTGGACGAAGCACCTGTGACACAGCATGGTATGGGCTTGGGCTCTTACATTGATGTGGACAAGATCAAGCAGGAAATGCGCGCCAACGGCAATGCCTTGCTGGAGGGTGCTATGGCCAAGGCTCGGGCGGCTGGCTGCGACCCCTATTGCATCCTGATTGAGTCGGACAAAAAGCGTCTGTCCGAGATGATCATCGACGCTGCCACCCAATGGAACGCCGACCTGATCGTGATGGGCACCCACGGCCGACGCGGCTTTGAGCGTCTGCTGGTGGGCAGTGTGGCCGAGCATATGATCCGTAGCGCCACGACAACCCTGCTGCTGGTACGAGAGAGTTGATGCTGTTGGTGCGTCAGAAATGCTATTATTTATATAGCTGCTAACGCATAACCAACAAGCGCTGGAGGCAAAAATTATCGAAGAATAATAACTTCCAGCCTGTTTCATCTCTGAAAGAAACGTGCACGAAACTTGCTATCCTTGCAGCTGCATCCACGCTTAACCTTTTACTCGCATCCGCATGAAAAAAATCCGCAGCATTCTGGTCGCCAATCGCAGCGAAATCGCTATCCGCGTGCTTCGCGCCGCCTCCGAAATGGGCATCCGCACGGTGGCCATCTTCTCTAATGAAGACCGCTTTGCGCTGCACCGTTTTAAGTCCGACGAGTCTTATCTGGTGGGTGCCGGCAAAAAGCCGATTTCGGCTTACCTGGACATTGCCGACATCATTCGCATCGCCAAAGAAGCCGACGTGGACGCGATTCACCCAGGCTATGGTTTCCTGAGTGAAAACCCCGACTTTGCCGATGCCTGCGACGCTGCCGGTATCGCTTTCATAGGCCCCAAAGGGGATGTGATGCGTACCCTGGGCAACAAGGTCGCCGCCCGTACCGTGGCCATTGCCGCTGGTGTGCCGGTGGTGCCTGCGACCGGCGCTTTGCCCGACGACATTGAAGGCGCCAAAGCCATGGCGCTCACAGTGGGTTACCCGCTGATGCTCAAAGCCAGCTGGGGCGGCGGTGGCCGAGGTATGCGCGTGATCGAAACCGAGGCCGACCTGGCTCCCATGATGGAACTGGCCAAACGCGAAGCCCTAGCGGCTTTTGGCAACGACGAGGTGTATCTGGAAAAACTGGTGCGCCGCGCGCGCCACGTTGAAGTGCAGGTGCTGGGTGACCAACACGGCAACCTGGTGCATCTGTTTGAGCGCGACTGCTCGGTGCAACGGCGTAATCAAAAGGTCGTCGAACGCGCCCCAGCCCCCTATATGGATGAAGCTACGCGCCAGGAATTGTGTGAGTCGGCCCTGCGGCTGGCGCGCCAAGCCAACTACAGCCACGCCGGTACGGTCGAGTATTTGTATGACGTCGACAGCAGCAAGTATTACTTTATTGAGGTCAACCCGCGCATCCAGGTTGAGCACACCGTCACCGAAGTGGTCACCGGTGTTGACATCGTGAAGGCACAGATTCGTGTCACCGAGGGTGCCACCGTGGGCGCTGAAGATTCCTTCATTCCGTTTCAGCAAGACATCAGCTTGCGCGGCCACGCCCTGCAATGCCGTGTCACCACCGAAGACCCTGAAAACAACTTCACCCCCGACTACGGCAAGATCGCGGTGTACCGCAGCGCCGCTGGTTTTGGCATTCGCTTGGATGCCGGCACCGCCTACGCTGGTGCGGTCATCACACCATATTACGACTCGCTCTTGGTCAAGGTCACTGCTTGGGGGCATACGCCCGATGAAGCCGCCGTGCGGATGGATCGTGCGCTGCGTGAATTCCGCGTGCGGGGTCTGTCCACCAACCTGCAGTTTCTGGAAAACGTCATCGCCCACCCGCTATTTCGCTCGGGTGAATGCACCACACGGTTCATCGACACCACGCCCGAGCTGTTTAACTTTGTCAAGCGGCGTGACCGCGCGACGCGCCTACTCAAGTTCTTGGGTGAAGTGGCCATCAACGGCAACCCCGAGATGAAGGGTCGCACGCTGCCCAAGCTGCCGCTCTCGATGCCGAGCAAACCCGTCTGCGACTTGACCACCCCAGTGCCCAAAGGCACGCGTGACCGGCTTAAAGAACTTGGTGCTCAAGGTTTTAGTCAGTGGATGAAAGAACAGCCGCAAGTGCTGCTGACCGACACCACCATGCGCGACGCGCACCAGTCGCTATTTGCCACCCGGATGCGCTCCGACGACATGACGGCCATTGCGCCGCATTACGCGCGCATGTTGCCGCAGTTGTTCAGCATGGAATGCTGGGGTGGAGCAACTTTTGACGTGGCGCTGCGCTTCTTGAAAGAAGACCCTTGGGAGCGCCTGGCTCGACTGCGTGAAGCCACTCCCAATATCTTGTTCCAGATGCTGCTGCGCGCCAGCAATGCGGTGGGTTACACCAATTATTCGGACAACGTGGTGCGTTATTTTGTCCAGCAAGCTGCGAAAAATGGTGTCGATGTGTTTCGTGTCTTTGACTCGCTCAACTGGGTCGACAACATGCGCGTGGCGATGGACGCAGTGCTTGAATCCGGCGCGCTGTGTGAGGGTGCGCTGTGCTACACCGGCGACCTGTTTGATGCCAAACGCTCTAAATACGACCTCAAATATTACGTCAACCTTGCCAAACAACTGGAAAAAGCTGGCGCCCACATTTTGGGCATCAAGGACATGGCGGGAGTTTGCAAACCACGCGCCGCCGCTGAGTTGGTGCGCGTGCTCAAACAAGAGGTCGGTCTGCCGATCCACTTCCACACCCATGACACCAGCGGTATTTCGGCTGCCTCGGTGCTGGCTGCCATTGATGCAGGGTGTGATGCGGTCGATGGTGCACTCGACTCCATGAGCGGATTGACCTCACAACCCAATTTGGGCTCGATTGCTGCGGCCCTGCAAGGCTCGGCGCGTGACCCCGGCCTGAATTTGCAAGCCATGCAAGCCCTGTCACATTATTGGGAAGGCGTGCGCCGCGCTTATGTGCCGTTTGAGGCAGATATCCGCTCGGGTACATCCGATGTCTACAACCACGAAATGCCCGGCGGCCAGTACACCAACCTGCGTGAACAAGCGCGCGCCATGGGGCTGGAGCACCGCTGGCCCGAGGTGTCCAAGGCCTATGCCGATGTGAATATTCTGTTTGGCGACATCGTCAAGGTCACGCCAACTTCCAAGGTGGTCGGCGACATGGCACTGTTCATGGTCGCCAATGATCTGAAACATCAGGATGTCAGCAACCCCTTGCGCGACGTGGCCTTCCCCGAGTCGGTGATTTCTCTGTTCAAGGGTGAACTGGGCTTTCCACCCGATGGGTTCCCCAAAGAATTGGAGAAGAAGGTGCTGCGTGGCGAAGCGCCCATGCAGGGCAGGGCGGGTGACCATTTACCCCCGGTTGACCTGCAAACCAAACGGCAGGAGGCTGAACACGCCATTGGCCGCAAGGTCAGTGACACCGATCTGGCCTCGTATTTGATGTATCCCAAGGTGTTCAAGGACTACGCCGAACACCGCCGTGAGTTCAGCGATGTGTCGCTGCTGCCCACCTCGCCATTCTTTTATGGTCTGCTGGACCGCGAAGAAATCGCCATCGACATCGACAAGGGCAAAACCCTGGTGGTGCGCCAGACCGGACGCTCGGATACGGTGGACGAAGAGGGCAAGATCAAGGTGTTTTTTGAACTTAATGGCCAGCCGCGTACGGTGCGCGTGCACAAGGCTGGCTTGGGTGCGGTCAAGGCCAAACCCAAGGCTGAAGAGGGCAACCCCAAACATGTGGGTGCGCCGATGCCGGGTATGGTGGTCACCGTGGCGGTCAAGGTCGGGCAAAAAGTGGCCAAAGGTGACCCGCTGCTATCAATGGAAGCTATGAAGATGGAAACCATGCTGAGTGCCGAGCGAGAAGCCACAGTGCATGCAATTCATGTGCGCACCGGCGAGACGGTGAATGCCAAGGACTTATTGATTGAGCTGCATTGAGGTGGCAATAGGTTGGAATAAAAAAACCCGCCGAAGCGGGTTTTTTTATTAGCGTGCTGACTTAGCCGCCGTGAATTTTCATCATCACCGGCACAATCAAGAGCGCCACGATGTTGATGATTTTGATCAGCGGGTTGATCGCCGGGCCAGCGGTGTCTTTGTAGGGGTCGCCTACAGTGTCGCCTGTTACGGCCGCCTTATGAGTTTCTGAGCCTTTGCCGCCAAAGTGACCGTCTTCAATGTATTTTTTGGCATTGTCCCAGGCACCGCCACCGGTACACATCG
>CAIYYA010000317.1 GCA_903930255.1 uncultured beta proteobacterium
ATCTGCATGCCCAGCACGTCATGAAAAAACCGGATGTGCCACAAAATGTCACGCACCCGAATAGCAACGTGTTCGACGTAGGATTGATTTTTTGTCATACGGGGCATCGTAAGTGCACGTCTACATGCTGTAAATGCAATGAATTTAATACATGGCATTAAAAAATTCAATATGAACCTGCACTACCCTGGTTTGGAAGGCGAACCGCCATTGGCAAATTGATGCCACGCCCGGCGCAGTTGGGTGTCAGAGCTGAAGCCGGCCAGCGCTGCCGCCTGCGTGACGTTGCAGCCGGATTGCAACGCGGTTTGAGCCAGCGCCAAACGAATGCGGCGCAGGTATTGCCCCCTCAGCGGCTTCATTGACTCAAAATCTTACAAATCCACAAACAAAAAGCTGATTTGCAAGGCCTGTATACGACAACACACTTTCCCGAAACCTGAACCCCTGTCAATTGATAAGCCCACGCTCAATGCCTTTCATGCAGGCCACCAGCGTCTGGTTGACCGGTGTCGGAATGCCGTATTTCAGCCCCTGCGCGACCACGGCACCGTTGACAAAGTCGATCTCGGTGATTGAGCCTTTGTCCAGACTTTGCAACATCGAGGCTTTGAACTCAAACGCCAAACCGGCTCCCGCCTTGACCCAGGGCGCACGCGGGTCGATGGTCAGTAATTCAATTCCGCTAGCGCGTGCCACGGCCATGGCCTCTGTCACGGCGGCTACGGCACAGGCCTCAACTTCGCTCACCTGGTAGAGCAAGCCGTAAGGCAGACCGGTGATGCCACTCAAGGCGCCGGTGGCCACATTGACCAGCAATTTGTCCCAAATCGTGCCCATGATGTTGCGGCTAACAAAGGTTTCCAACCCTGCGGCGTTAAAAACGGCGGCAATGCCTTGCACACGCTCGCTCAGGCTGCCATCCAACTCGCCAATATGCGTGTCTTTGCCACGGTAACCTAGGGTGATCTGACCGGGGGCAATCACTTGCCCACCCACATAGGTTTTGCCCGCCAGTAACTTGTTACGTCCTACGACCTCGGCCAACACATCTTCATGGCCGAGGCCGTTTTGCAAGGAAAGCACCACGGTGTGCGCCCCCACAATGCAGGTGGCGGGCTCGATAGCAGCGCGGGTGTGAAAGGATTTGACCAGCACAATGATCAAATCCATCACGCCACTGGCGTTGGCAATCTGCTGGCAGTTGGTCGTGGCGCGAACCGTTACCACCCGATCGATGCCGTTTTCACGCATCAGCAAGCCGTGCTCGCGCATGGCATCCACATGCGCTTGGCCCCGGTTGACGAGCCAGACCTCATGGCCAGCTTCGGTCAACACGCCGCCAATGGCACACCCCAGCGAGCCTGCACCCAATATGCAAATTTTCAAAATAATCACCCTTAAAAATCAACTTTGGACCGAATTGGGACGGATGGTAATCAGCGCACCTTGTTTTGCACATGCACTGAATGCAATACACCGCATAAAAACGGGTAATTCGCAGAATTGGCATTCACACAAGCATTCAGATGTTGGAACTACAAACCCAAGCATCCGTTCGCCAACAGCCCGGCTGCGCCAAAATCCGTACACTTCCAGCCAAACAAAGCCGATTCTGCAAAAATTTCGAGTTCCACACATCACCATACCCCTGCATCAACAAACGCCAAGCAGCATTCAATGCCCCCCGAAATTCCCCTGATCGAGCCCAAGCTGCTGCGCCTGCTGGATTTGCTTTACACCACGCGCAGCGTGACGCGTTCGGCAGAATTGCTGGGGCAAAGCCAACCCACGGTGTCGATTTGGCTCGGCAAATTGCGTGCGCAGTTGCACGACCCTTTGTTTGTGCGCACCGCAGATGGCATGCTGCCAACGCCTCGTACCGATGCGCTGATCGGCACGGCACGCGACGTGTTGCAGGGCCTGCAGCATCTGGCATTGTCTGCACAAGCTTTTGAACCGGCCACTGCGCAACGCCGCTTTTCGATTTGCATGACCGATGCTAGTCACATCACACTGCTGCCCACCCTGCTGGCGCATGTGCGCGCCTTGGCGCCCGGTGTGCAACTGGCGGCCAGCCGCATTGATGCAAGTCTGGCCCAATCGCTACAAGATGGCCATTCTGACCTAGCACTGGGTTTTTTGCCTTGGCTGGATGCCGGTTTTTATCAGCAAACACTCTACAACCAGGACTGGATTTGCCTGGTCAATGGGCGCCACCCCCGGGTTATCGATGCCAGCCCAGAACACTGGAATCTGGCGGTCTATCAGACCGAGTCGCACATTGGCATCACGCCTGGCACCAGCTATCAACTACTCGACAACACGGTGCTGGCGCAAAACATTCACCGCGCCATCAAACTGGAGTTGCCTGGCTTTTTGGGTTTATCAGCCATTTTGTCAAGCAGCGACCTGATCGCAACGCTGCCGCGCCACATTGGTGAGACTTTGGCTCGCGCGGCCAATCTGCGCACCCTGCCCTGTCCATTTCAGGTGCCTGGTTTTGCTGTGAAGCAGTATTGGCATGCACGCTACCACCACGACAGCGCCAACCGCTGGTTGCGCTCGGTGTGCGTTGAATTG
>CAIYYA010000318.1 GCA_903930255.1 uncultured beta proteobacterium
ACTTCTTCGTGCGTCACGGTCTTGACCACTTCCGGGCCGGTCACAAACATGTAAGACGTGTCTTTGACCATGAAGATGAAATCGGTCAAGGCAGGGGAATACACCGCACCACCGGCCGACGGGCCCATGATCATGCTGATTTGAGGCACCACACCGCTGGCCATCACGTTGCGCTGGAACACGTCAGCATAGCCACCCAAAGAGGCCACACCTTCCTGAATGCGCGCACCGCCCGAGTCGTTCAAGCCAATGACCGGCGCGCCAACTTTCATGGCTTGGTCCATGATTTTGCAGATCTTCTCGGCATGCGCTTCGCTCAGGGCGCCGCCAAACACGGTGAAGTCTTGGCTGAACACAAACACCAGCCGACCATTGATCATGCCGTAGCCAGTGACCACGCCGTCGCCCGGGATTTTGTTGTCCTGCATGCCGAAATCACTGCAACGGTGCTCAACAAACATATCCCATTCTTCAAAGGTGCCCGCGTCCAGCAGCACTTCGAGGCGCTCACGCGCGGTCAGTTTGCCCTTTTTATGTTGGGCGTCGATGCGCTTTTGGCCACCGCCCAGGCGGGCAAGTTCGCGCTTTTTCTCAAGTTGTTCAAGGATGTCGTGCATGGCTTGGTCTTTCTTGGTCAGGAAAATGGTTGAAATAAATGACTATTGAATCAGTAGCTACTCACGCTTGTCCAGCGTGCGTTAGAAGCATATTTCTTGCTGCAGTTGAGGGAGCCATACGGCCTTCTAAAACCGCTTGAGTCAACTCGGGCAGCAAATTTTTGACGGCTGGGTGCTGGGCAAAGGCCTGCTTCAGGCCCGCGTCAATGCGCTCCCACATCCACGCCAGCGCCTGTTTTTGCCGGCGCGCAGCCAACTTGCCAGATGTTGTTTGCAGGGCTTTGAATTCGAGCACTTTGCCCCAGAAGCTATCTACCCCCTGGGCCAGCAAGGCGCTAAGCTGAATCACCTGCGGGTGCCAAATTTGTGTATCGTGATGCGCATGCCCGGGTTCACCGTGCAGACCAAGCAGGCGCAAACTGGAGGTAATCTGTGCCCGAGCCCGGGTCGCCGCATCAGGGTCAATATCGGCTTTGTTGATCACCACCAGGTCAGCCAACTCCATCACGCCTTTTTTGATGGCCTGCAAATCGTCACCTGCGTTGGGCAACTGCATCAGCACAAACATGTCGGTCATGTTGGCCACGGCCGTTTCGCTTTGGCCCACGCCTACGGTTTCGACCATCACCACGTCGAAGCCCGCAGCTTCGCAGACCAGCATGGCCTCGCGGGTTTTCTCAGCCACACCGCCCAAAGTGCCGCTGCTGGGACTGGGGCGGATATAGGCTTTCTCGTTGACCGACAACAATTCCATGCGGGTCTTGTCGCCCAGAATCGAGCCACCCGAAACCGTGCTGGATGGGTCGATGGTCAAAACGGCGACTCGGTGGCCTAGGCCAATCAGGTACAGCCCCAAGGCTTCGATAAAAGTGGATTTGCCCACGCCTGGAACACCGCTGATGCCTAGCCGGAATGAATTGCCGGTGTGCGGTAGCAAGGCAGTCAACAACTCGTCTGCCTGCAGCCGGTGGTCAGCACGGGTTGATTCCAGCAAAGTGATGGCCTTGGCGATGGCGCGGCGCTGGGGTAGCGCCTCGCCTTGCAAAATCGCTGCTTGCAGGCTGCTCCACGATGCCTTGAAAGACATCGAAAACACTTCTGAATCAATAGCTGCTTGTGCAGGCTGGTCAAGCGTTACAGGCATATTTCATAAAATATCAAAAGCCCGCCCGTCGGGCAGCCGGTAGCGCGAAAAATCTCTTCGATCCAATGTCATGATGGTGGTCACACCTGTTTGGGCGGCCAACTCGACAAGAGACGCATCGGCCAAATCCATTTCAGTACGAGGCCGCTCGGTATAGCGCTGCATCAGCGGAACAAAGTCCAACAAGGCGTTTTGTTCAAATGGAAAGACCATCACACTGCCCTTGCCAATCCAGTTCAGCAGGGCAAAGCGCTGGGGTGGTGACACTAGGTAACTGGCTTCCACGACGCAAGGCCAAGTGGTGGACAAAGACCAATGTTCCAGTGCTGCCAAGGCAAGCAGATCACGATAGCGCTCGGCCTGCGGCTCGCGCTGCGCGAACACCGCCACCATCACACTGGCGTCAATCAGCGCTGAGGCCATGTTTAGCTCTGAGTTTGGCAATCAGTGCGGCGCGCGATCGCTCAGTGTCATACGGCTCTTGGGGTTCGTTGGCAAATACCTGTGTCACCTGCGGGTAGTGCGGGTCATCAGTCATTTCGCGCATCACCTGCTGGTAAAGCGCGTAAGGATCTTTGCGGCCCAAGGCCCGCTCCACTGCATTGATGATGAACTGGGATTTAGTCTGACCCAGACGTTTCGCGGCGAGCTCCAGCTCACGCTCCAGCATCGGGTCCATGCGAACAGAGACGGCCATGATGTCCTCTTTCAGTCAAATAAGCGGTTGAAATACCGTATTACTGTATCGCAATTTGACGAGTCACACTGACAAAGCCTTTTTTATTTGCGCCAGCACATCCTTGGCGCTGGCCGGGATCGGGGTGCCGGGGCCGTAGATGCCTTTGACACCTGCGTCATACAGCATCTGGTAATCCTGCCGCGGAATCACACCGCCCACAAACACAATGATGTCGTCAGCACCTTGCTTTTTCAGCTCGGCGATGATGGCGGGCACCAGGGTTTTGTGGCCTGCTGCCAGAGTGGAGACACCAACAGCATGTACATCGTTTTCAATCGCCTGACGAGCGCATTCTTCGGGGGTTTGAAACAGTGGCCCCATGTCCACGTCAAAACCCAGGTCAGCAAAGGCAGTAGCCACCACTTTGGCGCCACGGTCATGACCGTCCTGGCCCAATTTGCTGATCATCACGCGCGGGCGACGACCTTGTTTTTCAGCAAAATCGACAATCTCGGCCTTGAGCGAGTTCCAGTATTCCATAGTCTCTGCAGCGGTGGTGTCGGTATCGTAAGCAGCGGCATAAACCCCGCTGACTTTTTGCGTGTCAGCACGGTGGCGTCCAAAAGTTTTTTCCATCGCGTCACTGATTTCGCCCACCGTGGCGCGGGCTCGCACGGCCTTGATCGATAAATCCAGCAAGTTACCAGTGCCGCTAGCTGCTGCATTTTCGATAGCTGCCAGCGCTTGCTGCACCTGCGCTGCATCCCTTTTTTGCTTGATGGCGTTGAGGCGTGCAATTTGTGAATCGCGCACTGCCACATTGTCAATGTCACGCGCATCAATGGTGTCTTCGGTTTTGAGTTTGTATTTATTCACGCCGACGATGACGTCTTTGCCTGAATCAATGCGGGCTTGCTTCTCGGCCGCTGCGGCTTCAATCTTGAGCTTGGCCCAACCCGAATCCACTGCTTTGGTCATGCCGCCCATGGACTCAACTTCTTCGATGATGGCCCAGGCTGCGTCCGCCATGTCTTGCGTGAGCTTTTCCATCATGTAACTGCCCGCCCATGGGTCAATCACGTTGGTAATGTGGGTTTCTTCCTGAATGATGAGTTGCGTATTTCTGGCGATGCGTGAACTGAATTCGGTCGGTAGCGCGATGGCTTCGTCAAACGAATTGGTGTGCAGGCTTTGGGTGCCGCCAAACACCGCCGCCATGGCTTCGATGGTGGTGCGCACCACGTTGTTATAGGGATCTTGTTCGGTCAGACTCCAACCGCTGGTCTGACAATGCGTGCGCAGCATGAGTGATTTGGGGTTCTTGGCATTGAAGCCTTTCATGA
>CAIYYA010000319.1 GCA_903930255.1 uncultured beta proteobacterium
AATCGTCGAGCACAGCAGCAAAATGGTGCGCTGCGCCACAAAGTCACGCATCACACTCTCAAGCTGACGCTCGGGCCTCTGGCCGTGCGCTACGGCAATGCGCGCTGCTGGTAGCAGCTCTTCCAGCTTGGCACGGCGGTTCTCGATGGTTTCGACCTCGTTGTGCAAAAAATAGACCTGCCCACCTCGCTTGAGTTCGCGCAGCACGGCCTCGCGGATCACACCATTTCCTTCGGTACGCACAAAGGTTTTGATCGCCAGGCGGCGCTGCGGTGCAGTGGCAATCACACTCAAATCGCGCAGACCTTCCAGCGCCATGCCCAAAGTGCGCGGAATCGGCGTGGCGGTGAGGGTGAGCACATCAACCTCGGCTCGCAGGGCTTTCATCTGCTCTTTGTGGCGCACACCAAAACGGTGTTCCTCATCGATGATGAGCAGACCCAAGTCTTTGAACTTGGTTGATTCACTTAACAACTTGTGCGTGCCAACCACAATGTCGATGGTGCCGTCGGCCACACCTTTGAGGGCTGCGGTGATCTCTTTGCCCGAGCGAAATCGGCTCATCTCGGCCACTTTCACCGGCCATTTGGCAAAGCGATCGATCAGGGTTTGGTAATGCTGCTCTGCCAGCAAGGTCGTCGGCGCCAGAAACGCCACCTGTTTGCCGCCGGTGATGGCAACAAAAGCGGCGCGCAAAGCCACTTCGGTTTTGCCAAAGCCAACGTCGCCACAAATCAGCCGGTCCATCGGGCGCGGGCTGATCATGTCTTGAATCACCGCATGGATGGCGGCTTTCTGGTCGGCAGTTTCTTCAAAACCAAAGTCATTGGCAAAGGCTTCGTAGTCGTTGGGGCTGTAGCGAAAAGCGTAGCCTTCGCGTGCAGCACGTCGGGCGTAGATGTTGAGCAACTCGGCAGCGCTGTCTCGCACCTGTTCGGCGGCTTTTCGCTTGGCTTTGTCCCACTGTGCGCTGCCCAGTTTGTGCAGCGGCGCTTCATCGGGGTTCACGCCGGTGTAACGGCTAATCAGTTGCAACTGGCTCACCGGAACATACAGCACGGCTTTATCGGCGTATTCGAGGTGCAAAAACTCTTGCACCTCAGGCTCCCCGTTGGCTAGTTTGTTACCCAAATCGAGGTTAATCAGCCCCCGGTAGCGACCAATCCCGTGTCCTGAATGCACCACCGGGTCACCCACTTTGAGCTCACTCAGGTCTTTGATGAGTGCCTCAACATCGCTGACTTGTTCTTGCTTTTTGCGTTTGCGCGTGCCCGGGCTGGCAGAAAACAGCTCAGTTTCGGTAACAAAGTCAACGCCCTGCTCAAGCCAGCTAAAGCCGGTGGCCAAGTTGGATGTGGCGATGCCAATTTTTTCATCACTGGCCAAAAACTCTGCCAACGAATCAAACGCTGGAGGGTCAAACGCGCTGCTGTGCAAAAAGTCCAGCAAGCTGGCGCGGCGGCCATCGCTCTCGGCCAGCACCAGCACACGCTGCGGGGTGTTGCGGATGTGCGTTTTCAGCCGTGCCAGGGGTTCCTCTGCACCGCGCATCACGGTCAAATCGCCCAACCGGACAAATTGACCGCTGTCAGACACTTCACTGAGTGCCGGACGTAAGGCCAACTGCGCATGCTGGTTGACCCGCGAATAAAACTGCTCTATGTTCAAAAACAGTGCATCTGGCGGCAGCACCGGGCGCTCGGGGTCGCCTTGCACGAGCCGGTAGCGTTCGCGCGTGTCCTGCCAAAAGTGGGCAAATGCCGGCTCCAGATCGCCGTGCAACACCACCGTAGCGTCAGCCCCTAGATAATCAAAAACCGTGGCAGTGTCTTCAAAAAACAGCGGTAAATAATATTCAATGCCAGCGGTTGCAACACCCAGTCCCATGTCTTTGTAAATACGGCTACGCGTAGGGTCGCCTTCTAACAGCTCGCGCCAACGATGCCGAAAACGCGCGCGCGCTGCATCGTCCATCGGGAACTCCCGCCCGGGCAACAAACGCACTTCTGGCACCGGGTAAAGGCTACGCTGGCTGTCGGGGTCAAAGGTGCGAATGCTGTCGATCTCGTCGTCAAACAAGTCAACGCGAAACGGCATCGGTGAACCCATCGGAAACAGGTCGATCAACGATCCACGCACAGCGTATTCACCCGGGCTGACCACTTGCGTCACATGGCTGTAGCCCGCCAGGGTGAGTTGCGCCTTGAATTTTGCCTCGTTAAGTTTTTGTTTAACCTTGAAATGAAAGGTAGTGCCCGCCAGAAAGCTGGGCGGTGCGAGTCGATACAACGCTGTGGTGGCCGGCACCAGCACCACATCGGCGCCGGTATCTTTGTCGTGCTGGCTGATGCGCCACAAAGTCGCTAGGCGCTCGCTGATCAAATCCTGATGCGGCGAAAAGGTGTCGTAGGGCAGTGTCTCCCAATCAGGAAACAACACGCAGCGCAAACTTGGCGCAAAAAACGCCATTTCGTCAATCAAACGCTGGGCGTCGGGTGCATCGGCTGTGATGATGGCCGTGACTTTGTTGGCCGCTTTGTCACGCAGCGCCAAGTGGGCGAGCAGCAAAGCATCGGCCGAACCCGTAGGGCGTGGCAAGGTGTAACGCTTGCCGGAATTGAGTTTTGGTAAATCCATATAAGGCGACAAAGAGTCTTCAGAGCAAAATAGCGAGGCGAAAACGCCAAAACCCTGCGCCATCATGGGCAGGGTGTGATGCGATGGATTCTAGAATGCAGCCCACACCATGCTACGAGCACTTATTGATCCGGCCCGATGATGTATCAAGTTCCGTTCGGGCTGAGCTTGTCGAAGCCCAACGACCAAGCTCAGGGCGAGCGGGTCAAATTTCATCGGGTCGGATGAATAGGCAATCCATCTGAGTTTAAAGGAGGGGGGTTCCATGAAATACAGTCCTACTTTTGCAGCACCTATCGCTTGTATAGCTTGGGTTTTGGGCGGATTTGTTTACTCAGAAGTGGCCAAGGCTGCCAGTCCGCCTGCGCCTGTCGAACCCGCCGCCTCGTCAAGCGCCGCTGATGCCAAACCAACGCTGACGCTGGCACGCATGTGGCAAGCCGGGCAAGACCCCAGCGCTTACCTGGTGAGCGAAAAGCTCGACGGTGTACGTGCTTTTTGGGACGGCCAAAGTTTGCGCTTTCGCAGTGGCTTGCCCATTGCCGCACCGGCCTGGTTTCTGCAGGGCCTACCCAAAACGGCGCTGGATGGCGAGCTGTGGCTGGGGCGCGGCCGTTTTGATGTGCTCTCGGGCCTGGTGCGCCGCAATATCCCGGTTGATGCCGAATGGCGCGAGGTGCGCTACATGATTTTTGACATGCCCGGTGCTCTCGGCTCTTTTGCCGAGCGGGCTGCGCATATCACCGAACTCGTCGACCAGGCTCACCAACCCTGGTTGCAGGCGGTGGAGCAAAAGCGCGTGGCGGATGCCCCGACGCTGCAAAAACTGCTCAAGCAAACCGTGAAAGGCGGCGGTGAAGGTCTCGTGCTGCACCGAGCCAACGCACTGTGGGCACCCGGGCGCAGCGATGCCTTGCTGAAATTCAAACCCCTGCCCGACGAAGAAGCACGGGTAGTGGCGCACCTGCCGGGCAAGGGCCGCAATCAGGGTCGGCTGGGCGCCTTGCTGCTGGAAATGCCCGACGGCCAGCGCTTTGCCTTGGGCACAGGCTTTACCGATGCCCAGCGCGCAGCCCCACCGGAAGTGGGCAGCACAGTCACCTACCTCTACCGGGATCACACACCCAAAGGTCTGCCCAAATTTGCTTCGTTTTTAAGAGTACGTCAGGCAGAGTAGACGGGCGTTAGATCGAGTTTAGGACATCGTATCCAGGGTGGCGCAGGTATCGTGCGCATGCTGAGTGCTTTTGACGAGTCGTGACTTGAAGGGTGTGGTTATCCTGATGACCATTTGGCAGGCACAGGCTTGAAATTTTCGGCTGCGCCCCTGCCACACCACCCGGCATGCGCGTCGGGGCACACCCAGTTTGTCGAAATTGTCCGTTGGATTCTAAAATGCACCCCACACCATGACACAACTCACCGACATCACCCTCACACCAGCCGCGACTCCGCGCTGCTGGGCGCTCATTCCTTGCGCGGGCACCGGCTCGCGCTCAGGTGCAGCAGGCCCCAAACAATACCAGACGCTGGCCGGCAAACCCATGGTGATGCACACCCTGGCAGCGTTTGCCGAGGTCTCGCGCATCGACCAAACCCTGGTGGTGGTGTCGCCAGAAGACAGTTTTTTTCAAACTCCCCAAGCCCTAAATGCTTCATTTTTAATAGCTTCTTGTGGCGGCTCTACAAGGGCAGCAAGCGTATTTAATGGTTTAAATGCGTTGCGCGCCGAAGGTGCTGCTGCACACGATTGGGTGCTGGTGCACGATGCAGCTCGTTGCCTGATCACACCCGAGCAAATCAACCAGTTGCTCGATGCCTGCCTGAACGATGAAGTCGGAGGTCTGCTGGCCTTGCCTTTGCCAGATACGCTGAAAAGAGCGACCCATGGCCGGGTTGCGGCCACGCTGCCACGCGCCGACAAATGGCTGGCACAAACGCCACAGATGTTTCGCATTGGCAGCCTGCTCGAAGCGCTGCAGCTCGCAGGTGATGCCGTCACCGACGAGTCCAGCGCCATCGAAACCATGGGTTTAGCACCCAAACTGGTGCCCGGCAGCGCGCAAAATTTCAAAGTCACCTATCCGCAAGATTTCAGTTTGGCTGAAATCCTGCTGCGTGCACGCGAAGCGCACTAATCGAGAAAATGCGATGAACTTCAGAATTGGCGAAGGTTGGGACATCCACGCACTGGTAGCTGGGCGCAAACTCATGTTGGGCGGGATCGAAGTGCCCTATCACCTTGGGTTGTTGGGCCATTCGGATGCCGATGCGCTGTTGCACGCGATGACAGACGCACTGCTGGGTGCTGCTGCATTGGGCGACATTGGCACGCATTTTCCCGACACCGATGTTCGTTTCAAAGGCGCTGACTCGAGTCTTTTGCTGGCCGAAACAGCACGCCGTGTGCGTACCAAGGGGTTTGAGATAGGCAATGTGGACAGCACCATCATCGCCCAGGCACCCAAGTTGATGCCCTACATTGCAGCCATGCGTGCCCACATCGCCCAGACCCTGGGTGTGCAGCTTGATCAAATCAACGTAAAAGCCAAAACCGCCGAAAAAATGGGACCAGTGGGTTTAGGCCAAGCCATAGAAGCACGCGCTGTGGTGCTTTTGACTTTATAAAAAAGTGCCTCTAGCCCAATAGGGGCATGCGTAAGCAGCTCTTAATTTGAGAGCGTATGTAACGGTATGTCATGCTGTGCCGCCAATACCTGCAATTCTGCTCTGGAAAGCCTTGCGACAAACTGCGCTATCGCCTGATGGGTCGCAGGGGTTTGCATCATCTCAATGCCAGCCCAATCCAACCCAGCCACTTGACACAAAGATTTGGCAAAGTGTGGCTCCAACGCTGCCAGTGCCACCCGGCCATCCAGACACGCATAGACCTTGTAACCAGCGTGGCCGCCGCCAATGGCAGTGCCGGGCAAGGTCAAACCCCAACTGCGCGGCAAGGCCAGATGAGCCGCGGCATCTGACAAAGCCACTTCAAAATAACTGCCCTCGCCTGTTTGCGCTTGCAGCAACACCGCCTGTAGCACCGCCTCACTGGCCAGCAAGGCGCCAGCCATATCGGCATATAAGGTCGCGGGTAAATCCAGCCCGGTGATCAGGTCGTTTTCAGCCATGTAGGTCAAATCGTGCCCCGGCTCTTCGGCTCGCACACCCGGTGCACCAACAATGGCAATCAGCGAGAGTTTGGGATATTGAAGATGCAACGCATCCCAACTCAGTCCAAGCTTGCGCAAGGCACCAGGTCGAAACGAGGTAAGCAACACCTGCGCCTGCGCCAACTCATGTTGCAAACTGGCTTGACCTGTGTCTGTTTTCAGATTTGCCACCTGCACCTCGATGCCTTGGTGCAGCGCGGCATAGGCGCTGCGACTGTAAGTGCTCATGGGGTCGCCAGTGATATCCGTTGGCGACATCGTTGGCACCGTCAAAACCGGGGCTGGTGGCTCAAGCTTGACGCACTGAGCGCCCATGCGCGCCAAGCGCAGCAAGGCCGCAGGTCCCGGCAAATTCAGGCTCAGACTAAGAACGCGCACGCCCGCAAGCGCTTTCAATGATGGAGAAGCAGAACTGGTCATGAAGAATGGTATTTATAAAAAATCAGGAGGCCATTATGGGTATCTTTTGCGCCCTGGCGCAGACAAGTCGCACGGTTAGAATCCAAGCCCGACAAGACGACACAGTCTTGCCTTTTATTTTTCTGACGGCGTCTATCGAAGCGGTCAAATTGCTCAAGGATTGACATGAAACGTGTAGATGATTTTCGCCTGAAGTTTGGCAAGCAAGAATACGTGCCTATCATGATTGGTGGCATGGGTGTCGACATCTCGACTGCCGAATTGGCGCTCGAAGCCGCGCGTTTAGGCGGCATCGGGCATATTTCAGATGCCATGGTCAATGACGTGTCGGATCGCCGTTTTGACACGAGTTTTGTCAAAGACAAAACCAAGCTCTACAAACACAACATCAACAACGCTGATAAATCCGAAATCAAGTTTGACCTAGGAATCCTGGCTGAGGCCACGCGCCGCCACGTGGGTTCCACCATGCAAGCCAAAAAAGGTGATGGCCTGATTTTTGTCAATTGCATGGAAAAGCTCACCATGAACGGCCCGCGCGAAACCCTACAAGTGCGCATGGCGTCGGCACTGGATGCGGGTGTGGATGGCATTACCATGAGTGCCGGCTTGCATTTGGGCTCGTTTGGCCTGATTGCCGAGCATCCGCGCTTTCGCGATGCCAAGCTTGGCATCATTGTCTCGAGCTTGCGCGCGCTGCAACTGTTTTTGCGTAAAAACGCACGCCTTAATCGCTTGCCCGATTTTGTGATTGTGGAAGGGCCCTTGGCCGGTGGTCATCTGGGCTTTGGCATGGACTGGGCGCAATTTAACCTGGCCAGCATCATGACTGAAGTGATTCAATATGTGCAAGCCGAAAAGCTCGACATCCCGGTGATTGCTGCAGGCGGCATTTTTACGGGTAGCGATGCTGTTGCTTTTCTCGAAACCGGCTCGGCGGCCGTGCAGGTGGCCACCCGCTTTACGGTGGCCAAAGAGTGTGGTTTGCCTGATGCTGTCAAGCAAGATTACTTTCGCGCCAGCGAAGACGACATTTTGGTGAACACCATTTCACCCACCGGTTACCCCATGCGCATGCTCAAAGGCTCACCCGCGATTGGTGATGGCATTCGACCCAATTGCGAGTCATATGGCTACTTGCTCGACGGTGCCGGCAATTGCGCCTATATCACCGCCTACAACCGTGAGCTGGCTCTGCATCCGGACGGCAAAAACATCTCAGTGCAAGACAAGACCTGTTTGTGCACGCAAATGCGTAACTTTAAGCTCTGGACCTGCGGCCACCTGACTTATCGGCTCAAAGACACCACCCGGCGCAACGCCGACGGTAGCTACCAATTGCTCAGTGCCGAACACATTTTCAAAGATTACCAGTTCAGCGTGAACAACGAGATCGCCCTACCCAATTAACCGGTCCGGGGTGGTCATGTTGAGGACAGAGCTGGCTCGCTTCGCGTAGCCAGATCTGTCCCGCAAGGTGGACATCTAACATCCGACAAAATGTTGAGGACAGAGCTGGCTCGCTTCGCGTAGCCAGATCTGTCCCGCAAGGTCTCAGAATTGAATTCCGGCGGGGTTGGCGATGGCAGCTGGCAGTTCTGCGGGTTTGTTTTCGGGTTCTGGCGTTGGTGTTTCTTGGGGTTTCTTCTCGGCCGGCTGGATCGGCTCGACCAAGGGGCTTGCAGCCACTCGACGGTAATTGGCCGGCAACTTGGACTGCTCAGGATAGCCGGCAGCGCTCAGATACTGCTGCCATTCAAATTCTGAATAGCCTTGAATATGCTGCTGACCAATGGTCAAAAATGGCAGTGAATTGCCGCCGCCGAGCTTTTGCAATGCCTCCAGGTCTTGTGCCGTGCTCACCGTTTTTTCGGTAAAAGGCACGCCACGACCTTGCAACAAACGCCGACCCGCATCACACAAGCCGCAGTTACGCGTGCTATACAGCGCGACCGGAAATTGGCTCACCGCCTGGCGCAACTCGTAAGGCAGGTTGGCGTTATCGGGTGCTGAGCTGCCCGAGCGCAAATCCATCGGTTTGCTGGTCGACTGTGGCGCTGGTTTGTCGGAAAAAGTGACGCGTCCATCGGGTCCAACCATCCGGTAAACACTCTGCGCGACCACGTCTGCAGGCAGCACAGCCAAACCGCCTAAAACGACAAGCGCTGCGTGCGCAACTATTTTTAGCATGTTGCAGATTCCCCTGCCAGGGTCATACCCTGATGCCGCAAGAGCGCGTCAAGTGTGGGCTCACGTCCGCGAAATGCTTTGAACGAATCCATCGCGGGGCGACTGCCGCCGGTCTCCAAAATGCTTTGCCGAAATTTTTCGCCTATTTGCAAATTGGGCAAGCCGGTGCTGTCCATGCTTTCCTCGAAAGCAGCATAAGCATCACTGCTCAGCACCTCGGCCCATTTGTAACTGTAATAGCCCGCAGCATAGCCACCGGCAAAAATATGGCTAAAGGTGTGCGCGGTGCGCGCCCATTCGGGCGGCTGCAACACAGCCACTTCGTCACGCACCTGGCGCAACAAGGGCATCAAGTCGGTGAATGGCTGCTCAGCGCTATGCAGTAGCATGTCAAATAGCGAAAATTCAATTTGTCGCAGCGTTTGCATGCCGCTCTGAAAATTTTTCGCAGCCAGCATTTTGTCGAACAAGTCGCGTGGCAGCGCCTCACCCGTGTCGACATGGGCTGTCATGTTTTGCAACACCGACCATTCCCAGCAAAAATTTTCCATGAACTGGCTGGGCAACTCAACGGCGTCCCACTCCACGCCGCTAATGCCTGAAACATCACGTTCATTGACTTGCGTGAGCAAGTGCTGCAGGCCGTGGCCAAATTCGTGAAACAGGGTCGTCACGTCGTCATGCGTGAGCAAGGCAGGGCGACCTTCGACAGGATTGGCAAAGTTGCACACCAGATGCGCAACGGGGGTTTGCAACTGACCCGTGTCGGGGCGCAACCAGCGCGCACGCACGTCGTCCATCCAGGCACCGCCGCGCTTGCCGTTGCGCGCTCCAGGATCCAGATAAAACTGCCCAAGCAGAATCGGCAGCGCCTGGCTGGTGCGTCTTTCGATGCGAAAAAAACGCACATCCGGATGCCACACACTGGCCTGATCGGGTTGAATTTGCACATCAAACAGCGTCTCAACAATCTGAAACAAACCGGCCAACACTTTGGGCAAGGGGAAATATTGCTTCACCGCTTGTTCATTGAAGGCATAGCGCGCCTCTTTGAGCAGCTCACTCACATAAGGCCAGTCCCACGGTTGAGGATCGGGCAAACCCAGCTGTTCAGCCGCAAACGCGCGCAAATCAGCCAAGTCTTTTTCGGCAAAAGGGCGCGCACGGTGTGCCAGATCGCGCAAAAAAGCAATCACTTGTTGGGCTGATTCGGCCATTTTGGGCACCACCGACAAGGCAGCAAAATTCGCATGACCCAAGAGCGTGGCTTCTTGCTGACGCAAAGTCAGCAACTCGGCTATGAGAGCCGAATTGTCGAACTGACGGGCGTTATCTGCGGACTGGTCAGAGGCACGGGTAACGTAAGCACGGTAGAGCTTGCCACGCAAGCTGCTGCTGCGGGCAAACTGCATCAGCGGCAAATAACACGGCATTTTTAGCGTGAGTTTGTAGCCTTCTTGGCCTTCAGCCTGGGCCGCGTTGAGCGCTGTCTGCACGATGTCGTCTGGCACACCCGCGAGCTCATCGAGCGTCGCAAAGTAGGCAAAAGCATCGGTCGCATCGAGCGCGTTTTCGCTGAATTTTTGGCTTACGGCCGCTTGCCTTTCCTGGATTTGTGCGAAGTGCACGCGCGCATCACCTAACAAATCAGCGCCACCCAAAACAAAATTGCGCAGGGCATTTTTGTGAGCCTGGGTTTGCTCTGCATTCAGCGTGTCGCAGGGGATGCTTTTGTATTTGGCATACAAGCGCTCATCTGCGCCAAGCCGGGTATAAAACTCGGTGATCAAAGGCAGCGCAACGTTGTAGGCAGCGCGTAACTCTGGGGTATCGGCCACGCTGTTAAGGTGATTAACAGCACCCCAAGCGCGCGACAAGCGCTCGGTTGCCACATCGAGCACGCCGGCAATGGCGTTCCAGTTCGCAACAAAGTCGGGCGCTGTGACGTGCGTCAGTGCCGCGTTAGCTGCGTCGAGAAGCTCTGCGATGGCAGGCTCGACATGTTCCGGGTGAATTTGGTCAAACAGCGGCAGATCGTCAAAACAGAGCAGCGGATTCATCGTGTGCGCTCTGCCGATTCAAGTGTGTTCATGAGCAGCATGGTGATGGTCATCGGTCCAACACCACCCGGCACAGGGGTGATAAACCCAGCCACTTCTTTCACGCCTGCATAGTCTACGTCACCACAAAGTTTGCCCTCGTCGTTGCGGTTCATGCCCACATCGAGCACCACGGCACCGGGTTTCACCATGTCTGCGGTGAGCACATTGCGTTTGCCCACGGCCGCCACCACCACATCAGCCTGCAACGTGAGTGCTTTCAGGTTTTGCGTGCCACTATGGCAAATCGTCACCGTGGCATTTTTTTGCAGCAGCAGCATGGCCATGGGTTTGCCGACAATGTTGGAGCGCCCAATCACCACCGCGTGCTTGCCTTTCAAGTCGTACCCAATCGATTCGAGCATCTTCATGCAGCCATAAGGCGTGCAAGGCAAAAAGCCCGGCATGCCGGTCATCAGCGCACCCGCGCTGGCGATATGAAAACCATCGACATCCTTGGCGGGCGAGATCGCCTCGATCACTTTGTTGGCATCAATGTGCTTGGGCACCGGCAATTGCACCAAAATGCCGTGAATCGCCGGGTCGTTATTCAGTTCCGAAATGCGCGCCAGCAGTTGAGCCTCGCTCAAGTCAGCGTCAAATTTATCAAACACCGAATAAAAACCACAGTCGTGGCAACCCTTGACCTTGTTGCGCACATAAACCTGGCTGGCTGGGTTGTCGCCCACCAGAATCACCGCCAAACCGGGTGTGATGCCGCGCGCTTTGAGGGCTTGCACGCGGGCTGCTATATCGCTGCGCAACTGCTGTGAAAGCAGCACACCATCGATGCGCTGTGCTGAAGTTGCAGGGCTTGTCATGTGTATTTTCTCCACGAATAAAAAAGCCCGCTCAGGCATATGCGGCGGGCATGGTTAGCTAGCAATAATATAGCTGATATTCAAGCCTTGGTATGGCTCGGCACGAGCGCCACCTTGAGCAGGTCAGCCACCGTATTGGCGTTGAGCTTTTCCATGATATTGGCGCGATGGGCTTCAACCGTTTTGATGCTGATGCCCAGGTCGTCGGCAATTTGCTTGTTGAGTCGCCCCGCCACAATGCGCTCGAGCACCTGCGATTCGCGCGTGGTCAGCCGCCCCATCAGCGCATCGCGGTTGGCGGCATGCTGCACCCCAGCAAAAGACAACTTGGCTTGCTCCAACATGCGCTCAACCAAAGACACTAGTTGGTCTTCGTTAAAAGGTTTCTGGATAAAGTCCATGGCACCTTTTTTCATGGTTTCAACCGCCATGGGCACGTCGCCATGACCGGTAATGAAAGTGATAGGCAAAGGTGAATGAGTTTCGAACAAGCGATTTTGCAGCTCTAGACCCGTCATGCCGGGCATACGGATGTCCACAATCAGACAGGCTACTTCTTGCGGGTCGTAACGATTGAGAAATGAATCCGCCGAATCAAAACAGCGCACCCGGTAGTCTTTGCCCTCAAGTAGCCACTGCAGCGAATCACGCACGGCCTCATCGTCATCGACAACGTAAACCGTGCCTTTTTTGGGAATCAAACTCATGGTTAAACCTGATTTATTGGTTGTTCAACTGGGTAGCTGGACTCTGCTGCGGGTGTCGTTGCAAGGGGTAGCCAAAACGTAAAACAGCAGCCAGCCACGGTATCGCCATTGTAAAGGTTCTCGGCTTTCATGCGCCCCATATGCGATTCGACGATGGATCGGCACAGACTCAAACCAATGCCCATGCCTTCGGCTTTGGTCGAATAAAAAGCCTCATACAAACGCGCCATCACTTCAGGCGGTATGCCTTTGCCGGAGTCGATCACCATGAACTCGATGACGGTTTTGTCGTTGATTAGCGCTGGCGCTACACGCAGCTTGACCAAACGCTGTGCCGTTGGACGTTGCGCTGAATCCACCGATTCGGCGGCATTTTTCAGCAGATTGAGCAACACCTGTTCGATCAAAATCGGGTCTACCAGCAAGCTAGGCATGCCCGGCGCCACATATTGATTGAGTTTGACATTGCGCCTGCGCAGCTCAATTTCGGCCAACTCCACTGCTTCGGCCACCATCGTGGCAATCGCCGCAATACTACGATTGGGCTCACTGCGCTTTACAAAAGAGCGAATGCGGTGAATGATCTGACCCGCCCGATGGGCTTGTTTGGCTGTTTTCTCGAGCACACCCACCAGCTCTTCCTCGTTGATTTGCTTGCCTCTGATGCGCGAAACCATGCCATTGCAATAGTTGTTGATAGCCGTCAGTGGCTGATTCAGCTCATGCGCCACGCTCGAGGCCATTTCACCCATGGTGATCAATCGACTGGCGGTTTGCGCACGCTCAGCCTGCAGTTGCGCCTGTTCCTCGGCGCTGCGCCGAGCCGTGATGTCGGTGGCAATCACCATTTGCGCCAAACGACCATCAACCCAGCCCAAATAGCGCGTGCGAACCTCCAGCCAGCGCCCCAGACTGCCCAAATAAATTTCAGCACTTTCGACTTCTTTTTCGGCCAGGTCGTCGGTGGGCAAACCGGCAAAGGCATCTACGGCATCTTGAATCTCGTCGCTGTGATCAACTTCAGGCACACCCGCTTCAGCCACCAACTGCAAATGCCCTATTGCCTGTGTGCCAAACCATTCACGGTAGAGTTTGTTGGCGAAGAGCAATTCAGCGCCACCCAACGCAGCCACAGAAATCGACGCGTCCAGCGCTTCGAGCACCGTGGTAAAGCGCTCATGCGAAGCCGCCAACTGCTCACGCACCCGATTCGGCTCGGTGATATCGGTCATCGACGTCATCCAGCCGGTTTGCTGTCCCCGTGCATCGATCAAGGGTGACACATACAAGCGCGCATCGATGATGGAGCCGTCTTTGCGCTTGACCCGAAACTGAATGCCGCTGGGCGCAATGTTGCCAGCCAATTCGTCCTTCAGCCGCCCTTTGAGCAACTCCAGGTCTTCATTCGGCCAATAGGGAAAAGGTGCCATCTTGCCCACCAATTCGTCTTCGCTCCAGCCTGTCATCTGGCAAAAAGCCGTGTTCACGTAGGTGATGCGCCCTTGCAGATCGAGCGCCCGCATACCGGTAAGCATGGAGTTTTCCATAGCGCGGCGAAAAGCAGTTTCTTTGACCAGCGCAGCCTGCGCCTGAATGCGCCGCCGGGTATGCCCCCAATTGGCTAACAACAGCCAGGCCGTCACAGCACTGAGCACCATGACCAACCAAAATAAAGCGCTGCCAATCACACCCTGCCCGGTTCGATAGGCCTGGCCACGCACAGTCAAGCCATTGCCCACCGGTGTTACCGGCAACTCATAGGTGTCGATCGGACTGGCCCAAGGCAACAAATTGCGTTTGAGCTTGCTCTCGGTGAGCACCGTACCGGCGAGAAGTTTGCCATTGGTGTCACGCAGAGACACGGCGTATTTGGCGGCAATTTCATTGGGCACGCCGTAGCGAAACAGTGCATCAATCGAATACACCGACAGCAGCACACCTTTGCCGCGTGCCTTTTCTGTCAAGGGCAAATACAGATCGAGACTGGCATCCCTGTCGGGGTTCGCTAGCGGCGTGGAATAAACCGGCACTTGCAGATCGCGCGCCAAGCCAAAGTTGTCATCGGCTAATTTTTGAGCCTCTGCAAGTTCGCCGGGCATTTGGGGCTGACTCGCCAAATTCGCCGTGTGGTAATCGGCTCGCACACGTTTGCGCTCGTCAATCCAGGTAAGGCTTTGCAATTCGGGATATTGGTTGGCAAACTCTTCAGCTCGCACCAAAAAATCCATTCGACTGATTTCACGGCTGGCTATTTCACGTGCAAAGCGTGCCAACTGCTCCTGCTGTTCAAGCAAACGCAGGCGCAAACGCTGCTGTGTGTAGTCCACATCACGACTGATCGCTTCGCGGTCACGCGCAATTTCTTCCAGCCGCAAATACGCAAAAGCCACCAAAATGGCAGCTAAAAAAAGCAACACCGCAGCCAAGGGAGCGAGCACAGCAAAGCGGTCTTGCCGCTGTGGCGACTGACGCGTCCACCAGCGTTTCAAGCGTGAAACGGGTTGTGGATTGAGCGAACTCGCTGCGGAAAGATGGGCTGAAAGCGACATGGTGGCTAGTGTAGTGCAGGCTCAAATAAGACCAATAAATTTCATATTACAAAACATAAACACACTATTTGAAATATTTTGTAAATTCAAATAGAATTATTTCAACCCTCAGCGCGAAGAATTCATCTACCATTGCTCAACATAAAACAGGAGACATGCATGTCAACAGCCAACGAAAACCAGGCAGGTGCGCAAGTATCTGACATCGACACCCAGGAAACCCGCGAATGGATGGACGCTTTAAGCGCCGTCATCCAGTCCGAGGGCCCTGAGCGCGCGCACTTCTTGCTGGAGCAACTGCTCGAGCACGCGCGACAAAGCAGCATCGACATGCCGTTCTCAGCCAACACCGGCTACGTCAACACGATTGAGACCGACCACGAAGAACGTTGCCCCGGCAACATCGAGATCGAAGAACGCCTGCGCGCCTACATGCGCTGGAACGCCATGGCGATGGTGGTCAAAGCCAACCGCCATCACCCCGAAGACGGCGGCGATCTGGGTGGCCACATTGGTTCGTTTGCCTCGCTGGCACATATGTTTGGCGCGGGTTTTAACCATTTTTGGCACGCCGAGAGCGAAAACCATGGTGGTGACTGTTTGTATGTGCAAGGCCACGTGGCCCCCGGTGTCTATGCACGGGCCTACCTGGAAGGCCGTTTGACCGAGGAGCAGTTGCTCAACTTCCGCCAGGAAACCGCTGGCAAAGGGCTGTCGAGCTACCCGCATCCCAAATTGATGCCCGAGTTTTGGCAGTTCCCTACCGTGTCGATGGGCTTGGGGCCGCTGATGGCGATTTATCAGGCGCGTTTTCTCAAATACCTGCACGCACGCGGCATTGCCAACACCGAAAACCGCAAGGTCTGGGTGTTTTGCGGCGACGGTGAAATGGACGAAGTCGAAAGCTTGGGCGCGATTGGCCTGGCTGCACGTGAAAAGCTCGACAACTTGGTGTTTGTCATCAACTGCAACCTGCAGCGTCTGGACGGCCCGGTGCGTGGCAACGGCAAGATCGTGCAAGAGCTGGAAGGCACTTTCCGCGGTGCGGGTTGGAACGTGATCAAGCTGCTGTGGGGCTCCGGTTGGGACCCACTCCTGGCGCGCGACAAGGAAGGCGCGTTGAAGAAAATCATGATGGAAACGCTGGACGGAGACTACCA
>CAIYYA010000320.1 GCA_903930255.1 uncultured beta proteobacterium
ACATTGCCCAGGGCGTTGACCATGCCTCTGACGACCACCTCAACACCGGCGCCGGTGACCAGGGCCTGATGTTTGGCTATGCCTGCAATGAAACGCCCGAGCTGATGCCAGCACCGATTTACTACGCACACCGCTTGGTCGAGCGCCAGGCACAGTTGCGCAAAGACGGTCGCTTGCCCTTTTTGCGCCCGGATGCCAAGAGCCAGGTCACCATGCGCTATGTCGATGGCAAACCGCACAGCATCGACACCGTGGTGCTGTCAAGCCAACACGCCCCTGAGATGAGCCTGGGTCACCGCATGACCGATGCGTTTTACGAAGCTGTTCGTGAGGAAATCATCAAACCGGTGTTGCCCAAAGAGTGGCTCACCGCCGACACCAAATATTTGATCAACCCGACTGGCCGCTTTGTCGTGGGAGGCCCGCAAGGCGATTGCGGTCTGACCGGGCGCAAGATCATTGTCGATACCTACGGTGGGGCGTGCCCGCACGGTGGTGGTGCTTTCAGTGGCAAAGACCCAACGAAAGTTGACCGCTCGGCCGCTTATGCTGCGCGTTATGTGGCAAAAAACATCGTTGCTGCGGGTCTGGCCAAACAGTGCCAGATTCAGGTTGCTTACGCTATTGGTGTGGCCAAGCCCATGAACGTGACGGTCTATACCGAAGGTACCGGCGTGATCCCCGACGAGCAGATTGAAGCCCTTGTCAAGCTGCACTTCGACCTGCGCCCGCGCGGCATCATTTTGATGCTCGACTTGCTGCGCCCGATCTATGAAAAAACGGCAGCCTACGGCCACTTCGGCCGTGAAGAGCCCGAATTCACCTGGGAGCGCACCGACAAGGCAGCCGAGCTGCGGGCGGCGGCTGGTCTGTAAACATAACGCATGAAGCTACAAACACAACGCTGGATTGATCGCTGGGTTGGCCAGGCGCTGTGTGTGGTGGTTTCGTTGTGGGCGCGCTGGCTGGACGGGGCTCAAAAGTCGACCATGCCAGCAAATCCACGCCACATTCTGGTAATTTTGTTATCTGAGATGGGCAGCGTGGTGCTGGCCGGGCCGATGTTTGCAGCCTTGCGCCAGCGTTATCCGAGTGCCACCATTCATGTGCTGCAACTGAAAAAAAATCAGGAAGTGGCCAAACTGCTGGGTTTGGCGCAACCAGAGCATTTGCACGCGCTGGACGATAGCGCAGGCTTGGGCTTGCTAGCGGATATCTGGCGGGTGATTCGTGTGTTGCGAGCCTTGCCGCTGGATGCAGTGATCGACTGTGAGCTGTTTTCACGCATCAGCAGTCTGATGAGTTACCTGAGTGGTGCACCCTTGCGCGTCGGTTTTACCCCGCATACGCAAGAGGGTTTGTATCGGGGCAGTTTTATCAATCGTGCCATTCCCTACAACCCCTATCAGCACATCACCCAACAATTTTTGTCTCTGGCAGATGCCCTTGATGACGCATCGATGCCGCGCAACAAGGCTGCAAGCATCCGCGATTTACCCACAGATCCCGGTTTAACAGTGCCATTTGAAGCCAGTGAGCTGCAAGCCTATCAGCAAAAAATGCGCTTCGATCACCCGAGCTTGGCGGGTCGCAAAGTGGTGCTGCTCTATGCGGGTGGCGGCATACTGCCTGAGCGAGCCTGGCCGGCAGCGCATTACGCCAGTGTGGCGCAGGGTTTGTGTGCCGCCGGTTATGCAGTGGGCCTGATTGGCTTGCGCGATGACGCACTTTTGGCGCAGCAGTTGCGAGCCCAAATTGGCAGCGAATTTTGTGTTGATCTGACTGGCTACACCCGCAGCATCCGCGAGCTGCTGATGTTGTTTCACGCGGCTCACTTGCTCATCACCAACGATGGCGGCCCGGGCCACTTTGCTTCTCTGACACCGATTCAAACCATGGTCTTTTTTGGGCCAGAGACTGGACGCCTTTATGGCCCACTGGGGCCTCGGGCACGGGTGCTTGAGTCTGGCATTGCCTGCTCGCCGTGTCTGTCGGCCTACAACCACCGGCTGACTTTTTGCGATGGTGACAATCAATGCTTAAAACGCTTGCAAAGCCCGCCAGTCTTGCATGAGGCGCTACACATTTTGAGCCAATGAGCAACCCTCTTAGCTGGCAACAGCGCATTTTTCAGTGGATCGAGTGGCTCAAAGGCTTTCGCTACATCAAGTTCGGCATCGTCGGAGCCAGCGGCACGGTCGTGAATATGGCGGTGCTGTACCTGGCGCAAGAGCACTTGTTTGCCGCCATCGCCGCGCCGCGCCAGCGCCTGTATGCCTCGCTGGCCTTGGCCATTGCCATTGCAACCGTCAACAATTTCACCTGGAACCGGCTCTGGACTTGGTCTGACCGAGTGCGCGTTGCGCTGCAGCAGCACGCACATTTGGCGCAAGTGCCCTTTTCGGTCATGGCTGGGCAGTTTGGCCGCTATGCCACCGCTTCGTGGTTGGGCATTGGCCTGCAATACGGCCTGACGCTGTGGCTCTCCAACAGTCTGCACTACCTGCTGGCTAACGTGATCGCCATTGTGGTGGCCAGTGTGAGCAATTTTTTGGCAAATGACCGCTGGACTTTTGGCCAACATCGTCTGCCACAGAAACCCACATCAAAATCGGATAATCCAAGACCTTGATGCGGTTTCAGCAGCGTCATCATCACAACCCTGCCTGGAAAATTTCAAATGAACCTAAAAAATCTATTCGCTTCGTTCGAGCTCAGCTGGAACGGTAAATTTTCGGGTGAACAAACCCGTTTTATTGCAACGCCTTTGCTGGTTTTGGCTGTGGGGCTGTTGAGCGCTTGTTCTACGGCTGCATGGTACGAATCGGTGCGCCAGGCAGCCGTCAATCAATGTGACAAACAAGCACCGGCGGCGCGTCAAGATTGTCTGTCGCAGGTATCGCAGCAGTCCTACGACAGCTATGCCAAAGAGCGCGCCGCAAAATAAAGCCAGCGCGCGTGCAACTTTGAGTTGGTTGGCGCTGCTAGGGCTTGCTGTGGGAACCTACCTGCTGGGTTTGGGCGGCCAATATGCGCCGAGCAACGGCGACGAGCTGGTTTATACCCATATTGCGCGTCTCACCGCAGCATCCAACCACTGGTTGCCGCTGGTTTCGGAGCTTGATCACATGCGCAACACCAAGCCGCCGCTGCTTTTTTGGCAGGCCATGGTGGCCGGTGGATGGGGCCAAAACTGGAGCATGGCGGCATTGCGCATGCCCAGCGTCATTTACACGCTGCTAATTGCCGGGGCGATAGGCTGGACGGTGCGGCTGATCACGCGCCGCTGGGACTCGGCCAGCTTGGCAGCCTGCTTGTATCTGTCCTTTTTTTCCACTTTTCGCTTTGGTCGCACCTACTTGACCAGCGCGCCAGAGACTTTCTGGCTCAATTTGCCCCTGTTTGTGCTGCTGTGGTGGTGGCTGAAGGCTAAGCAAACCGGCATCACCCACATCACCGACGAAGCCGCTGCAGCATGGCCTCACTCACAAAATTTGGTGGCAAAGCAGGCTGCTTACAACGGCACAGGCTGGCTCGCACACCTAGGCTTTGGTCTGGCTATGGGTCTGGGCTTGGCCTACAAATCATTTGCGCTGATTGCTCCGGCTGCGGCCACACTGTGGTGTGCCCAGCTGGTGCTGGCTCCCACGCGCGACTGGCGCACGCTGTTGGGCATTAGCCTGAAAGTGGCCTTTAGTGCGGCTATCGCCCTTAGCATTTTTGGCCTGTGGTTTGTTCTCGATCCCGACCCTGCTGCGGTTTGGCAGGAGTTTGTGGTGGGCGAAAACGCGGGCAAAATGAGCAACAGCGCGGGTTATTGGCACACGGCTTTGCTGGGGGGCGGTTTTAGCATGTGGGCACAGAGTTTGGGCTATGTGCAAAACGCTGGTTTGCTGGCTTTCGTGGTTCTTGGCTTGATGAGTCTGGGTGTGCGCCGCATGATTTTGCGCTGGCGCACTGGAACTGCAAACTACCCACTTCCCGGATATTTGCTGATCATGTTGGTGTGGCTGGGCATTTGGCTACTGGTCTTTATCGTGCCGAGTCAACGATCGGCGCGTTATTTGATTCCAGCCATGCCTGCTTTGGCCATGCTGTTGGCGCTTTACTGGCCACGCATTGCGCGTGGCTGGTTTATTCCGTCGCTGATTTTGTGCGGATTGGTCATGCTGGTGCTGGGGCGCATTGCATGGTCTGAGCACGCTATGGGAATGGGTAGCGCCGGTGATCTGTTGCTCACCGAAAGCGCAGTTGTTATGGGCATGGCAATGGTTCTGCTCGGGGTGGTTAAACCCACTTGGACACGCATCTGCACACTCACAGCTGCATTAACGACCTTTATGGTGTTTAGTTTGACCACGGTTGCGCTGAATGGTGCTTCGGGTTTGTATGCTGCTGACAGCCAGGCTGCCGTGCAACAAAAGCACATCGCAGTCCCCAGCAGTTTTAACGGGCAATTTGAGCGCTTTGAATTTTTGTTGCCAGGTAATCGCTTTGTTCCTTACGATGGCGATGCACGTTCGCACCTGCCTGCACTTGACAATGCCAAAGAATTGCAGCGCTTGTTGGCCACCCACGATGCCGTGGTCTGGTTGCAAACCCGAGCCGAAACCGTGCAGCCGCTGTGTGCACCGGGCTGCCGCGTATTGGGCGCACGCTGGGAAGTTAAAGGGCGGCACCAGAGTGGTGAAATCACTCTGGCCAATATTTTGTACCCGCAAGAATGGCTCTTCAGGCGCGAGTGGTTGCTCGCAATCGACAGGCCTTGAATTGGGTTGAGTCTTAAAAATCATGGCTTTGCAATTCGGTTTCCACGAATTAGCAGCAGCTTTTTTAGTGGTCTTTATGGTCTAATCTTGAAACAAAAATAAGCGGCGCGGAGCCGCTATTTTCATGATTTCAGGAGTGCCACCATGTCGAGTCGAGCTTCACTCAATCACATCTATCGCAGCGTCTGGAATCAGGCCTTGGGTGCCATGGTGGCCGTGGCTGAAATCTGCACTTCACAGGGGCGAGCGAGCAGCAGTGCATCTGCCGGCCTGTCGCTGACTCGATTTGCAGCCGATTTTTCAGCATTAAAAACCCTCGCAGCGTCCATAGCGCTTGCGTGGGCAGCTACACCTTTGGTAGCATATTCGAACCCTGCCGGTGGCGTTGCCTTTGTCGGCCAGGCGCAAATGGCAACTCAGGGCAAGCAGCTCACCGTCACCACCCAAAACGGCGCCGGGCT
>CAIYYA010000321.1 GCA_903930255.1 uncultured beta proteobacterium
ATGAAGCAAGTAAGTTGGTCATGAATCCAATGATCTGGTCACGACCGATGGACTCGCCGGGAATTCGGTACTGTGAGACACTTACACTTTGCGGAAAGAGTTGCGTTGACTACCAGCTTTTACCTGGGAAAGCAGTCGAACCTCTACATCAATAACTTGGGCAGCATCCTCAACCTGCATCTGACTGCCACGCACCTTGGCGCAAACCTTCGCCAGCTCACGCAAGGCTGCAAGCTCAATCCGCTTTGCAGCAGTCACCCCGGCGCTAAGTTTGTAGTAAGCCCCTCCAAAGCCGGTGCGCTTTTTCTGGTCGCTCTTGAACTTGTTGGATGCCGTGGTGGCTGCCATTCGGATCTCATACGCACGGTGCCAGCGCAGTGTGGCGGCCAAAATCTCACGGTCATTCACTTGACACCTCCTTTGCGAAGTTTGCCTAAAAGCTGCATGGTGAGGCGTTCGGCGCTGGCTTCTGACTGTCGGGCCGCTTTGGCTTCTGCGGCTTCACGCTCAATAATTTCCCGACTTTTTTCGTTTTCGATGTCCATCTCCGTCACTGTGTTGTGTTCCTCGCACGCCTGGTCGCTGGCCTGTATGGGACGACATTCTCGTGAGACATCACTGATGAAAATTTCGTAACCAAATCCGCATCCAGCTGGAATGACTTCGGAATCGAAGCTCTCGGTCGCATCAAACTCTGTCGGTTCTGCTGAAAAGTAAAAGCAGTCAGCGCAGGTTGTCGGGCGGATGTAAAACACCTTCGGCAAACCCCGGCGCATTTCATGCTGCACGCATACGCTGTTCCTGTGCGGTGATGTCACAACGCGCTCACCGTCTGTCGTGATGATGTCAGTCAAAAAGGATTTGCCCTTGGTGCATTTGTGTTGGTCGGTGTATGAGGTGCAGTTTTTGCAGGCGCGGTTGTTGGGTGTCATGATGATGTTTCTCAGTTGGTGCCACGGCTTTGTCAGATCGTGCGTGGCGGGGTTTTGAAGTGAAGGTGGGGCGGTAGTGCCAGATCGTTGGGCGAAGCGGCTGTGGGGCTGTTTTGAATTCATGGGCTCAACTCCACGGAAAACAAAAGCCCGCATGTTTTCGTAATCAGCAAAATGGCGGATCACGCCGGGTTCAGTCTGGACATACCCGCTGGCGATTCGTCGAATCTGACCACCAGTCTTTGCCTGCGCTGCATCAAATGCGGCTTCTTCGTCCAAGCCCTCGGCGGTCAAGGGCAGGCGGTCGCGGTCAATAGAACTTCTAGCCATGTGCAACTCCCAAAGATTCAGAAAACCTGGAACGAACCTCGGCATATCCAGCGGGTCGGTTCACCAGGCGGACACGTCGCAAAACCCTGCTGATCAAAGTCCGTGATGCAGGCAACCGGACAGCCGACAAGACAGGAATGCAAACACCAATAGATGGCATATCTAGATGGTCACCGTGAGACGGTGCAGGCGAAAGGTCAAAAAGTGCCTTAATAGCACCGTCTGGCGGTGCTATTTGGGGCCTCCCTGCACCGTGAGACGGTGTAAGGATTGCGTTTTTAGTTGGCTGTTTTTTGCGGTATGAACCGCGCTCGAACAGTTGTTCAGCGCCAGCGTCATAACCGGGTATCCTGTCCAACATGCGCCATGTCACGGCGTACCAACTGGCCTTGTTGGGGCGGTGGCCCATCACTGTTTCAAAGATGAATCCGGCCTCCAGTAGCTCCCTTTTGGCTCGGGTGATCACGTCCCAACTTTTCCAGCCACGGGATTCAAGGTGGCGCTGAGAGGCTAGTAATCGGCCATTGTTGTCACGCACATACTGTCTGGCTATCTCCATCAGCAGCGAGCGTGCCGGATGGCTCAAACTGGCATAGGCTGGACAATCCAGCACCGACCAAGGTATTGCCACAAATCCCCCTTGATCGCGGCTGGTATCGCGGCCTTTGCGTTTTGGGTTGCGTGCGTTAGCCATGGGCACCCCCAAGCCTGACATTCATCAGCAGTTCAACCACTGGCACCAGTCCGGCGCGAACGTGCAGGTCGTTGGCATCCTCGCCTAGTATCGGACTCATGCAATAGGGCACCCAAAGGGCGAGCCCAATGTTTTTTTGGCGCAACAGGTTCACTGCGAACCGCCACGCTGTCTTGAGGGGGCGGCTTATGCTGGCACTCCCACCAGTGCTTTAACTTCTGCTGTTTTCCATGCCAGCAGGCCATTGATGCGCATAGGGCGCAAACCTTCAATGCCATCACGCATAGCCCAAATGCGCAAAGTTTGCGGACGACGGTTCAGGTAGTGGGCTGCTTCATCTGTCTTGAGGTTGGGTTTGGTGACTTGCTCAAGGGGCAGGTATTGACCGGTGAATTGTTGTGCAGCTTGAATTGCGGCGCTATGGATTGCTGATTGCATGGGTTTTTCTCCAAACAACACGGCTGAATTGCGGTGTCTGGAAACCCATTTTTTTCATATTTATTCAACGGACAAACTCCGGTAATAGTCCGGTCAAACTCCGGTAATTCCCCGGTAAATCAGCCATCTATCATGTGCTTTTTGCCTGCCAAATTGAAAATAGAGTTAGACGGGACTTGCTGCTTTTCCTCGATCAATTTCCCCCGTTGCCTCGCCCAATCGAGCGCGTCGGATTCAAACCAGTCACCCTTTCCGGGTGCTTTGGCAGCTTTCGATAAGCCGTTTTCGCTGGCACTGTGAAAATCTCCTGTTATCTTGGGCCATTGGTTGGTGTACTTTTTAATTAGAGCGGCCTTTTTCAAGACCCAGCCTCTGTTGACTTTTGTGTGGGTTGCTGGATCAATATCCGGTTCTTGATCGCTGGCCGTGTTGACCGCTGGGGCAACTGGCGGCGCTTCTTGATCAGCTTGGCTCGAAAGTGCGGTACTCAGGGCTGATTCCAGTTTTTCAAAAGCTAGTTCCTCGACCAGCTTTTGAAATTCTTCACCAGTGGAAACTTCGATATGGCGGTCGGCCAAAAGCAATTTGAGGTCGTCCAAAGTCATGACCGTGTAGGACAGCACGCCTTCAAGATCGCGGGTGCCTGGGTCAATATCTAGCCTTCCAAGTGTGTCTGGATTTCTGAGTTTTAGCGAACCGTTCCGCGCCAAATTTATCAGCTCTTGATTTGCCCAATATTTGCAGCGTTGCCACTCATGCAGCTCACGGTTGTTATGGATTGCATCTGCTATCAGGCCGGCAATATCAGAAAACCGAACAATATTTGTTCTCAGTGGTAAGTGACAAGTGATCATATAGCGCCCTCGCGCCACCTCGGGAATATGGTTGAACCAGCGGGGCGGCGTGAGTGCCAACACCAGAATAGGCAGGGTCTCAGTGTCGCGTTGGTGGGCGGCGGCTGCACGCAAAACATCAGCCATTGCCCGGATTTGGTCAGTGGCCTGGTGGATCAGGTGTGATTTTTCAGCGACGACGTTCG
>CAIYYA010000322.1 GCA_903930255.1 uncultured beta proteobacterium
GGGAAGACTTTGTCAACCAGCACCCCGAAGACGCCCCCAGCCGCGAGGAAGTGATCCAGCTGCTGTCTCAGTTGCACATGTCAAACCTGCTGTATTCCCTGCAGCAATCCGACAACGAAGCCATCGTCAAACGCTACAAAAAACAAAAAAACAAGGAGCTGCTGGGCAAGGTGGCTTCGTTTTTGTTTCTGCGCATTCCACTATGGAACCCTGATGCCGCACTCAATCGGATTCGCCCACTGATTCTGCTGACCACCGGCTGGGGTGCTTTTGCACTTTGGTGCGTGGTGCTGTTATGGGGCGGCTTAACCGCTTTCGAGCTGCGCGGCGAACTGATGGACCAGTCGCAAGGCGTGTTATCAATTGGCAATTTGCCCTGGCTGTATGTCTGCCTGACCGTGCTCAAATTGTTTCACGAAGCCGGCCACGCTTTTGTCTGCAAGCGCTTTGGTGGCGAGGTGCGCACCGTGGGGGTGATGTTTTTGTTGTTCACCCCACTGCCCTACGTGGACGCCTCCAGCAGTTGGGGCTTTCCCGAGCGCTGGCACCGTATTTACGCCGCCTTTGCCGGCATGGCAGTCGAATTTTTCTTTGCCGCCGCCGGAGCCCTGGTGTGGGCTCACACGGCCCCTGGCCTGACCCACAGCCTGGCTTTTAATGTGATGCTGATCGGCTCGGTGTCGAGCTTGCTGTTTAACGGCAACCCGCTGCTGCGCTTTGATGCCTATTACATGCTCAGCGACTACGCCGAAATACCCAATCTGTACCAAAAGGGTCAACAACAGTGGAAGTATTTTGGCGACCGTTACCTGCTGGGCACGGTGTCAGCACAAAGCAAAGCCACCGACACCAAAGAATGGCTCTGGCTCACACTGTATGGTTTGCTGAGCTTTTTGTACCTGCTGTTCATCACCTTGGGCATTAGCTTGTTTTTGATGGACCAGTGGCTGCCGCTGGGCATCTTGGTGCTGTTGATGACGATTTATAGCCGTTTGCTAACCCCGCTTTACCATCTGCTCACGCACCTGCGCGGCAATGCCACCCAAGGAAATCGCCGGCGCGCCTGGCTTGCAGTGTCGGCCTGTGCTGCCGCGCTGGTGCTGCTGCTCGGTGTTGTTCCGTTTCCGGATGCAGTGCGTGCCCAGGGCATCGTCAAGGCCAACAGCTCCAGCACGATTTACCTGCAAACCAGCGGCACCCTGGAGCGCCTGCATGTGCGCCACGGCGAGCGGGTGCACACCGGCCAATTGCTGGCCAGCTTGTCCAATGCCGACCTGGCCTCGGACATCGCCCTGACACAGGCCAGTCAGACCGAGGCTCAGGCCCAGTATCGCCAGGCCTTGCACCGGGCCAGCAGCGAGCTTGAAGCACTGCAACAAAAAATCGACACGCTCGAAGACCGTATGCGCAACCTGAACGAGCAACGCCACCTGCTCGAAGTGCGCGCTGAACAGGATGGCGAGTGGGTCGCCCCCGATCTGCATGAGCGAGTCGGCAGTTGGCTGCAGCGGGGCCAACACTTGGGCGAGGTGGTTGACCCGGGTAGCTTCAGGTTTGTGGCGGTGGTCGCGCAAGAGCAGACCGATCGACTCTTCAAACAAGACTTCAAACAAGCCGAGTTGCGTCTCACCGGGCAAGCCGATGGCAATGTGCTGCTAGCGCAGGTGCAAGTCATTCCTTTTCAAAGTGATCGCTTGCCTTCGGTGGCTCTGGGCTGGCTCGGTGGCGGCGACATTGCAGTCAACACCAGCGAGCCCAGCGGAGCTACTGCCAAAGAGAGCTTTTTTCTGCTGCAAACCGAACTACCCCATGCTGCACTGCAAGACCTGACTGTATTGCACGGCTTGACCGGCACCCTGCGCATCCAAACACCGGCCCAGCCCTTGGCCACACAAGCCTACCGGGCCATCAACCAACTGCTGCAAAAGCGTTATGCGTTGTGAGTGCCGGAGCCCGTGATGAACGCTTTGCCTCGCGCACCCTGGCATGCGCCCCGCAACGCTGCGCTGACACCCTGGTTTAGCCTGCCAGGCTGGTTGGCTCTGGTGGCGCA
>CAIYYA010000323.1 GCA_903930255.1 uncultured beta proteobacterium
GTTGTCGATGATGAAGGCCAAGGCGCGCGGCGCCGATATTCGTATGGTGTATTCGGTGAACGATGCGCTGAAAGTTGCCCGCGACAACCCGCAGCGCGAGGTGGTGTTTTTTGCCATCGGCTTCGAGACCACCACGCCGCCCACGGCTCTGGTGATTCGCGATGCGGCAGCGCGCGCTGTCAAAAACTTCAGCGTGCTGTGCTGCCATGTGCTGACCCCGTCCGCCATCACCCACATTTTGGAATCGGCCGAAGTGCGCCAGCTGGGCACTGTGCCTATCGACGGTTTTATCGGGCCGGCGCATGTGAGCATCATCATCGGCTCGCAGCCCTACGAACACTTTGCCGAGGAATACCGCAAGCCAGTGGTGATCACCGGGTTTGAGCCGCTGGATGTGATGCAAGGCATCTTGATGCTGGTGCGCCAGGTCAATGCCGGGAAGTCCGTGGTCGAAAACGAATTTTCGCGGGTCGTCACGCTGGGCGGCAACTTGGCTGCACAAAACCTGGTGTCGCAGGTGTTTGAATTGCGCGAGAGTTTTGAGTGGCGCGGGCTGGGCGAGGTGCCCTACAGCGCTCTGAAAATTCGCCCTACCTATGCAGCTTGGGATGCCGAGCGCAAGTTTGCCCTGCACTACGCCAGCGTGCCCGACCACAAACAGTGCGAATGCGGCGCCATTCTGCGGGGCGTCAAGCGCCCGGCCGACTGCAAACTGTTTGGCACGGTGTGCACACCAGAGAGCCCGATGGGGTCGTGCATGGTGTCCAACGAAGGTGCCTGCGCTGCGCATTATTCTTATGGACGATTTCGCGACAAAACCCATATAGAAATTGCACAAGAAGCTCTCAAATAAATAGCCTAATATTTCAACCCAATTTGCCATGTCCATGAAGAAAAACTACCTCCGCCCGATCGACTTTAAACATGGGCACATCGACATGACCCACGGTGCCGGGGGGCGTGCTGCTGCGCAGTTGATTGACGAGCTGTTTGCCAAAGCCTTTGACAACGAGTATTTACGCCAGGGTCACGATGGCGCTTTGTTGCCGTTGCCCACGCAGGGTAAGCTGGTGATGGCAACCGATGGCCACGTTATCTCACCGCTGTTTTTTCCGGGGGGCGATATAGGCTGCCTGTCAGTGCACGGCACGGTCAACGATGTGGCCATGTCGGGGGCCAAACCTCTGTACTTGTCCGCCAGCTTCATCATTGAAGAGGGTTTTCCTTTGGTCGATTTGAAACGCATCGTCGACTCCATGGCCGCTGCCGCGCGACAGGCGGGTGTGCCCATCGTCACGGGTGACACCAAGGTGGTCGAAAAAGGCAAGGGCGACGGTGTTTTCATCAGCACCGCGGGGCTTGGCATTGCACCACCGGGCTTGTGCATTGATGGCCGCCAGGCGCGCGAGGGCGATGCCATTCTGGTTTCCGGCACGATCGGCGAGCACGGCGTGGCCGTGATGTCGCTGCGCGAGTCGTTAGATTTCGACACGGCCATTGAATCCGACACTGCGGCCTTGCACACCCTGGTGCAAACCATGCTGCAAGCCTTGCCTGACCCGAGCGCACTGCATGTGTTACGCGACCCCACGCGCGGCGGGCTAGCCACCACACTGAATGAAATTGCACTGCAATCCCAGGTTGGCATGTTGCTAAACGAAGCCGCTATACCGGTGCTGCCCCAGGTCGAAGCGGCTTGTGAATTGCTCGGGCTGGACCCGCTCTACGTGGCCAATGAAGGCAAACTCATTGCGCTGTGTGCACCTGAGGTGGCAGACACCCTGCTAGCGGCCATGCGGGCGCATCCACTTGGGCAAGGCGCGCAACGCATCGGTGCCGTGATTCAGGACAGCAACTGCTTTGTGCAAATGAACACCCGCTTTGGTGGCCGCCGTGTGGTGGACTGGCTCAGTGGCGAGCAGCTGCCACGCATCTGCTGAGTCTGCGAATATGCGCATCCTTTTATTAGCCCACAGCTTCAACAGCCTGACCCAACGGCTGTTTGGCCTGCTGCGCCAGCAAGGTCATCAGGTCTCAGTGGAGCTTGACATTGCCGACGTGGTCACCGAAGAAGCCGTGGCGATGTTTCAGCCTGATCTGCTGCTGGCTCCTTTTCTGAAGCGCCGCATTCCCGAGTCGGTCTGGACTCGCACAGTGTGTCTGGTGGTGCACCCCGGCATACCCGGCGACCGTGGGCCCAGCGCGCTGGACTGGATGATGCTGCGTGATGAAGCTCACTGGGGCGTGTCGGTGCTACAGGCCGTGGCCGATTTTGACGCGGGCGAGGTCTGGGCTTGGCAACCGTTTGACGTGCGGCCACAGGCCACCAAGTCCAGCCTTTACCGGCGCGAGGTCACACAGGCTGCCGTGCTGGCAGTTTTGTGCGCACTGGCCCGTTTTGTACCGGGTCAACTTAAACCCGCGGCTGCCGCAAAAAGTACCCCGAGCAACGCAACCAACGCTGGCCAATGGCACCCCCAGATGACTCAGGACTCGCGCCGCATTCACTGGAATCTCGACACAACAGCGGCGGTACTGCAAAAAATTGCGGCTGCAGATGGTTCGCCGGGTGTGCTGGATACCCTGTTTTTCCAGCCGTGTCGTTTGTTTGACGCGCACCCAGCCAGCGCAAAAGTCGTGAGCCAATTCTTCTCCAGCGCACCGGGCGAATTACTCGCACGGCGCGGCCCGGCGTTGCTTAAACGCACGACCGATGGCGCGGTGTGGGTCAGCCATGTGCGTCCAGACGATGGCATTGCAACACGTGATGAAAGCACCAAGCTACTCAAGCTCGCCAGCACGCGGGTCTTTGCCGAGCAAGCCGCTTCTTTGCCCGAGTTGGCCGTTCCACTGATGCGCGACGACGCTGAATGGGATGAGTTGCGTTACCGCGAGATCGGCCCTGAAGGTGCACGCATCGGCTGGCTGGATTTTGAGTTTTACAACGGCGCCATGTCTGAGCGCCAATGCATAAGGCTGCGCGATGCCCTGCGCTGGATACGAACACGCCCCACACAGGTGCTGGTGCTGGCGGGCGGACAAGACTTTTTTTCCAATGGCATTCACTTGCATGACATTGAAGCCGCACAGCGTGTGGCAGGCGACAGCGCCGCTGACGCCTCCTGGCGCAACATCAATGCCATGAACGACGTGACGCTGGAGGTGTTGACCCTCACTGACCGCATCACGGTGGCAGCCTTACACGCAAACGCTGGTGCTGGGGGCTGCTTTTTGGCACTTGCAGCCGATTTGGTGTGGGCTCATGAGGGTGTGGTGCTCAACCCCCACTACAAGAACATGGGCAACTTGTACGGGTCTGAATATTGGACTTATTCACTACCACGGCGCATGCCTGAAGCGAACTGCCGTGCGCTGATGCAAGAAAGAATGCCCCTGTGTGCAGCGCAGGCCGTTGCCAGCGGCTTGCTTGACGCTTGCTTTGGGTCAGACAGTGCCACATTTAAAACCCAGGTGCTGGAGCGCTGCTTGGCTATGGCAGGCACAGCCGATCTGGCACCTCGAATAATGGCCAAGCAGGCGCAACGCGAACATGATGAAATGGACAAACCTCTGGCCGCCTACCGTGAAGAAGAACTCACCCGCATGAAGCGCAATTTCTATGGTTTTGACCCCAGCTACCACGTGGCAAGACACCATTTTGTCTTTCGTAAACCACATGCCTGGACACCACGTCATTTGGCACTGCATCGCGATTTAAAGCCTGCGCTTACCCCTCTCAAGCCCACATGAATACCGCAGCCCTGCCCGTTTTAAAAACAGTGTTGCCACTGGTCTTGGTGGTCGATGATGATGCCGGCTCAGTCGATGCGATTCGGCGCAACTTGGACGAAGATTTTTCAGTTTTAACGGCCTCCTCGGCAGATGCTGCGCGCGACCTGCTGGAGTGTCACGATGTGAGCGTGATTTTGTGCGATCAACGTATGCCTGGCACCACGGGTGTTCAGTTTCTAAAAGAAGTGCGCGAGCGCTGGCCCGACACGGTGCGCATTGTCATCTCCGGCTACACCGATTCGCAAGACATCATTGCTGGCATCAACGAGGCTGGCATTTATCAATACGTGCCCAAACCCTGGCTGCCCGAGCATTTGCTCTCGACGGTAACGCGAGCCGCCGAAGCCCGCAGCCTGCAACTGCAAACCCAGCGTTTGAATCTGGAGTTACGCACCAGTGCGCCGGTGCTGCGCCAACGTCGAACGACCACGCTGGCCAATGCCCGTGCGGCCTTTGGCTTTGACAGCATGGTTAGAGCACCCGGCAGCCCTCTGGATGATGTTTGTGAGATGGCGGCGCGTATTGCACGCTATGACCTGTCGGTGTTGGTGACGGGTGAGTCCGGAACCGGCAAAGAACTGTTGGCGCGTGCCATTCATTACGCCAGCCCCCGCAGTGAGCGTGCATTCGTGATGGAAAACTGTGCTGCCATGTCAGACACTTTGCTGGAGTCGGAGCTTTTTGGCCATAAACGAGGCTCCTTCACCGGTGCCTTTGAAGACCATGTCGGGCTCTTTCAGCGCGCTGATGGCGGAACTATTTTTCTCGATGAGATAGGTGACACATCGCCAGCCTTTCAGGTCAAGTTGCTGCGCGTATTGCAAGAGGGCGAGGTGCGCCCGGTGGGGGCTAGCCGATCGGTGTTGGTGAATGTGCGGGTTATTGCTGCCACACACCGTGACTTGGAGCAAGACGTGCGATCCGGGCGCTTTCGCGAAGACCTGTATTACCGCATTGCCAGCATTACGCTTTCGGTGCCGCCCCTGCGCGAGCGCAGCGCCGATATCTTGCCAATTGCCAGCATGCTGCTGGCGCGCGCGGGCCAGGAGCTGGGGCGTCCACAGGTTAAATTTGCCAGCGATGTGCCGGCCAATTTGCTGGCGCATTCGTGGCCTGGCAACATTCGCGAGCTGCGCAACGAGTTATTTCGCGCGGTGGCACTGTCCGATGGCGAGACGGTCTCGGCGGCCTCATTTTCCCGTCGGGTGCTGTATGGCCAAGCTGGCAGAGCTGCAGAGCTGCAAGGCGGAAATTTGCCACAAGGCGGCAGTTTGCAGGAGCGCCTGGACGCTATTGAGGCCGTGATATTGCGCGAAACCCTGTTGCGCCATCGTTGGAATAAAACGCACGCAGCCAAAGAGTTAAACCTGTCGCGTGTGGGCTTGCGCCAGAAACTGGCTCGTTTTGGCTTGGATGGGCAGGCCGATGGGTAAGCCGGCCCTGAACGTGCTGTGGCTGCAATCCGGTGGCTGTGGTGGTTGCAGCCTGTCTTTGTTGTGTGCTGACACCGCTGATTTTCGCGGGCAATTGCGCCAAATCGGCATCAACCTCATCGGGCACCCGGCACTGACGCTGGAGTCCGGGCAAGAGTCGCTCGCGGTGCTGGCAGACTGTTTGAGTGGGCGCGTGAAGTTGCATGCCTTGTGCATTGAGGGCGCGGTGCTACGCGGCCCCGAAGGCAGTGGTCGGTTTCATATGCTGGCAGGCACGCAAGAGCCCATGTTGCAATGGATTCAACGCTTGAGCGCCGTGGCCGAGCATGTTTTGGCGATCGGAAGTTGTGCCGCTTTCGGCGGCATTAGCGCTGCAGGCAGCAACCCAACCGATGCCTGCGGCTTGCAGTACGAAGGCGACCACGCTGGGGGATTGTTAGGCGGCACTTGGCGCAGTCGAGCCGGTTTGCCGGTGATCAATGTGGCGGGGTGCCCCACTCACCCAGGTTGGGTGCTGGAAACCCTGGCCGCTCTGGCTGACCCGCATGGCCTACTGCCTGCGCAACTCGACGCACTGGGTCGACCCCGTTTCTACAGTGACCAACTGGTGCACCATGGCTGTACCCGAAATGAATATTATGAATACAAAGCCAGTGCCGAAAGTCCCGGCGAACTGGGTTGCATGATGGAGCACATGGGTTGCAAGGGCACCCAAGCGCATGCCGATTGCAATATCCGTTTGTGGAATGGTGAAGGCTCGTGCGTGCGCGCTGGCTATGCCTGCATCAGTTGCACCGAACCCGGTTTTGAAGAGCCCGGACACCGCTTTGACCAAACACCCAAAGTCGCAGGCATCCCGATTGGCTTGCCCACCGACATGCACAAAGCATGGTTTGTGGCGCTGGCCTCCCTGTCCAAGTCGGCGACCCCCAAGCGAGTCAAGCTCAATGCCACATCCAAACACATGCTGGTGGCACCCAGCATCAAGAAAACGCGCCTCAAATGACACGCTTACTGCTAGGGCCATTTAATCGGGTTGAAGGCGATCTTGAAGTTCGCCTTGAAGTAGAGGACGGCCGGGTTTCTAAAGCCTGGGTGAATGCCCCTATGTACCGCGGTTTTGAGCAGATATTGCAAGGCAAACACCCCTTTGACGCGATGGTGATCGTGCCCCGAATCTGTGGCATTTGTTCGGTAACACAATCGGTAGCCGCTGCGCGAGCACTGGCGCAGGCCTGTGGCGCAATAGCGCCACCCAACGGCGTGCACCTGACCAATCTGATGCTCGCTTGCGAAAATGCCGCCGATCATCTGACTCACTTTTATTTGTTTTTTATGCCCGATTTCACGCGCGAGGTTTACGCCAACCGCGTCTGGCATGCACAAACGCACAAGCGTTTTTCGACGCTCAACGGTGAGCATGCCCGTGAGGCTGTCGCGGTGCGCCAACGCTGGATGCAGATCATGGGCACCCTGGGGGGCAAATGGCCGCATACCCAATCCATTGTTCCTGGTGGCACCACGCGTGGCATCAGTGCTTCTGAGCGCTACCGCTTGGCTGCGCGCGTGGCTGAGATGCGCGGGTTTCTCGAGCGCGTGCTCTACGCCGCAGCGCTCGAAGAAGTCGTTGCCCTTGACAGTGAAAAAGCACTGGAGCAGTGGTGCACGCGCGACCCGCTGAAGGGTGATTTGCGTCTTTTTTTGGCCATTGCAAATGACCTGGAGCTTGAGAATTCGGGGCGCGGTCCGGCCTTGACCCTGAGCTATGGCGGGTTCGCTGAGCCTGATGGCCACTGCGCAATGGCACCCGGTGTGTGGAATGGCAGCAGCTTGCAAGCGCTGAAGATTGCCCAGATCGCCGAGGATGCACGCCATGCCTGGCTCGCAGACGATGGCGTGGCACTGCCGCCTGCGCGAGGCTTGACCTTGCCGCAAATCGACAAGCCTGATGCCTACACCTGGAACAAAGCACCCCGTCTGGACGCTCAGGTGTTGGAAACCGGAGCCTTGGCGCGCCAGTTAGCCAACGGGCAGCCTTTGATTCGAGCGCTGTGGCAGCGCACACAGGGCAACGTGTTGACGCGCATACTGGCCAGGTCTTTGGAGCTGGCACAACTGGTGCTGCTGGCCGAGCACTATTTGCGCAGTGTCGTGCCCGAGGCTGCATGCTGCGTCGAAGTTCAGTTGCCCGAACAGGCCGATGCTTACGGACTGTGCGAGGCGGCACGCGGCAGCTTGGGGCATTGGCTATCGGTGCGCGAGGGACGCATTGCCAACTACCAGATCATTGCGCCAACCAGTTGGAACTTTTCTCCGCGTGATCGCTCAGGTATTCCCGGCGCACTGGAGTCCGCGCTGGTAGGGGCAGTGGTGAACGATGGCGACAAAACACCCGTATCCGTTCAACACATCGTGCGGTCTTTTGATCCTTGCATGGTCTGCACGGTTCATTGAACCAAGGAGTGCACATGGATTTGCCGCCAGAGGGACTCGACGAAGGTGCTTGGCTGGATGTCATTCACAAGATGGACGAGGTCTATGCCCGCTTGCTAACCGATGAGGTCGAGCTGGAGCAAAAAAACCTGCAACTTGAAGCCTCCCAGCAGCTGGTCTACAGCTTGCTTTCCTCCATGTCGGATGTGCTGGTGGCAGCCGATGCGCAAGGACTCATTGAGCAAACCAATCAAGCGCTTTGCGAACTCGTGGGTTGCAGCGATGAGGCGCTCATGGGGGTGCCCATGCACAGTCTGCTCCACAACAGTGCCGAGGCCGAGCTAATGCGCAGCATGATGCACCGAGCGACCACGCTGCGCAGTGGCGAAACGGTCGATCTCATGCTGCGCGACACGACCGGCCAGGCGGTGCCGGTCGATTTCACCGTCACGCCGCGTTATGACGGCAGGCGTCGCTGCGTGGGCTATGTTTTTGTAGGGCGCCCCATGGCAGAGATCAAGCGTGCCTACCGGCAGTTGCACGAAGCCCATGAAGCCCTCAAGCGCACGCAGCAACAGCTCTTGCATGCCGAAAAAATGTCTTCTCTTGGGCGCTTGGTAGCCGGCGTTGCGCATGAACTCAACAACCCCATCAGCTACGTGTTGGGCAACGTGCATGTGTTAAACCGATACACCACCCGCTTGCGCCAATACTTTGATGCCTCGCACGCCGAAGCCTGTTTGAGCAACAACCCAAGGCTCAGTGCTTTGGCGCAGCAATTGCGCATTGACCACATTTTGCAGGATCTGCCGTCATTAATGAACAGCACCATCGAGGGTGCCAAGCGAACCGCAAGCATCGTGGATGGGCTCAAGCGATTTTCTGTGCTGGATGGCGAAGAGCGCGAGTCTGTCAACGTGAATGACGTGATCGAGCGCGCCATTCACTGGGTTCGAACCGGTATGAAGCTCAATTTTGATGTTGCGTTTCAGAACTGTGAGGGATGCACGGTTATCGGCAATGCGGGGCAGCTTCTGCAAGTGTTGATGAACCTGATCCAGAACGCCTACGATGCCGCCAGTGGCCAGCCTGGTATCACGCCACAGCTGCGTATTTGCGCGCGCCATGAAGCGCAATGGGTTGTCATTTCACTGCACGACAACGGACCTGGCATTGCCCCTGAGGCAGCGTCCAGAATATTCGAGCCATTTTTCACCACCAAACCCGTTGGCAAAGGCACGGGCTTGGGTCTGTCCATCAGTTATGGCATTGTCGAGCGGCATGGCGGCACTCTGTGCGCACAAAATCACGCGCAAGGCGGAGCCGAGTTTGTGCTTCAACTGCCTGTGCTATCAAGCGAAGCTCACTAGACAGACTTTCACCGCCCACTGGTCAGTTATTCCATACCCAAAAAACTGCGCCACATTTGATTTTTCAGGCGCCGATCACCACCAAAAAGCTATTTTTTTAATAGCTGCTAGCGCTTGCCACAAAAGCGTTAGAGGGTTATTTTATGGTTGATATTGAACCACTGGCAACTACTGCTTCGACCCGATAAAGTCTGAAGCGCTCGCCCTGCGCTTGGCCAGAACTTTAAACATCATCGAGCCGGATGAATAACTGCGCTGGGTTTGCGGCTTTGCCAATGCCGAGGGCGACACGCTGGTGATCGGGCGCAATGACCGAGGCAAGGCGGTGCAACAACGTGTCGGATTGATGTGAAATGACCAAGCAAGCCCGCTTTGAGCGCCAAATGCTATTAAATTAATAGTGTGTTAGGCTTTATTGACGTGCGCTGAACGGCTTTTTAATGAATATTATTCATTCGAGCAAATCGCCCTTCATGGCTTGCGCGAGTGCCTCAAAGGGCATTGGTTTGGTCAAGGCAGCAAGCACTTTCAGGCCATTTTTTTTGGCGAGCGTTTTTGCAATCGCCAGCATCTCGACGCTGCCACCGCTGACCAGAATAACGCCGCCAGCATAGCCCAGCGTGGCCAGATGGCCAACAAATTCGATGCCGTCCATGTCCGGCATGAAGATGTCACAAATCAAAAACTCATGCGCGCGCTCTTGGTCAGCCATCAGGCTCAGCGCCTGGCTGCCGTTGCGGGCGGATTGAATCTCGGTTACGCCGTGCGCCCTGAGCATGGCGCACAAAATTTCTTGACTGAAATCGTCATCATCAACCACCAAAACCGTGGCTGAAGCGCTAAGGGGTGCGGTCATGGCGATCTCCCTGTTGTAGAGCCAGCAGCACCCGCTGGCGCGCCGCCAGACTGCGCCAGATGAGCCCGAATATGCAGTTGCGCGTGCGCCCAATGGGCGGCCAGGCTTGGCAGCAGCGCCAAACACTGGGCTGCATTTTGGGCAACACCCGCGGTCTCGATCTGCTGACACAGCTCGCCCAAGGCAACCGCACCCACCGTGCGCGCCGCAGATTTGAGTTTGTGGGCGACTTCTGAGGCGGCTTTGGCATCATTCGACTGAGCAGCCTGCGTGATGCTGGCAACTTGCTGCAGCGCGTTTTGCAAAAACTTGGTCAACAACTGCTGGTGCAAGGCAGGGTTGTCGCCCACGTGCTGGTTCAGCGCATGAGAATCCCAGTGGACTGGCAGGCCGGGCTGGTCAGTGCCTGGGCTGATGCCCGCTGCAGGTCGCGCGTGAACTTTAGGCAACCACTTGGTCAGCATGGCGCCCAGCTCTTGCATGCGCAGGGGTTTGCTCAGGTAGTCGTCCATGCCAGCGCTCAGGCAGCGCTGGGCTTCGCCTTGCATGGCGTTGCCGGTGACGGCAATGATGGGAAGCCGCGAGAGCGCAGGCTCATCGGCACGAATGGCACTGGTGAGCTCAAAACCGTCCATATTGGGCATGTGGCAATCGGTCAGCAGCAGGGCAAATTGCCCAGTGCGCCACAGCTCCAGTGCCTGCACACCATCTTCGGCCACCTCAGCGGCGTAGCCCAACAGGCGCAATTGCTCGGCGAGCACATCGCGGTTGATTTCGTTGTCTTCGGCCAACAAAATCAGTGGCCTGCCGGCAGCCTCTGGCGCTGTTGCGCTGGGTGCTGCAGGCAAGTCGCTGGCTGGCTCTGCTTGGGGCGGCGCAGAGGCCGCTTGCAAAGGCAGCTCCACGGTAAAAGTAGAGCCTTCGCCCCAAATGCTTTGCAGCGTGATGCGCCCACCCAGCAGCAGCACCAGCCGTTGACAAATCGACAGGCCCAACCCGGTGCCGCCAAACTGGCGCGCAGTGCTGGTATCGGCCTGGGTAAAGGGCTGAAACAGTTTGCAGACAAGCTCTGGCTTGATGCCGATACCGTTGTCGCTGACGCGCAGGCGTAAGCCCGGTTGCCCGTCTGTGCGCAGGCAGATTGTCACGTGCACGCTGACAAGGCCTGGTCGCTCGGGCGTGCTGCGGGTGAATTTGAGCGCGTTACCAAGCAGGTTCAGCAGCACCTGGCGCAAGCGGGTGGGGTCTGAAAACACCCACAGCGGCAGATCCGGGTCCAGCTTGGCGCGCAGTTCAATGGATTTGGTGTCAGCGCTGATTTGCATGAGTTGCAGCACACTCTCGAGCACCTCGGTCAGTTGTGTGGGAAGGCGCTCCACGGTCAGCTTGCCAGCCTCGATCTTCGAGTAATCCAGAATGTCGTTGAGGATGGTCATTAGCGCTTGCGACGACTGAGCAACGGTGCGCAACATGCGCTGTTGCTCGGGTTGCAGGTCGGTTTGCTGCAAGATATCGACCATGCCGATCACCCCATTCATCGGGGTGCGGATTTCGTGGCTCATATTGGCCAAAAACGCTGACTTGGCGTGGGATGCAGCCAGCGCGGCATGTTCGGCATTTTTCAGTGCGCTGACATCGCGCGCTGCTGCAAACACCCCCTTGACCTGACCTTGGTCGTCGCGAAACACGCTGGCGTTGTAAGACACCTCGGTAGTCTGCCCTGAAACATGGCGAATAGCCAGTGGATAAGCGGTGACCGAACCTTGCGAAAAAGCCAGCTTGTAGCCCAGGCGAGCCTGCTCGGGCTGGGTGAAATAGTCGGCAAAATCGCTGCCAATCAGCTCGCAACGGCTCCGTCCAGTGACCTTTTCAGTGGCTGTGTTGGCGTCGGTGATCTTGCCTTCGACACTGATGGTAACCAGCGGGTCTAAGCTGGCTTCGATCAGGCTGCGCGTGTAGAGCGACGCATTTAACAATTGTTGTTCGGCCAGTTTGCGCGCGCTGACGTCGCTCATATTAAGCAGCAAAGTCGGCTCTTGCTCTTGCGAAATCACGCAGGCAATTGTCAACTCCGCCCAAAACAGGGTGCCGTCGACCCTGAGCAGGCGCAACTCACAGGTTTGCACGGAACCACTGGCCAAACATTGCTGGAGCAAGAGGTAATAAACGTATTGATTGTCGTGAGCAATGAAGTCAACTAAGGATCGATTTTTTAATTGCGCGCGGGAGCTACCCAACAAAGTTGCGGCGCTCAGGTTCGACTCCAGAATCAGCCCTTCATCACTGAGCGTGCAATAACCCACTGGCGCCAGGTCATACAAATCAAAATAGCGTTCCCGGGCTATTTCTAGCGCCTGTTGCGCGTGCCGGAGTTCTTCGTTTTGCAGCTCCAGCTCAATCTGGTGCACCTGCAATTCGTGTATCAAATGCTCGGTGTCTTGGGCTGTCTGGTTGCTTGAGACTGCCGTCAGGCGTGCCGCACTGCCACGCCAGCGTGCCTCAGCCAGCCTGCGCAGGGCCAGCGCGTCATCAACCGAAGATTGGGGGGTGGGCATGCCAGCATACATAGGTGCCTTCAGCGTCGTAGGGTTTGGATTCTAACGCCCAGGGTGTTCAAACGGGCGCGCTTCAAGCGGCATTGGCGCGCTCGGTGGTGGAAATGGCATAGACCTTGCCAGCCTCGTCGATCAAGGCGGTGGCGACCAGCGTTACCTCCAGCACGCGGCCGTCTTTGGCCAGGCGCTGGGTGGTATAGGGCTGCAGGGTTTTGGCCAGGCTGAGCTGGTGCACATGCTCCAGGGCTTTGCCTTGTAACGCCTTCGGGATTCGCTCGCGCACATTCATTTGCAAAGCTTCTGCCTCAGCCCAGCCATACAAGTGTTCGGCACCCGGGTTCCAGGCAAGAATGCGGCCATCCATATCTTGCACCGTGATGGCATCGTGCGCGTCGCGCACCACCACCGCCAGGCGCAGCAGGGCATTGGCTTTTTGCAGCGACTCGCGTGTGCGCTTGAGTTCGCTGATGTCAACAAAAGTGATCACGGCGCCCTCGATCACGTTGTCCAGCGTGCGATAGGGCAGGATGCGCAGGGTGTAGCTGTGGCCTTCACTGGTTTGCACCTCGGCCTCTTTGGGCTGCAGGGTTTTAAGCACCGTCTGCAGGTCAGCCACCAGGCTGCTGTAGCCCACCAGGTTGCTCACAATGTGCGCCACCGGGCGACCTACGTCGCTCAAAATCAGGTTGATGATTTGGCTGGCCGCCGGGGTAAAGCGCAAGATACGCAACTGATGGTCAACAAACACGGTGCCAATGCCGGTGCCCGCCAGCAGGTTGTTCATGTCGTTGTTGGCGCGCGAGAGGTCGCCCACCTTGGTTTGCAGCTCGGTGTTGACGGTGCTCAACTCTTCGTTGATCGACTGCATTTCTTCTTTGGAGGTCTCCAGCTCTTCGTTGGTGCTTTGCAGTTCTTCGTTGACCGACTGCATCTCCTCGTTGCTCGATTTGAGTTCTTCGTTGGTGGTTTCCAGCTCTTCGTTGGCGGCGCGCAGGTATTCTTCTTTGGCTTGCAGTTCTTCATTCAGCTCGGCAATCTGGGCATGGCTGTCGGTCACTTTGTCGCTGCTGGTGCTTGGTGTGGGCGCTGGCAGGGCGGCGGGCGTGCTGTCTGGCGCTTTGTCCAGCATCACCAGAAACAGCGGCGACTCCAGCGCTGCAACCGGCCCCCCCAACACCGGGCACACACTCAGGTTGACCAGCGTGTGGTGGCCGTTGGTTTTGACACGCACCCCCGTCATGTGCATGGTTTCACGGCCACTGGCGGCCTTGTGCAGTGCCACCGTCAAGTCGCGGCGCAGCCCCTCGCGTGCCATTTTCAAAATGTTGTTAATGCCGGCTTCACCCGGTGCGGGCTCGAGATAAAGGCCGGTGCGCCCGTGCAGATAAAGAATGTCGCCATAGCCATTCACCAGCGCCGCCACCGGCGCCATTTGCTGCAGCAGGGTTTGCTCGGTGAGCTCACGCAGCGAGAGCTTGGCCGGTGGCGCAACTTTGCCAGCGCTGCGTGGCTGCGCCAGCTCAATATCCATCAGCGGAGGCAAAAACCGCCCCAAGGCGGCACGCTGGGCACCCTGAAAGTCTTCTTTGCGCTGATACACCTTGGCTTTGCGCTCGAGCACGGTAAACAAATCGCCATGCTCACCCGCCGTCTCGGAGGTGCCCAAAAACAGCCGGCCACCGGGTTGCAGCGCGTAGTGAAACAGCGAGATCAGCTTCTTTTGCAGCTCAGCGCCCAGATAAATCATCAGGTTGCGGCAACTGATCAGGTCGAGCTTGGAAAAAGGCGGGTCTTTGATGACATTTTGCTCAGAAAACACCAGCAGGTCGCGGATGCCCTTGTGCACCCGGTAGGCGCTGCCATCGGGCTCCAGCGTAAAAAAGCGCCCCAGCCGCTCAGGCGTGACATCGTCGGCGATGCTGGCCGGATACAGGCCAGTGCGCGCCACCGCAATGGCACGGCTGTCGATGTCGGTGGCGAACACCTGCACTTTGTAGCTGGCCTTGCGCTGCTCGAGTTGCTCCTGCAACAAAATGGCGATGGAATAAGCCTCTTCACCGGTGGAGCAACCGGCACACCAAACCCGCACCGCGCTGCCGGCGGGTTTGCCCTCAAATAGCTTAGGAATCACCTGCGCCTGCAGCACCTCAAAGGCTTCGGGGTCACGGAAGAAGTTGGTCACGCCAATCAACAGGTCATTGAACAGGGCTTGCACCTCGAGCGGAGTTAGCTGCAGGTATTTGACGTAGCTGTCAATCAAGTCGATCTGATGCACCGCCATGCGCCGCTCGATGCGCCGGTAAATGGTGCTGGGTTTGTATTGCGAAAAATCATGCCCGGTTTGTGCACGCAGCAGCACGAATATTTTCTTCAGCGCGTTTCCTCTCAGGGGGGTGGCCACCCGGGTTGTGAGCGCCGCGCGACCAAAGGCATGCGCCACGTAGGCCATGAGCTGCGCTGCCATTTCAGCCGGTAGCAGTTCAAAGTCCACCAAGCCGGTGGCCAGCGCACTTTGCGGCATGCCGTCAAACTCGCATGAGACGGGCGTTTGCACCATCACCATGCCACCCTCGGCCTTGATGGCGCGCACGCCCAGGGTGCCGTCGCTGCCGGTGCCCGAGAGCACCACGCCAATGGCGCGCTCGTGCTGGTCTGCTGCCAGCGAGCGAAACAAAAAGTCAATCGGCAGGCGGTGGCCGCGCGGCGCGCTGGGTTCGAGCAGTTGCAGTGTGCCGTTTAAAAACGCCATGTCGCGGTTGGGCGGAATGATGTAGGCGCAGTTGACTTGCACCGCCATGCCGTCGGTCACTTCCAGCACCTGCATGCGGGTGCGCCGCGCGATCAGCTCGGTGAGCAGGCTTTTGTGGTCGGGGTCGAGGTGCTGCACCAGCACAAAGGCCATGCCGGGGTCAACGTCTGCAGGCATGCCCGAGAAAAAGGCTTCAATCGCCGCCAGCCCCCCGGCCGAGGCGCCCAGGCCGACGATGGGGAAAACACGGCTTGCGCAAACCTCGGTGGGCAGCTCGCTTGGCGCCAAAGCAGGGACTCGCTCGAGGCTTTGGGTTGTTTTTTTGGGCATTTAAATACTCCTGAATTTGTAGCTACTCATGCATGATAGACGGGCGCTAGAGCCACTTTTTATGCTTCACTTCGAGCCAAGTCAAACAGCGCCACAACAAGTCTGAGTGTTGCGATGACAAGGAAAACGGGGCCGAAAAGCCAAAAAACCAGCGGCACGGCAAAGAAAAAAGCGCGCATGCCACCCGTAATTCCGTTTTCAGATCAATACGGCATTAGGCGCGAAGCCGCAGACAGTGCTAACGCACGGCAAGGCGAAGCAACAACATGTCGTATTGATATGGAAATGGAATAATACAGCACGACCTAAGCAAAACTCAGACTGAATGCAGCCAGGTCACTGCCAAATTGATTGACCCACTGGTCGATGTTCATGGATTGAGGCCTTTCAATGAGAATCCCCATTCACGGGTGGGCGACAGATGAGAAGGAGTAAACTTTTGCCTAGCGGTAGCCCATCTGCGACCAGCGAGTTGAGAGTGTAGGCTACCACCTTCTCCGATCTCGGCGTGGCTCAAATTTATTCATCAAATGTGCTTGCAGCGCTTGTTGATAAAGCGAGAGCTGCTATAAAAAGGATATCGTATGACCCTACATTTGACGCCGAAATTCTCGCCCTGGCACTCGCTGAAGACGCGCGCCACGGTGTTCACACTGGCGGTGTTTGTGCTGGGTATCTGGTCGCTCTCGTTTTATATCAACCGCAGCTTGCAGGCTGATATGCAGCGCATGCTGGGCGAGCAACAGTTTTCGGTGGTGACTGCGGTTGCCAAAGAGGTCAATGACAATCTGACCGAGCGCCTGCAAGCCCTGCAAACCATTGCAAAATTGGATGTGCACCTGATGAGTCGTCCAGCTGACCTGCAAGCTCGCCTGGAGCAACGCCCGCTGCTGCAACTGCTGTTCAACGGTGGTGTTTGGGTTGCGGGCCCGGATGGCACCGCCATCGCTGACGTGCCACTCTCTGCCAATCGCCTCGGCGTTAATTACATGGACATGGATTTCATTGTCGCTGCGCTCAAAGAGGGCAAAACGACTATTGGCCGCCCAGTCATGGGTAAGCAATTGAAAGCCCCTGTTTTTGCCATGGCCGTGCCTTTGCACGACGCCCAGGGCAAGGTCATGGGTGCCATCGTCGGGGTTACCAACCTGGGCAAACCCAGTTTTTTAGACGCAATCACCCAAAACCCCTATGGCAAAACCGGGGGTTATGTGCTGATTGCGGCGCAGCAGCGCCTGGTTGTCACCGCCACGGACAAGAGCCGCGTCATGGAGCCGCTGCCGGCGGTTGGCCTCAACGCCTGGGTTGATCGGTTCGCCAATGGATACGAAGGCTCGGCCGTTTCGCCCAACCCAAAGGGCGTTGATGTGCTGGTTTCAGGCAAAGGGATTGCGCTAGCCGGGTGGTATGTGTTGGCCACGCTCCCTGCCGCAGAAGCCTTTGCGCCCTTGCACGCGCTTCAACAGGACATGTTTTGGGCCACGCTGCTGTTGACCTTGCTGACTGGCGCACTCACTTGGCTGGTGTTAAAACGCCAGCTCGCCCCGTTGGTGGCCACCGCCGATGCAATGGCATCGCTGGCCGATTCAACGCAGATTCCAAGGCCCCTGGCGAGCACCCAAGCAGGTGAGATGGGGCAGTTGGTAGCCGGCTTCAACCGCATTTTGCGAACCTGGACGCAGCGCGAGGCAGCGCTGCTGGAGAGCCAGCAAAACCTGTCCATCACGCTGAATTCAATTGGCGATGCGGTCATTGCCACCGATGCAGCGGGGTTGATTACCCACATGAACCCCACCGCCGAGCGACTCACCGGCTGGCCTATAGCCGACGCGATGGGACAACCCCTAACCGACGTGTTTCGTATCATCAGCGCCCAGACGCGTCTGCCAGCGCAGAACCCGGTGCAACTGGTGATGGAACGTGGCGAGGTGGTGGGCCTGGCCAACCACACCGCGCTTTTGGCACGCGACGGCCGCGAATACCAGATTGCCGACAGCGCCGCGCCAATCCGCAATGCGGCTGATCAGATTGTGGGTGTGGTGCTGGTGTTTAGCGATGTGACCGAGAAATATGCCGCACAGGAAGCCGTGCAGCACAGCAAAGACATGCTTGAGCGCACGGAAAGTATGACGCATCTGGCCAGTTTCGAATGGGACGTGGACACCAACCGCGTAACCTGGTCGCCCGAGATGTTCCGCATTTTCGGCCGCGACCCAGCGCTGGGCATTCCAAACCTACAAGGACAAGTCGAGTTGTACACGCCTGAGTCCACGCAAATTTTGTTTGCGGCGGTGGGCAAGGCGGTGTCAGACGGCACACCTTACGAGATTGAGCTGATGACAGTGCAACCCAGCGGCGAGCAGCGCCCGTGCATCGCCAAAGGGTTCCCCGAGCGCGATGCCAGCGGGCGGGTGGTGCGCGTGGCCGGGCTGGTGCAAGACATCACCGAGCGCAAGCAAGCCGAGGCGGCTCTCATCGCCAGCGAAGAACGCTGGAAATTTGCCATTGAAGGGGCGGGTGACGGCCTGTGGGACTGGAACATGCAGACCGGCAAGGCTTTTTACTCACCGCGCTACAAAACCATGCTGGGCTTTGCCGACGCAGAAATTGGCGAAAGTGCAGACGAGTGGACCAAGCGCATCCACCCGGATGACGCGCCGGGGGTATTTGCCGCGATGCAACCCTATTTGGAAGGCAGGCCGGGCAGCGCCACGGTTGAGTTCCGCATGCTGTGCAAGGACGGCAGCTGGCAATGGACGATGGGGCGCGGCATGGTGGTGCAGCGCACTGCAGACGGCAAGCCGCTGCGCATGATTGGCACCAACAGCGACATCACGGCGCGCAAGCAAGCCGAGCAATACAAACGATTTCGAACGCACACGCTGGAGCTGCTGGCCGCCAACGAACCCCTTTCTGTCTTGCTTGAAAGCATTGTGCGGGGGGTCGAGCAACTCCACCCGGCCATGTTGTGCAGCATCCTGCCGCTCGACACCGATGGCCGCCATTTTATGAGAGGGGTGGCACCGAGCTTGCCTGATTTTTATAACGCAGCGCTTGACGGCATTGAAATCGGGGTTGGGGTGGGCTCTTGTGGCACGGCAGCCTTTACCGGCGAGCGGGTGATCGTGGACGACATCGCCACGCACCCCTATTGGGCGCCCTACCAAGATCTGGCAACCAGCGCCGGGCTGGGCGCATGCTGGTCGCAGCCGATTCGCGGGGCCAACGGTCAGGTGCTGGGCACTTTTGCCATTTACCACCGTGCGCCGCACACGCCATTGCAAGCCGATATTGAGCTGATCGAGCAAACCGCCAGTCTGACCAGCATCGCCATCGAGCGCAAGCAAGCGCAGGAGAAACTGCAGCTTGCTGCCGGTGTCTTTACCCATGCGCTGGAGGGCATCATGATCACCACGCCCGATGCCAGCATCATTGATGTCAACGAGGCATTTACCCGCATTACTGGCTACACGCGTGACGAAGTGCTGGGGCAAAACCCGCGCTTGCTGAATTCGGGACGCCACGGCTCTGAGTATTTTGCCGACATGTGGCGCAACCTGATCGAGCACGGCTATTGGTATGGCGAAATCTGGAACCGGCGCAAAAACGGCGAGGTGTTTCCCGAAATGCAAACCGTCAGCGCGGTGCGCGACGCACAGGGCAACGTGCGCCAATACATCGCCCTGTTTTCCGACATCACCGAGCGCAAGGCGCATGAAAGTCAGTTGGAGCACATTGCCCACTTTGATGCACTCACCAGCCTGCCCAACCGCGTGTTGCTGGCCGACCGCTTGCAGCACGCCATGGCACAAGCGCAGCGACGCGACCAACAGTTGGCCGTGGCCTATCTGGACTTGGACGGCTTTAAGGCCATCAACGACCAGCACGGCCATGAAACCGGCGACCAAGTGCTGATCACCCTGGCCCATCGTATGAAAGAGGCACTGCGCGAGGGCGACACCATGGCGCGCATTGGTGGCGACGAGTTTGTGGCGGTGCTGATTGATCTTGAAGACCGGGCGGCCAGTTTGCCGCTACTTGACCGACTGCTGGCGGCTGCCGCACTGCCGGTGCCGGTGGGCGAGTTGTTGCTGAACGTTTCGGCCAGTTTGGGGGTTACCTTTTACCCACAGGCAGCCGACATCGATGCCGACCAGCTTTTGCGACAGGCCGACCAGGCCATGTACCAGGCCAAGCTGGCGGGCAAAAATCGTTACTGCGTTTTTGATGCCGCGCTGGACAGCAGCTTGCGCGACCATCACGAAAGCCTGGAGCGCATCCGCCTGGCGCTGGAAAACCGTGAGTTCACACTGCACTACCAGCCCAAGGTCAACATGCGCAGCGGTCAGGTGATGGGTGCCGAGGCACTGATCCGCTGGCAGCATCCGCAAAAGGGCCTGCTGGCACCAGCAGCGTTTTTGCCAGTGATCGAAGATCACCCGCTGGCTATCGCTGTGGGCGAATGGGTGATCGACACCGCGCTAACTCAAATTGAGCATTGGCAGGCAGCGGGTCTGAACCTACCGGTAAGCGTGAACATCGGTGCACGCCAGTTGCAGCAAGGCGACTTTGTGCTGCGTCTGCAAGCCATTCTGGCAAAACATCCACACGTTAACCCGGCCAGCCTGGAGCTTGAAGTGCTGGAGACCAGTGCACTGGCGGACATGGCGCAGGTGTCACAGGTGATCGAGGATTGCGCCAAGATGGGGGTGAAGTTTGCACTGGACGACTTTGGCACCGGCTACTCGTCACTGACCTACCTCAAACGTCTGCGTGTCACGCTGCTCAAGATCGACCAAAGCTTTGTGCGAGACATGCTCGACGATCCCGATGATCTGGCTATTTTGCAAGGCGTCATCAGTCTGGCTGCGGCTTTCAAACGCGACGTGATTGCCGAAGGCGTAGAAACCGTGGCGCACGGCACCGCCCTGTTGCAACTGGGCTGCGAACTGGCGCAAGGCTACGGCATTGCACGGCCCATGCCGCCAGATCAGTTGCCAGCCTGGAGCGCCACCTGGCAGCCCGCCGATGCCTGGCACGGGGTGTGAATGCCGCGGCACCGATCAAACCAGCGCAGTCGCGTGGCTGTAGCATTTTTTAGGGCAAATTTTTGAGCAGGCGGTGCAGCCAATGCAAAGCTCCTGGTGGGCGATGGTCATGACCTTCTTTTCGTATTCTTCGTCGTCGTCATCGTCGTCGGGATCTACGGCAACCCGTTCACCGTCTTCGGTCAGCCCCACCAGCTCTAGCACGCCACGAGAACAAACCTTGAAGCAGCGCCCGCAACCGATGCATTTTTGATCATCCAAAGAGGCGACGAAGTTGGGTGTCCAGGTTTCACCGCTGGGCAAGGTGACGCTAAATGGGCTACTCATAAGGCGGCCGCCGCTTTGCGCGCGTCCATCAACATGGCGTGGGCTTCGTGACAACGCTGGGCCACTTGCAATATATTTTCCCAGTTGGTGGGCAATTCTTCAGACAGATCGTGCAGATCCATCTTGGCCTGGGTGGCTCGGGCATTGAGCTTTTTCAGACGGGTTTTGAGTTCATCGGCGTCAAGGCTCATGGTCAGGCTCCATATTGCGCAACGGCAGGGTAGGTGCGGATCATGCTCACCGCTTCATCAAAAAACTTGCCACCGGCCTGCGCCAGTTTGGCCAGCGATGCAAAGCCAAAGCGATGCACGTCGCGCAATTGTTTGTTCACCACCACCAGACGGCCAGCAATCAACACCATGCGGCCAAAACCTTCGTGGCTCATTTTCATCATGGGTGACACCATCTGACCGGTTTCGCGCTCAATGGCCACGGCAATGGCGTTGTAAAAAATCTCCAGGTGCCACAGCGTCTCGGGGTCGGGGTCACCCAGAATCGGCAAGGCGCGACGCTCTTCAGCGGTGTGAATATAAGGCTTGAGCAACTGCAAATCGCTTTTGCTGTCCCAGGTGCCGTTCATGTCCTGAGCGCGCAATTGTTTGATAAGTTGTTGCACAAATGGAGTGGCCAGATAGGACTCGTCATTGTCGGCGGGGGCGACCACCTCTGTGTTTACCGATTCTGTCATTGGGTGACCTCTTCCTCTTCAAAGTTGAATGTTCGTGCACCCTCTTTGGCCAGTGCTTTGCGCAGCCAGGGTGGTGGTGTGCCCTGCAGCACTGCTTGCAGCTTGTCCAGAATTCCGATGATGGATTCAGGCTGGGGCACCTTGATGGGGTGAATCTTCAAAGCCACCACCCGAGCAGCACCCGAGCCGCCAATGGCAGCCACATACACAATGGCACAGTCTTTGATGGCCTCAAGCTTGGGTGCCAGCTTGTCTTCGTCGCCATCTTCTTCGAGCGTGTCACCAAACTCAAAACTCTCAACAAACTGGTGTCCCGTGGGGGAAACGTCATAGACAACGATGCTTTTGGCCCAGCCAAAGTGCGCATTGACACTTTCTTTGTCTTGGGTAGCGAAGGCAATTTTCATAAGGTACTCCTTGGGTTGGGGTGCGTTCAATGAGGGTGAGTTGGCGGTGCGACGCTGCTGGCTGCGTGCAAAGCCTCGGGTGTTAGCGGCCAGTCGCCTGGGTGGTGGTGCGCCACATGGTCTAGCATCAGATTGGCGATATCAAAGATCAGCTCCATGCTGCCGCGGTAGCCCACCAGACGACGGTGGGCGTTGCCAATGCGGTCAAACACTGGAAAGCCGATGCGCAACAGAGGTTTGTTTAAGCGCTGCGCAGCCTGGCGACCATGCGAGTGCGTGACCAGCAGGTCGCAATCTGTAGCCGCCTGCTCCCAATCTTCTAGGTCACCCAAAATCACTTGGCTAGCCGGTAACAGGGCGTGCGAGGCTGATTTGGTGGTGCTGACACAACAGGTCAGCTCGGCTCCCATGTCAACCAGCATGCTGCCCACGGCCAGCAACAAATCGGGCTCGGCGGCAATCGCTACCTTGATGCCACCGGTGTAAAAGTGACTGTCGAGCATCGCATCGAGCAACTGGCTGCGCTGGCGCCTGTATTTGGCGGGAACGGGTTGGCCTGAGAGCACAGACAACTTTTGCAACAAGCGGTCATTCACGGCCAAGCCAGTTAAGCGCTCGAAGATTTCAAACGGCGTGCCGGCAATGTCTTGCAGTGCTTGGGCAGCTTGGCGGGTTTGCTCGCCTACACCCAAGGTGCAAGCCGAGGCACCGGCTGCACGAATTTGCGTCAGCGTGGTGCCGCCCAAAGTGGTACCGCGCCAGTCGGGCGGAATATGGCCGTCCAGAGAACCAGAAATATCCGGCAGCACGATCACTGACAGGCCAAACGCTTCGATGATCTCGCGTAATTCGTCGATGTCTGCGGGTGACAGATAGCTGCCTGGCAACAGCGTGATCTGCTGCGCACTGACCGGCAGCGGTTTGACCAGGGTGCGCACAATCGCGCTCACAGCGTGCTGATAGCCGTCTTCAAAACCACCCACGTAATCGGGCGTGGAAACATAGACGATCTCGGTATCGGCCAGCTCGGGCTTGCGCTTGCGCGCTGTTACCAGGTAACCATCGACATCGTCGCCCTTGGTTTCGGTCAGTCCGGTCGAGCAAATGGCAATGATTTTGGGCGCACTACGGTTGCGGATGTTGACCAGCGCGGCTTCCAGGTTGTCATAGCCGCCAAGGATTGAGGTGACCTCGTTCATGGCGGTGGTTTGTAGCGGGATGGATTCCTTGAAGTGGCGTACCAGCAGCACCAGCCCAAATGAGGTGCAACCTTGCGAGCCGTGCATCACCGGCATACAGGCATCCAGCCCCAAAAACGCCAGTGTTGCACCCAGCGGTTGACTCATCTTGAGCGGGTTTACCGAGCAAGCCTTTTTGGATTCAATGACGCTGGCCATGTATAGACTCCTCTTAGTCACCAACTAGACGTGAATGCGCCAGGGTCACTGCGGAACCGGCTTTGCCGGGCCGCTGGTGATGCTCCCTTGAGGGCGAAGACGCCGCAGGCGCTTCGGGGGTGGTTCATCTTTCACCCCAGGGCGCTGGAATTCGCACTTGCTGCCAAACCGGGTTGAAGATGGCGCGGTCAATTTCGCGCACTAAACCGACCATGCCTTCGTAGCCGCCATAGGGGTGGTAGCGCTCCTGGTTAATGTCGAGCCAGGGCATGCGTGCTTTAAGCGCCACAAACTGTGAGCGCCCGCCCGAGAGCATGATGTCGGCCCGGGCATCGCGCAGCATGGTGTACATCTCGCGCGGGGTCATGTTGTCGATCATGTGGGCATCGTCACCCATGATTTCCTTGATCTTTTCCTTGTCTTCTTTGGTGCTCTTTTTGACGCTGGTACCCACAATGACAAGACCTGCTTCTTGCAGAGCCGCTACTACCGACCACGATTTAACGCCGCCGGTAATCAGCAGTACGCGTTTGCCGGTGAGGCGTTGTTTGAAGTGTTCGATGCGCTCATAGGCTCGGGCCTCTTCCACCCCAATCAGCCGCTCGGTACGCTCCAGCAAATCGTCGGGGGCGCCTTGTTGCACCAGCAGTTTGGCGATTTGGCGCAAGCTCTCGCTCATGTCGCCAATGCCGTAGAACGAGCCCTCAAAGTACGGAATGCCCCAGCGCTGCTGCATCTTGGTGGCGATGTTGATCATTGACTTGGAGCACACCATCATGTTGGCTTTGGCACGGTGCGCGCTGGCAATGTCGTTGTAGCGGCCGTCGCCCGCGATGCACGACAAAATCCGAATGCCCAAGGCATCGAGCAGCGGCTTGACCTGCCACAGCTCACCGACCAGGTTGTATTCGCCAATGATGTTGATGTCGTAGGGTGTGGTGAATTCTGGCTCGCGCGTGCCAATCACGTAATCCAAAAGGGCCTCGGCACCGAGCTTGTTGCCCAAATTTTTGGGGCCAGCAAAACCTGGGGCATTGACCGGGATGATGGGCTTGCCAAACTTCTCGGTGGCGCGTTTGCAGACTGCTTCAATATCGTCGCCGACCAGCGCTGTGACGCAAGTCTGATAGACAAAAACGGCCGGTGGGTCGTATTTTTCCAGAATCTCGCGGATCGACTTGAATAGGCGCTTCTCACCGCCATAAATCACGTCAAGCTCGTTGATGTCAGTGGTAAAACCCGTGCGGTAAATCTGTGGACCGGATGAGCCGCTGTGCCGGTTGTCCCAGGAGTTGCCTTCGCAGGCAATTGGCCCATGCACCAGATGCGCCACATCGGCGATGGGTTGCAGCGCAATCTTGGCCCCGTCAAAAGCACAGCCACCCGCGGCCGCGCCGGGTTGTAGCTGCTTGGTGCAGCCCTTTTTGCGATCTTTCTCGCTTTTGCCTTGGTTGATGTCGCAACCCGGCTCATCAAACACATCGGCAATGCGCGCCTTGAGAGTTGCTGACATGGAGGACTCCTGATGGGATAGGTAGTCTTCTCATTGCAATTTGGATGCCAGGGGATAACGATCTCCCAATCGGCACTATTGCGAGTAATTGGTTCGTTTATCCCGGATATTTGGCTGGTTTGAAGGAATTGCGACAAACGGGGTGGGTTCACCCTAGCTGTCATGGTTTTGTAGCCGCCCGGTATGATCAGTCACATCTTTTCTCGCTTGACGTGCTTGCAAGCGGCCCTTGAAGAGAAGAAGTTGTCGATGCCTTGTTGTGCATTTTGTACGGAAGATTGGCGTACAATTGGTTTGTTTAGCATTTGAACATTTTTTCGGTAAGGATGA
>CAIYYA010000324.1 GCA_903930255.1 uncultured beta proteobacterium
GCGGTGATGGGTGCCAAGGGCGCGGTGGAAATCATCTTCCGTGAAGACAAGGGCGACCCCGCCAAACTGGCCGCCAAAGAAGCCGAATACAAAGCCCGTTTTGCCAACCCGTTTGTGGCGGGCGCGCGCGGCTTCATTGACGACGTGATTTTGCCCAGCGAAACCCGCAAGCGCATCTGCCGCAGTCTGGTGATGCTGAAAGACAAAAAAATCGAAAACCCGTGGCGCAAGCACGGCAACATCCCGTTGTGATTTTGCAGCCGTTCGCCCTGAGCTTGTCGAAGGGTATCTCTCCGAACGGATGGGCTTCGACAGGCTCAGCCCGAACGGGAAATTAAAGGAAAAGAACCATGTTTACCAAAATACTGATCGCCAACCGTGGTGACCAGCCGCGAAGCGGCGCAGCAGCGAAGCTACATTGCATGGTGCGCGCAGCGCACACAGGCGATTTCAACACGATGGAGAAGAGCTATGTTTAAGAAGATACTGATTGCAAATCGGGGTGAAATCGCCTGCCGCGTTATCACCACGGCGAAAAAAATGGGCATTAAAACCGTTGCCGTCTATTCAGATGCCGACAAAGACGCGCGCTTTGTGCTGCTGGCCGATGAAGCCGTCCACATCGGCGCACCACCGAGCCGCGAGAGCTATCTGGTGGGCGACAAGATCATTGCCGCTTGCAAACAAACGGGGGCCCAGGCGCTGCACCCCGGCTACGGGTTTTTGAGCGAAAACGCAGCCTTTGCAAAAAAAGTTGAAGAAGAAGGCATCGTTTTTATTGGCCCCAAGCACTATTCGATGGCTGCTATGGGCGACAAGATCGAATCTAAAAAGCTCGCAGGTGCGGCTGGTGTAAATTGCATTCCCGGTGTAAACAGTGCCATCGAGTCACCAGAAAAGGCCGTTGAAATTGCCAAAGGCATTGGTTACCCTGTCATGATCAAGGCCAGCGCGGGCGGCGGCGGCAAAGGTTTGCGTGTGGCCTACAACGACAAAGAAGCCTTTGAAGGCTTCACCAGTTGCACCAACGAGGCGCGCAACAGCTTTGGCGATGACCGTGTGTTTGTTGAAAAATTTGTCGAAGAGCCGCGCCACATCGAAATCCAGTTGATTGGAGACAGCTTTGGCAACGTGGTGTATTTGAATGAGCGTGAGTGCTCGATCCAGCGCCGGCACCAGAAGGTGATCGAAGAGGCACCCAGCCCCTTTATCAGCGATGCCACGCGCAAAGCCATGGGTGAGCAGGCGGTGCAATTGGCCAAGGCCGTCAAATACCAAAGTGCCGGCACGGTCGAATTTGTCGTGGGCAAAGACCAGTCGTTCTATTTCCTGGAGATGAACACCCGCCTTCAGGTAGAGCACCCGGTGACCGAGTGCATCACCGGGCTCGATCTGGTTGAGCTGATGATTCGCGTGGCCGCTGGTGAGGCACTGCCTTTGACGCAAGCCGATGTCAAGCGCAATGGCTGGGCGATGGAATGCCGCATCAACGCCGAAGACCCATTTCGCAACTTTTTGCCTTCCACCGGGCGCTTGGTGCGCTTTGCGCCGCCCAAGCAAACCATGGAACAAGGCAACACGACCGACTATTTTGGCGTGCGGGTGGATACTGGTGTGCAAGACGGTGGCGAAATCCCGATGTATTACGACTCGATGATCGCCAAACTGATCGTGCACGGCACCGATCGCCATGATGCGATCGCCAAAATGCGCGAAGCGCTCAACGGCTTTGTGATTCGCGGTGTTTCGAGCAACATCCCGTTTCAGGCGGCCTTGCTGGCGCACCCCAAGTTCGTCAGTGGCGATTTCAACACCGGTTTCATTGCCGAAAACTACGCTCACGGCTTCAAAGCCGAAGACGTACCGCATGAAGACCCGAGCTTCATGCAGGCGCTGGCGGCCTTTGTGCGGCGCAAATCGCGTGAGCGTGCGGCAGGTATCAGCGGTCAGTTGCCAGGCTACGCCGTGAATGCGGGCAGCGACTACACGGTGGTCACTTTGGGTGCCGAAGGTGCCAACGTCTATACCCCGGTGCATGTTGATGAGTTTGTTGGTCAAACCGGCTCTGCGCGCGTCAGGGTGGGCGAGCGCAGCTATGAAATTTGCAGCAATTCACGCATCAATGACGTCTGCATCACCGGCACTGTGAATGGCAATGCCTTCACCGCGCAGGTCGAACGCGGCACGCCGAAAAACCCCTTGGCGCTGTCTGTGCAACACAACGGCTGCCGCATCGACGTGCTGGTGATTTCACCGCGCATGGCCGAGTTGCACGCCCTGATGCCGTTCAAGGCTCCGCCGGACATGAGCCGCTATGTGCTTTCGCCCATGCCCGGTTTGTTGGTGAATGTAGCGGTGCAGGTGGGGCAAAAAGTGCAGGCGGGTGAGCGCATTGCCGTGATTGAAGCCATGAAAATGGAAAACGTGTTGTTTGCGGCTGCTGATGGTGTGGTCGGCAAGGTGCTGGCCGCCAAGGGCGAGAGCTTGACGGTGGATCAGCCAATTGTGGAGTTTGCATGAGTCAGCGCCCCCTTCGAATCGCTCAGGACAGGCCTTTCAAAGTGCTGGGAATCCAGCAAATCGCTATCGGAGGCCCGAGCAAAACCCGTCTGCAAAAGCTCTGGGTTGAGATGCTCGGGCTTGAAGTGACTGGCACGTTCCAAAGCGAGCGCGAAAACGTCGATGAAGACATTTGCGCCATGGGCAGTGGGCCGTTCAAGGTCGAGGTCGATTTGATGCAGCCGATCGATCCCGATAAAAAACCCGCCGTGCATACCACGCCGTTGAATCATGTGGGTTTGTGGATTGACGACTTACCCAAAGCCGTTGAGTGGCTCACGGCGTCTGGCGTGCGTTTTGCTCCAGGTGGCATTCGCAAGGGTGCAGCAGGTTTTGACATCTGCTTTTTACACCCCAAGTCTAACGACGAGTTTCCCATTGCGGGTGAGGGCGTGCTGATCGAGTTGGTGCAGGCGCCTGAGGCTGTGATTGCTGCATTTGCTGGTTTGGCTGCATAGGTTGCCCCGCGCTTGACAAGGCACGGAAAAAACCGTTTTCGTTTTTGTGCGGCTGGGAGGGTCGCAGCATTGCGCTGGAGTTGTTTATCGATCTGAATGCTCAGGAGCGCTGCACCGGCGCACTGGGCAGCAGGCGCCCTTGCAGGGCTAATATGACCGTGCGCACGGCCAGGAACAATATCACGCTGCTGGCCATCGCCAAGGCAATTCCACCGACCAGTGCGGGCCAGTGACCCCGGCGCACCACCTCGATGACGGCACCTGCCAAGGCCCCTACCGGGAACGAAAATGACCAAAATCCAATCGAAAACGGCACCTTGCTCCACCACGACCAACGTGCCATGACGGCAACCAGTGGACCTGCAGCAACACCCAGGCCAACGATCAACACTTCACCGGGCAAGCTTGGCCATAACGATGCTGCCACCAAGGTGGCAACGCTTGGTGGTGCTAACTCCACGCCAATTGTGGGGCGCAGTGCTTCGGGCAATGGCCCCTCAAAAAGACTATTGAGCACGCGTGCTTCGAGTAGCGCCCAGCTCGCCAGACCCATGCCAAACAGCAAACCCGCCCAACCCGGATAACCCAAGCTGTGCATCGCCAGTGCACCCACAAAGCCACCCGCCACGGGTGGTAAATAGAGTGCCGGTGTCACGGCGACGGCGTGCAACTTGCCCGTGGCGAGCAGTGCGACCACGCGCAAAGCAATCACACCCTGAAGTGTGAGGGCGAGCAGGGTAAATGTCAGCCATCCGGTGTTGTGTGCTTGCCCAAAATGCACGCTGCAAAGCATCAACGAGAGGGGTATGAGCGCGAATAGCGAGCCAATCAACGGATGCGTAAATTCGGCGGACACGTTGGAAGTGTGCCGAATGGCTTTTGCTGCATACAGTGTCATCAGCAAAGCCAATAGCACGGCAGACAGCTCGCCCAAGGCGCTACTGATGGGGAGTGCAATTTCCCAGCCAAACGCCTCGGCGCGGCGCCAGGCACCGGCGAGCGCGAAAAGCCCGACTGGTACGGCAAACAGGCCGACAGGCAGGCGCATGAGCCAAGCGTTATTCATAAAGCGTCCAGGGGTTTGGCATGGGGGTGTCCTTGTTGTCTCGTTGTTTTCAATCATCATAGCTGTTCACGCTTGATCCATAAGCGCCAGAAGCTGTTATAGCTGCTACTCGATGGCGTGGATGGAGGGCTAATTCCATTTCCATATCAATACGACATGTTGTTGCTTCGCCTTGCCGTGCGTTAGCACTGTCTGCGGCTTCGCGCCTAATGTCGTATTGATCTGAAAACGGAATAAAGGGTAATCTCGGTTAAATTCGGAGCTGGTTTGTTATTCGGATGGATACCCATGAATTTACACTGCTTACGCTGGCTATGTGCTGGCATAGGGATGACATCAGCTTGGGCTTTGGCGCAACAGGCGCCAGAAGATTTGAAGTTTCCCACTGAAAATTCGACTTTTTCAGTTTGGAGTAGACCACAAATGGCACTTTACAAACCAGAGGGCAGCGGGCCGTTTCCGGCCGTTGTGCTGCAGCACCAGTGTGGCGGCTTAGCTGGGCGTGTGGGCAATCAGTCAATGTTGACTTGGGCCAAGGAGGCTGTGGCTCAAGGCTACGTGACCATGATCATCGATAGCTTGGGGCCGCGCGGTGTGGATTCGGTTTGCATGGGCCCCAAGGGCGGTGTGACATTTTTTCGTGGTGCCAAAGATGCATTGCAGGCGGCCGCTCACTTGCGCACTTTACCCTTTGTTGATGGAAGACGGGTGGCCTTGGCTGGCTACTCCTGGGGCGCCATGGTTGGGCTGCTTGCGAGTAGCCCAAGTGCTGTGCCATCGGTGAGCACTCCTCGTTTTGCGGCCATCGTTTCGTTTTATCCGGGCTGTTTTACCCTGCGGCCTCCTACTGGCGCGCCTTATGAACTGATTCGTCCCGACATGGATACGCCATTGCTGGTTTTGATGGGCGCACAAGACACCGAGACGCCTGCTGATGAATGCATGCAAAAGCTGCAACCTATTCAGGCCAAGGGCGCTGCGCTGCAATTGCACGTCTATCCAGATGCTACCCACTGCTGGGACTGCAAGCACTTGGACGGTTTTAGTAAAACAGATTTCCGAGGCACACGAGTGCACTACCATTACAGCGAAGCTGACACAGTTGACTCGCGCAAGCGCATGTTTGAGTTTTTCGGCAAAGTGATGCCGGCGAGGCCTTGAATCGGCGCTTTCGAAGGCAGTGCGTTGGCTGCATTTGCGATGGTTACTGCTTGAATGGATGAGATTGGTAGTTGTATAACTTATAAGCCATTTACCCATCCAGCGCCCGTCCATCAAGCATAATATGCTCTCATTTAGAGAGCGTATTCGGGAAAACGAACAGGCCTGCACTTTAATACCCTGTTTTTGCACACCGGCCAGCAGTTTCAGCGCCATGCCGCTGGGCCGTTGGTTGCCGGCTTGAACGTCAATGCCCTTGTGGCAGGTGTCATTACCCTCAGTAGTGGGACAATATCGGAGCAATTTACTGCTCTGACACCTCTGATTTGTTTGCTGAAATGACCTCCTTGTCTTGCCGATTGATGCCACTCTTGGCTTTGCTGCTCGGTGCCTGTACGGTGCCAACCTTGCCAGCCCCTCAGGTTGCCATGCAAGTAGCCCCTGCTTGGCAGGCTCCGTTGCCGCACCAAGGCAATGTGGGCTCGCTGGCCCAGTGGTGGCAGCGCCACGGCGACCCGCTGCTGGTGGAACTGATCGTGGCAGCGCAGGCTGTCAACCCGTCGGTGTCGCAGGCGCTGGCGCGCATCGAGTCGAGCCGCGCCAGTCTGAGCACAGCCAACGCTGCGCTGCTGCCTAACTTGAGCTTGCAGGCCAGTGCCAGTCGGGGTATCAGTCAGCCGGCCGTGCCGCTGGCAAGCACCCTGCAAGCTGGGCTGCAGGCCGCTTGGGAGCTGGACTTGGTGGGGGCAAATCGTGCGCTCAGTCAGGCAGCACAGGCGCAATATGAAGGTAGCCAAGCCCAGTGGCACGATGCCCGCGTATCGGTGGCCGCTGAGGTGGCCAACTTGTATTACAGCTATGCCACTTGCATCCGGCTACTGGCCGTGACCCGGCGCGATGCCGAGTCGCGCCAGACTACAGCACGCTTGAGCGAAATCAGCGTCAAGGCTGGTTTGCTGGCACCGGCAGTGGCCGCCATGGCGCGTGCCAGCGCTGCCGATGGCCGCAACCGTGTCACCAGCCAGGCAGCCTTGTGTGAGCTCGACACCAAGGCACTGGTGGCGCTGACCGCCCTGGCAGAACCCAGTCTTAAAGAAAAAATGGCTGCTGCGCAGGTGCAGCAAGCACAGACAGCTATTTTTTCAATAGCAACTGTGCCGGCCCAAACGATCGCCCAGCGGCCCGACATCTTTACTGCGGAGCGTGATGTGGTGTTGGCCAGTGCTCAGGTTGGCAGTGCGCAGGCTCAACGTTGGCCACGTTTGAGCTTAAATGGCTCGATTGGAGCCCTGCGCTTAAGCAGTGGCGGCGTGAATACCGATCTGTCAACCTGGTCGTTTGGCCCTTTGGCGCTGAGCTTGCCTCTCTTTGACGGGGGCCAACGCGTCGCCAATGTGCAAGCAGCGCAAGCTAGCTATGAGACCGCGGTGCTGACCTATCGGGCCAAAGTGCGCCAGGCCGTGCGTGAGGTCGAAGAAGCCTTGGTGAACCTGCACAGTCTGGCCGCACGCAATGACGATGTTGCGCTGGTCGCGCAGGGCTATACCGAGTCGTTGGCGGCGACGCAACAGCGTTATGCACAGGGGCTGGCCAGCTTGATGGAACTCGAAGAAGCCCGGCGCAGCGCACTGGCGGCTGATTCGCAGGTGCTGCTGTTGGCATTGGAGCGTCAACGTGCTTGGGTCGCGCTGTACCGCGCCGCAGGCGGTGGCTTTGAGTCAACGGCAGCCGCAGCCAAACTTTAGCTATTTCCTACTTTTGTAATCCTGCGCAACCGATATTTATTCAGGTAACTTCTCATGCAGCGTTTTCAATTGAACCGAGAAAATCCATTAGTCCCGTTCGCCCTGAGCTTGTCGAAGGGCTTGCCAGGCTTCGACAAGCTCAGCCCGAACGGTAAATTTTCTTATGAACAATCCAGGTTGAAACCTCTTATTTTTGGCTTGCTGGTTCC
>CAIYYA010000325.1 GCA_903930255.1 uncultured beta proteobacterium
GAAGGTCGATGACTTTGCAGCAGAGGTGGCGGCTCAAGTCGCTGCGGCTCAGCAATCTGCCTGAGTTTTTAACCCAACGCATTACCCAATCATTTATCAGGAGTTTTCATGGCCCATCCTCAAGCGATCTTCAAGCGAATTTTGATCAAATTATCGGGTGAAGCGCTAATGGGTAATGATGCGTTTGGCATTAATCGTGACACCATCGTTCGCATGGTTAACGAAATTGTCGAAGTGACGCAGTTGGGTGTGCAGGTGGCTGTTGTGATTGGTGGGGGCAATATTTTTCGGGGTGTGGCAGGTGGCTCGGTCGGAATGGACCGCGCTACGGCAGACTATATGGGGATGTTGGCGACTGTGATGAACGCCTTGGCACTTGGTGACACTATGAATAAGGCAGGCCTGACCGCGCGCGTGATGTCTGCCATTGCGATTGAGCAGGTTGTTGAGCCCTATATTCGGCCAAAAGCCTTGCAATATCTGGAAGAAGGCAAGGTGGTGATTTTTGCCGCTGGCACGGGTAACCCTTTCTTTACTACAGATACAGCAGCCGCCTTGCGTGGTGCTGAAATTGGTGCTGAGATGGTGCTTAAAGCGACCAAGGTTGATGGTGTTTACAGTGCAGACCCCAACAAAGATCCCACCGCGACCCGCTACAGTTCGATTTCATTTGACGATGCAATGTCGCAAAACTTGGGCATTATGGATGCCACCGCGTTTGCCTTGTGTCGTGATCAAAAATTACCGATTAAGGTTTTTTCAATTTTCAAGCATGGCGCACTCAAGCGCGTTGTGCTGGGTGAAGATGAGGGTACTTTGGTGTTTGCCTGATCGTGCCAAAATCTGCAGCCATTAATCATCTTTTTGAACTTTGACCCAGGAGATAAAGCAATGCCAATTGCCGAGATTAAAAAACACACAGAAACAAAGATGGATTTGTCGATTGAAGCGTTTAAGCACAATCTGACAAAAATTCGTACAGGTCGGGCTAATCCAGCTATCTTGGACACGGTGCATGTTGATTATTACGGTTCCATGCTACCGATCAGTCAGGTGGCTAACGTGTCTTTGCTCGATTCGCGAACAGTCAGTGTTCAGCCTTGGGAAAAAGGTATGGGTGCCAAAATCGAAAAGGCCATTCGGGATAGCGATCTTGGCTTAAATCCATCTTCTATGGGTGATCTAATTCGTGTTCCGATGCCTCCAATGTCAGAAGAGCGCCGCAGAGAGCTCACCAAAATCGTTAAAAACGAAGGCGAAAGTGCCAAAATTGCCGTGCGTAATTTACGCCGTGATGCCAATGAGGCCATCAAAAAATTGGTAAAAGACAAATTGGCCTCCGAGGACGATCAAAAACGTCTCGAGACCGACGTGCAAAAGGTCACAGACCGGCATGTCATTGCGATTGACCAATTAGTCGCAGCCAAAGATCAAGACATCATGGCGGTTTGATTCGGCATGGCCAAGAACTCTGTGCCTGAACATGTAGCCATCGTGATGGATGGCAATGGGCGCTGGGCATCCAAGCGTTTTTTGCCGCGCATAGCAGGGCATAAGCAAGGGGTTGAATCGCTCAAACGTTGTGCTAAGGCTTGTGAGGTGCGGGGTATTCGGGTTTTGACGGTGTTTGCTTTTTCTTCGGAAAACTGGCAGCGTCCAGCTGATGAAGTTTCTGGCCTGATGGACTTGTTTGCCATGGCGCTCGGTCGCGAAGTGGCTCAATTGCATGCTGATGGGGTGCAGTTGCGCTTTATTGGTGAACGTCAAGGTTTGTCGCCACGCGTTTTAACGGGAATTGAACAAGCCGAAACAACAACTGCTCAAAATCAGCGATTGGTTTTGAATGTCTGTTTTAACTATGGAGGTCGCTGGGATATCGTCCAAGCGGCTGCTCAGCTGCAAGCCAAGAACATACCTGCGAACGAAGACAACTTGAGCCAGGCGATGGCTTTGGCACATGTACCAGATCCTGATCTGGTGGTGCGCACCGGCGCAGAACAGCGTATCAGCAATTTTTTGCTATGGCAGTCGGCTTACTCTGAGTTTTATTTCTCTGATAAGTTGTGGCCTGATTTTGATGAGACTTCGCTTGATCTGGCCTTGTCGACATATGCGCAAAGACAGCGCCGTTTTGGGAAGACATCGCATCAACTTGATGCTGCAGATTCTGCCCATCAGGTAGCCTAAGGCCAAGCCATGCTGAAGCAGCGAATCATGACGGCTTTGTTGCTGCTGCTGATATTGCTTCCGGCACTTTTTTACGTTGATCCAACACCCTTCTGCCTCTTGGCTTTGCTCTTTATTGCTGCAGCAGCCTGGGAGTGGGGGCGGCTGAACGGCTTGAGTCAGTTGGCTAGTTTATGCTTTGCAGTTGTTAATTTGATTTTGTGTGGATGGCTTTGGTCAATGCAATGGCTAACGCATCCAATGCACACTCTTTGGCTTTGGTCTGGTGCGCTGTGGGTTGCGCTGGGTGCCTGGATTTTGCGTTCAGGAGTGACGGCCTGGTCACGCCATAGCCAAGCTTTGCGCTTGATTTTTGGCATGCTTGCGCTGATCTTGACATGGTTGGCAGTCGCGCAGGCGAAACTCATTGGAACTAATTTTTTGCTCTCTGTTTTGGCTTTGGTTTGGAGTGCAGACATTGGTGCTTATTTTGCAGGTCGGGCATTCGGCGGACGTTTCATTCGCAGTAAATTAGCCCTATCGATTAGCCCCGGCAAAAGTTGGGAAGGTGTTTGGGGTGGAATGCTGACCGTATTGCTTTTGGCCTTTGCCTGGCAATACAGTGATGCGCATTGGACCATCGTGGTACCAAGTTTCTATACCCAAGCAGGGCGCAGTGGATGGTTTTTTTTAGTGACTGTTTGTGTCTTTATGTCAGCCATGAGCGTCGTGGGTGATCTGCTCGAGTCGTTAGTAAAACGCAGTGCGGGCGCCAAAGACAGCAGTGGATTGCTGCCAGGACATGGTGGTGTGTTAGACCGCATTGATGCCTTGTTGCCCACACTGCCCTTAGCCATGATGTTTAATTCGTTTTGAGTTAAAAGGAATAATGGGTATGAATTCCTGCAAACAACGCGTCGCAATTTTGGGTTCAACTGGCTCAATTGGGATTAGCACGCTGGAGGTTATTGCCAAGCATCCTGAGCGGTTTAGCGTATTCGGCTTAAGTGCTAGCACGCAAGTCGACAAAATGCTCCAACAGTGTGTGCAATTCAACCCGGTTTTCGCTGTGATGGCGAGTGAAGCACATGGTCAAGAGCTCGATCGCCAATGCCGCTTACTTGCGTTGAAAACGCGAGTTTTGTGGGGCACTCAGTCAATATCTATGCTGGCAGCGCACGAGCAGGTTGACACGGTGATGGCGGCCATTGTGGGGGCTGCTGGACTGGCTTCGTGTTTGGCGGCAGCTCGATCAGGCAAACGGTTGTTGTTAGCCAACAAAGAAGCGCTTGTTGTGGGTGGTGACTATTTTTTGCAAGCGGTTGTTGCAGGTGGCGCCAAGCTACTGCCGATTGATAGCGAGCATTCGGCTGTGTTTCAGTCTTTGCCAGATGATGAGAAGCTCTGGCCACAGCAAATTCAAAAAATTATTCTGACAGCCTCGGGGGGGCCATTTCGTCAACGTGACCCTACCACATTTGCCAATATCACACCCGAGCAGGCTTGTGCGCATCCTAATTGGGTCATGGGTCGCAAAATTTCTGTCGATTCAGCCACCATGATGAACAAAGCGCTGGAAGTGATAGAAGCCAAGTATTTGTTTGGTGTGCCTCCTTCACAAATTGAGGTTGTTATACACCCACAAAGTGTGATTCATTCGATGGTTCAGTACCGTGATCATTCGGTGGTGGCACAGCTGGGCACGCCTGATATGAAAGTTCCAATCGCCTATGGTCTGTCATGGCCAGATCGAATTGAATCAGGGGCAAGTGCGCTGAATTTCAATACGATGGCTGATTTGAGTTTTGAGTCGATGCAGTCATGCGGTCATGCACAGCGTTTCCCGGGTTTGCAGCTCGCATGGGATGTCTTGCTTGCACCTCCTGGCAGTACAGCGGTGCTGAATGCGGCGAACGAAATTGCAGTGGCTGGGTTTCTGGCTGGTGCTATCCGATTTGATCAAATCCATAAGTTAAATCTCGAAACCTTGAATCGACTTTCACCTCAGCCCCCTGGGTCTCTTGATGATTTACTGGCGTTAGATGCCCAAGCACGATCGCTGGCGCAGCAATTGATGCGTGGAATGGCATGCTAAGCGTGTTGGCTTTTATCAGTGCACTGGCACTGCTTATCGCGGTACACGAATTCGGCCATTACCGTATGGCTGTCGCGTGTGGCGTGCGGGTGCTCCGTTTTTCGATCGGTTTTGGTAAGCCTTTGTGGCAATGGAAATCACCTAAGTCAGGCACTGAATTCGCACTCGCAGTTTTTCCTCTGGGTGGCTTTGTCCGGATGCTCGATGAGCGCGAAGCGCCAGTTGATGCTGCGCTACGAGCACAAGCATTCAATAATCAAACTTTATTGCGTCGTTTTGCGATCGTTCTTGCTGGTCCGCTCGCCAATTTGGTGCTGGCCGTGCTTTTATATTCTGTTGTTAACTGGATGGGAGTGCAGCTTTCCACACCCGTTTTAGCGTATCCGACACCTGGGTCATTAGCCAGTCAAGCTGGTTTGCACGGTGGTGAAAGGGTTCTGCGGGCAGGATTTGTTGACACTGAACTGGTTGAAATTTCCTCTTTTGAGGATTTTCGGTGGCTTTTGACTCGTGCTGCTTTGGCACCAGCGGACATAGATTGTGTTGTGGTACGCAATGGCCGTGGTGGTGAGAAAACTCTGCGATTGATGTTGGCTGATTTGGGTGCAACCGAAGTAGATGCCCAGTTGTTTGAAAAAATTGGGATTCAAAGCCCTTTTTCGGCTGCTCAGCTAGGTGAAATTGTTCCTCAAGGTGCAGCCATGCAAGCTGGTTTGTTGCCAGGGGACAAAGTGCTTGAGGTGAATGGTGAAGCAATAGTGGATGCACAACAACTGCGCCAGATAATACGCAATTCAACTCAGTCAATCGGTGCGCAACCCCAAAACTGGCGAATTCAACGACAAGAGAAAATTCTAGAAATAACGGTCACTCCATTGATCGTTAGCGAAACTGGCAGAAAAATCGGTCGAATTGGTGCCTATGTTGGAATTGCACCCGAATCAGTTTTGATTCATTATGGTTTTTCGCAAGGAATGGGTAAAGCCTTACAAAAAACTTGGGATATGTCGGTTTTGACCTTAAGCATGATAGGAAAAATGTTAATCGGTGAAGCCTCGGTTAAAAATATCAGTGGGCCACTGACAATTGCCGACTATGCTGGGCGCTCCGCCAATTTGGGGCTGACGCATTATTTAACATTTTTAGCGCTTATTAGTGTTAGCCTAGGCGTATTGAATTTGCTACCTTTGCCCGTCTTGGATGGTGGACACCTGATGTATTATCTTTGGGAAGGTGTTACTGGTCGTGCTGTGTCTGATTTTTGGTTGGATAAGTTGCAGCGTGGTGGTTTGGTGGTTTTGAGTGCCATGATGTTAGTGGCTCTCTACAACGATGTCACGCGTCTATTTTTTAGCTAATGAGTCGTCCTAATCAAGCTGATTTAGTCTATTATTTTTGAAAAAATGCTACATAAACGTTTTCATTTAGGTGCGTTAGGTGCCTTGGCTTCTCTTGTGTTCTTGGCTCAATCGGCTTGGGCGGTAAATCCCTTTACAGTGCGAGATATTCGCGTTGAAGGTTTGCAGCGGGTTGAGCCTGGAACTATTTTTGTGTCATTGCCAGTTCGTGTTGGCGATACTTACGACGATGATAAAGGTGCCGCTTCGATTCGTGCCTTGTTTGCGCTGGGTTTGTTTGCAGATGTCCGCATTGATGTCAGTGGTGATGTACTTGTCGTGGTTGTGCAGGAACGGCCAACGATTGC
>CAIYYA010000326.1 GCA_903930255.1 uncultured beta proteobacterium
ATGAAACGCGCCACGGGTGAAACCTTTTGGTGCCACGTCACAGGTCGCGCCCTGAACCAGGCTACTCCACATGAGGCTGGCATCTGGACTTTTGAGGATTTGAGCGCCCAACGCATCGTAAAAGCCGAACTCACTGCACGCGAACGAGAGGTGGCGGCACACCTGATGGACGGACTCACGAGCAAGGAAATCGGTCGCGCACTGAGCATTAGCCACCGTACGGTAGAAATTTATCGAGCCCGTCTGATGAAAAAATTCAAAGCCTCCAATACGGGCGATTTGGTACATAAACTCATGGCAGGTCAGGCAAACTGACTTAGATCATGAACCGTGCAATACATTAACGGCACAATGGCGTACTTATCCGCTTAACTAAACTCAGGAGAATTTCATGGCCACCAGCAAAAAAGCCAGTTCAGTCAATGCAACAACTGCACCGACAAAAGCAACGCCAGCAGCAGCTCCAGTCAAAGCAGCAGCTAAAACAGTGATGGCCAAAGCCCCTGTTGCTGCAAAACCAGTCACCGCAAAAACACCAGCGACACCAGCAGGCGCAGTGCCAGCGCCTGTAGCCAAAGCGCCAGCCGCCAAAGCACCTGCTGTAAAAAAACCAGCGATTAAAAAAGTTGCAGCAGCGGCCGCACCCAGCTTAGCTACCAAGCCAACCATCAGCGCGCAGCAGCGCCAGCATTACGTGGAAGTAGCCGCTTTCTACATTGCCGAACGCCGAGGTTTTGCCCCCGGCAATCCTGCCGAAGACTGGCTCGCAGCCGAGGAAGAGATAGCCCGGTTGATTGCGACAGGACAAATGTCACACGGTTAAATTTTTCAGGGGTTGGTGTCGCGTCTGGCCGTCTCATTGGAGCTTGTCATGCCATATTTTTCGAACTATTGGAACACCCTCGGGCTGCAACGCAGGATGCAACTGCTTATTCAGGCCTGTGTGCTGATTGTGTTGCTGGCAGCTCAGCAGTGGTTGAGTCATCAGTTCGAACAGGCTGAAATGCAAGGGGCGCATGAGCGCGCCATTGCGATTGCAGACGGCGCAAATAACGGCATGAACACCTTGATGGATGTAAAGATTGAAGGCAAAGACGCCATCAGCCATGTGCCCAGTCGCGCCCTCTTCATTAAACGTCTGGGGGTTTCAGACAAACTCCTCGAACTGCGTGTTGTCCGCGGCAAGGGCACCAATGACGAGTATGGTGAAGGTTTGCCTGAGGAAAAACCATTCGACGAGATTGACCATAGCGTGCTGAACACGGGCAAACCAGCCTTTCAGGTACAGACAAACAGCAGCGGCTTAACGGCTCTCAGGGCAGTCATTCCATCAATCGCGATGAAAGTTTTTCGCGAGTCGAAATGTTTGGAATGCCATGCTGTCAACGAAGGTAACGTGCTGGGTGTGGTTAGTGTGACAATTGACATCTCGGAAGATGTGGCGCATATCCGTCAAGTCAACAACTGGATGTGGATTGGCCAGGTTGGATTGCAAATTGGCCTGTTTTTCCTGATTGGCGTGGTGGTTCAACGCGCAACCAAGCAACTGGGTGCCGAGCCTTCTGTGGCGGCCAACCTGGCGCAAAGTGTGGCACATGGCAACTTGTGTCAGCCCATCGCACTCAAACCCGGTGACACGACCAGCCTGATGGCACAGCTGAAGTACATGCAAGACAGTCTGGCAAAAGTTGTCGGCAAAGTTCGCCAAAGTGCCGAAGGTGTGGCAACTGCCAGCGTTGAAATCTCGCAAGGCAACAGCGACTTGTCGGCCCGCACGGAGCATCAGGCCAGCGCGCTTGAGCAAACCGCCGCCTCCATGAACGAACTCGATACCACCGTCAAGCAAAACGCCGACAGCGCCCGCGAGGCTAATCAATTGGCGATGAATGCTTCGACAGTGGCCGAACGCGGTGGTCAGGTCGTTGGGCAAGTTGTGCAAACCATGCGCGGCATCAATGAATCGTCGCACAAAATATCCGAGATCATCAGTGTCATCGATGGCATCGCATTTCAAACCAATATTCTGGCGCTCAACGCCGCCGTAGAGGCGGCGCGGGCTGGTGATCAGGGTCGCGGCTTTGCCGTTGTGGCAACCGAAGTGCGTTCACTTGCAGGGCGTTCCGCCGAAGCAGCCCGAGAAATCAAAGCCTTGATCAGTGCCAGCGTGGCACGGGTTGATGAAGGCACAAGCCTGGTTGATCAGGCCGGTAGCACCATGCAAGAGGTCGTTGCCAGTATTCGCCGTGTTACCGACATCATGGGTGACATCAGTGTGGCCAGTGGCGAGCAAAGCTCGGGGGTATCCCAGGTGGTCGATGCCATTTCGCAAATGGATCAGGTAACGCAGCAAAACGCTGCACTGGTTGAGGAAATGGCTGCAGCTGCGGAAAGCCTGAACTCGCAAGCGCAAGAATTGGTGAAAATCATGGCTGTGTTCCAACTGAAATAAGCGCACTTGCACCATCTGACACCGATTAACCGCTCATGAATCCGAAACTGCAAGCTCACTTTGATAAATTCAAGTCATCCGGCTTATTGCCTTCACCCAAAGGCCCTGCTCTTGCCGTTGTCAAGCTGACTCAACAAGACGACACCTCAGCGGCGCAACTGGCACAAGCCATCCAGGCTGACCCGGCGCTGGTCGCGCGCATGCTCAAATTGGCCAACAGTTGCCACGCCCGTGGAACTCGACCGATTCTGGCCATCAAGGATGCCATCACCGTTTTGGGTCTGAACGCCGTGCGCGGCTTGGCGCTGGGTTTTTCGCTGGTGAACAACACGCCGATGCACACCTGCCCGGGCTTTGATTACCCTAATTTCTGGTCGCAAAACCTGGCGCGTGCAACGGCCATGCAAACGCTGACCAACTTTTCGCACGTCATGCAAAGTGACGAAGCTTTTTGCTTGGGTTTGCTATCGCGTATTGGCGACCTCGGCATGGCCAGCCTTTTTTCAAACGATTACGCACGGTATTTGCAAGAGGATTCAAATACCTTGTTGCTGCGCGAAGAACAAGCTTATGGCTTTAACCATGTTGATCTGAGCACCGCACTGCTGGGCGACTGGGGTTTCCCGGAAAATCTGCTCGATGCCGTGCGTTTGCATGAGCAAGTCAACGAGCGCAGCGGGGTTGCCGACACCCGCCCAGAACGCTTGCTGCTGACCTTGCAACTGTCTTCCAAAATCGCCTCTATTTGCATGGCTGCGCCCGAAAATCGGCGTGCCTTGATGGCCAATTTACTGATGTTGGGTAGCAATTTGTCAATTGGTGCCGAAGACCTGATGTCGCTTTGCGACGAAGTCGTGCGCGACTGGACCGATTGGTGCAAATTGCTGGCTGTGCCTTCGCTTGAGTTGCCGCCATTCAATGAATTGATGAACGCGCCCCTTGAACCGGTGATGAAGTCGGACCAAGGTGAGTCGCACATCACATCGCAGAGCAACTTCAAGGTGCTGCTGGTCGATGACGACCCCGAGGTGCGTCGCTCTCTCAAGCAGGTCTTGCAAAATGCAGGCTACCTGTGCAGCGAGGCAAACAATGCTCGCCAAGGGCTTAGCAAGGCGCTAGCCGAGGCTCCCGATCTGATGCTGATCGACAAATCAATGCCCAACATGGACGGCATTGCACTGATTCGGGCGCTGCGTGATACCGCCATTGGCCGTGGTATCTACATTTTGTTGCTGACCAGCCAAAACGACGATGCGCATCAGGTTGAAGCCTTTGCCGCAGGCGCTGATAACTTTCTGACCAAACCGCCACAGCCCAATGTGTTGCTGGGGCATTTGCTAGCGGGTCAGCGCGTGGTGGCACTGCACCAAGAAATCAGGCGCGATCAAACCAATTTGCAACGCTTTGCCACCGAGTTCGCCAAGCTCAACCAGCGCCTGGAAGAAACCCGCCACAAAGATGCTGCGCAACAAGAGCGCATGACACTGGCGCTGCGTGGTGCCAACCTGGGCATGTGGGATTTGCATGTGCCGACCCGTTCCTTGATTATTGGTGAACGCACCTGCGCCTTGCTGGGCTACCGCATGAACGAAATCAAGTCTGATTTCGCGAGCTGGCGACCTTTGATCGCCGACGCTGACTGGCCTGCGCTGATCGCCACGCTGCAGCGTCACCTCAAAGGCGAAACCCCCTTTTACGAATTTGAGCATCGGATCAAACACAAGGATGGGCATTGGGTCTGGATCCTTGACCGTGGCCAGATCGTTGAGCGCGACCCTAGCGGTGCTGCCTTGCGCGTGGTGGGCACGCACATGGACATTAGCAATCGCATTGCCGCCGAGCAGGCAGCCGCGAGCCTGCGCGAACAACTGCGCCAAGACGAAGAGCGTGCGCGCGACTTCTCACTGAGTGCCTCCGACTGGTTTTGGGAAACCGATGCCGAGCACAATTTTTCGTTTTTCTCAGACAATTTTGAAGCCGTTTATGGTTTGCCACCCAGTCAACTGCTGGGTAAAAGCCGTCACGACCTTCTCAACCAAGACTCGCTCAACCCGTCACCGATCATCAATGCTCACCTGGCTTTGCTCAACGCACACCAGCCCTTTAAAAACTTCGAGTACCAAATCCGCATCAAGAGCGGCGACACCAACTGGGTCGAGGTTTCGGGGGTGGTGCACCGCAATACCGCAGGTGCTTTCATGGGCTACCGTGGCACCGGCTCGGTGATCACCGAACGCAAACGCAAAGAAGCCGAATTGCGCCAAGCCATGCAAATGGCAGAATCTGCAAATCGGGCCAAAAGCCGCTTTCTTGCGACCATGAGCCACGAGATTCGCACGCCCATGAACGGTATTTTGGGCATGGCACAGATGCTGCTCACGCCCAATCTGAGCGATATCAAGCGCTGCGACTATGCGCGCACCGTGTTGTCTTCTGGGCAGACCCTGATGACCCTGCTCAATGACATTCTCGATTTGTCGAAGATTGAAGCTGGCAAGCTACAACTTGAAAGCACTGTGTTTGAGCCGGCCGCCTTGATTCACGAAACACAGATGCTTTTTGACGGCGCTGCACGCATCAAAAACCTCGACTTGAGCAACCACTGGCTGGGCTCACCGCATCAACGCTACCAAGCCGACTCGCACCGACTGCGCCAAATGCTCTCTAACCTGATGGGCAACGCCATCAAATTCACACCCAAGGGCTGCATCTCGATCGAAGGTAAAGAGATCGAACGTGATGCCACAGGTGCACTGCTCGAATTTTCAGTGCGTGACTCAGGCATTGGCGTCGCACCCGACAAGCTCAATTTGTTATTCAAAGCCTTTTCTCAAACCGATAACTCCACCACCCGTGAGTTTGGTGGCTCGGGTCTGGGCTTGTCGATTGTGCGCAACCTGGCACAGGCCATGGGCGGCGATGTCGGCGTGGAGAGCAAGATCGGACAGGGTTCACGGTTTTGGCTGCGTTTGCGTGCACAACCGCTCAAACTACAAGTAGAAGGACGTCGCACCGAACGCCCCGGCAAAGTGCCGGCTGCGCCCAACCACGCGCTCGACAAATTGAGCGGACAAGTGCTGGTGGCTGAAGACAATCCGGTGAACTGCATGGTCATTGAGTCTATGCTCAGCAGCCTTGGCCTAAGCATGCTGCTGGTCACCGATGGTCAGCAAGCGGTCGACGCCATCCGGGACGGTGCCACCCCCGATGTGATTCTGATGGACTTGCACATGCCGGTAATGGACGGCTACAGCGCTGCCGAAAACATCCGTGCTTGGGAATCCAGCAGCAACTCCCTGCGCCGCCCCATCATCGCCCTCACCGCCGATGCCTTTGAAGAAGACCGCCAGCACTGCCTGGCGGTTGGCATGGACGGTTTTCTGACCAAACCGATTGCCATCGAAGCCTTGCGCACTGCACTCGCTGAGTGGTTGCCGGATGTTGGCCGCAAAGAATAAACACAGCGTGATATCAAAGTGGGGGTCTATGTCGACATGGTCACTTGGATCATTTTTGGCTGACTGATACCTTCGGGTATGCCCTATGCTCGTGCGAGCAAAGCACGTAGATAATTTATTTCATCATGGTCTCATAGCACCAGTAACGATTTTTTCTCTTTCACAAAAGGCAACTATCTTGAAAAAGTTCCCCAACCCTTTCCTGCGTGCACGCGAGTTCCCCTTGACCCTGAAAAGTTTGATTCTTTTTACAGCTTCGTCGATGGCTAGCTTGACCATGGCGCTGGCTGCTGCGCCTGCACCCGCTGCGGCGACACAACCAGGTGCAGCACCAGCATCAACCCAGTTGCGCTCCTGCCTTGCCGCTTTTAAAAGGGATATGGATGATTTCAGCAACGATTTGAATGACGGTGTCAAGAGACGCCGTATCAATGAAAAGGAAAAGGTTCCATTGAGCGAACGGTTTGATAGTCTCAAGGCTCGAGAGAAATGGGCCTACGAAAACAATGCGCTTGACATGAAAGAGTGTGATCAACTTCACTTGAGACTGCAAAATGCAAGAAGATCACTCCAAATGGCTATATCGTCCCAAGATCCGAAGCCTGAGCCACTCAATATCACACGTGATTCCCTTAAGGCTTGCCAAGATGATTTGACCAATCAATCGGCTTTGTTGAAAAGTAGAATTGATGAGGCAACCAAGAATAATCAATTAGACCCCAAGGAGCAGTCTTATCTGGCCACCCAGCATGCTGAAATCGTGGCCATGCTGAATAAAGCCCAACAAGACAGAAGAGGGATGGGTGCCCACGAGTGCAATGGTATTTATATAAAAATCAATGAAACCAACAATGCACTGATAGAAGCCACAATAAACAGACCCACCACAGTGAGAAGCAGATCCGCCACAGTGCCAGTTTCTGGTTCGGTATTTCAACAACCACCAGCAAGTCATCCAACTGCAAATCAAACTATATTCTTGTCACCCATGGAGCGCGATTGCCAGATTTCTTTAAAGGGGTCTTTGACTAGCTACAGATACAGCATTGACTTGGGTGTGAAGGCAGGGCAAATTAATGCAAATAAACTGGCCGAGTTGAACGCCAAATACACAGAGCTATTGGCGCTGGAACAAAAAGTTAATCGGGATAACAAAGTTGATTTAAATGAGTGCAGATTCGCATTATCCCAAGCGATGGTTGCAGAGCGGCGCTTTAGCAGTGAAGTTGCAAGAGGGACTCTATCAGTTCATCCAGCATTGGCTCCGGTTAAAAAGTAAGGACTTTTTGAATACGATGTCGACAACGAGTGCTCCGCGCGACAAGTCATTGACGGACTTGCGCAGGTCTTGCAGCATCGGACCGTCGATGACCAGTTCAGACCATTGGATTTGGGTCAGTTCAGTCGCCGCGCGCACTTTCTCGACATCGTCACCCGAACCGGATGAACCTGCGCTGTAGCTGATCATCGCAACTTATTCCATTTCCATATCAATACGACATGTTGTTGCTTCGCCTTGCCCTCCCACAGGCATCGATAGATGGCTTGGGACACGCGTTAGCACTGTCTGCCGCTTCGCGCCTAATGTCGTATTGATCTGAAAACGGAATTAAGGGTCGATCCCGAAGGAACCCCACAAGTGTGCGTGCTGCGTCACCAAGTTAAAAAACTCTAGTCTGCTCAGTTGCTCAACATGGTGCTGCGCATCTTCCTGCGGGTCAATAGACAGTCAGCAAAGCGGCGTTGAACCTATGTAGAGGGACAGCCGCCAACAATCTTTGTTAGACGACACCCACTGCCCACTTTCTGGACAAGATGATTGAGAGCCTGCGCTTGCTCCCGTCGTTGGAGCTCTTCCTTTTGCATTGCTGCCAGCGACACCCATCAGCTATCACTCGGCCATGGATTTAGAGATGAGCAATACGTTTAGGTCTGTGCAAACAGGTACCGTACGATGTGACGCAAGCTTACTGTTGAGGGCTTGGACGCAAACCTGGATTATTTAAGTCAAGCAATTCAAAAAGGCAGCTTGGTGGTGATGATGCCATCAACATCAGCGTATAAATATTCACCTGGAACGAAATTGACTCCAGCGAAACTGACGGGCAGATTTACAGCACCAGCAACAGGCTCCATATATTTGCGCGGACATGTACCCAATGCATAAAGCGCGACCTCGATATCCAAAATTTGTGCCGTGTCGCGCACATACCCATTAATAATTATGCCGTTGTAGTTATTTTGTTTAGCAAAATTCATTAATTTTTCACCGACCACAGCGTAGTATTCTGCCGCAACATTTACTACCACAACTTTACCTGTTCCATCCACGTCACGCAATAATTTTATTAAATCACCATTATGTTTATTCAACAGAACGGTGACTATTTTCCCGCTACAGCGTTCGATGCCCCCAAAACTTTTAAAACCTGGGCCAAGAACCTGAATTTTGTCGTGATGTTCGTCACAGTAATCGGCAGTAAAAAATACCATAAATATCTCGATATGATGAAATTAAATTATGACAAAAATTCTATCATGATATGTCATTTTCGTTTGAGCCTGGATATAACTTTTAACCTAGTTTGTTTAAAAGTCGCTTGTTCTTATGACAATCCCCTGAAGTGATGCTTCAATAGATTGTTCAGCCAGGCAACGCTATGGTACAGAAGTTGACATGCCTTTTGCTCACAGAGAAGCATCGGTTGGATGAAATACCATAAGTAATGCAAACTTTACTTCGAAGGCCGCCAGGTGCCGATCGTACTCTTCACATTCATCGAAAGGTGCCGGGATCCTGGCTGCAACCACCTGGATTCGACCCGCATGCATATGGCGAAATCGGATTGTTCTACGGCCCTCAGTCTTGTTCAGACTGATGCAGGCCAGCAAGTCAAGCAGTTGGTGATGCTACGAAAGCCAGTCAACTCTGGCGAATTGTGCTGACAATAGGCATGCCCAAAGACAAACAGAACTGAACCGCAACCCAGCGACTGACCATCGTGTCGATGGCGAACCGCATGAATGCAAGCAAAGCCAGGAACCACTAAATTTCCAGGACGAGTGCTCGCATATGTCTATGCATGATTGCAAATTCATGCGAATCCAAACCAGTCCAACCGCCACTATTTTCTGCTAAAAGTGGTCAGTTCGAGCGACTCAATAAGCCTGACGCCATGAAACAGCCTATGATCCCTACCGGTCACGCAGTGCGGTGTGCATGCCTTGTTGTTCTCGCCGCTACCCTGCACCAATCTGAGCAAACCACAATTGAGTTCGAGCTTCAAACCTGTGGCTTTCAGACTAAGCGAAAATATCAAATTTCAACTATACAACTATAGGTCAAATACAGCTATGAAGGTAGTGACGGGTGTCGTGGGCAACGATATACATGTGGTTGCCAACCGACTGATTGACCTTTCGTTAAAGGCTAGAGGATATGAAGTATTCAACCTTGGGGTGAATACTTATCTAGAAGAATTCTTTGACGCTTGTGTCGAAACGGGTGCAGATATTTTATTGATTTCATCGCTCAATGGCGAGGCGGAAGGTTGGAGTCGTGAAGTTAAGTCTTTGAAATCCCGATATATCGGATTGGATCATTTAATACTGATGATTGGTGGCAACCTTACGGTAGGAACCGGCGATCCAAAAACCATCGTTCCTAAGTACCAGAAATATGGCTTCGACCTCGTGTGCCATCAAATTGATTTGAATACTGGCCTTGACATGTTGCATGATTTTATTGCCAAGCGCGACAATACATCAGATAGGAAATCTTCACAATGAGTTTACTGCAAGAAGAACGCAAAATCATTCTTGGCAATGAATATGTTGAATCTTTTGATTTCGCTGAAGTTGAAAACTTTGTCAAGAACGCCAGTAAAGAGTTATTTATTTCCCACCATTATGCCAAACGCGCAAAAATGCTGGTTCAACCGCGTGGTGGTTTTCCGACTTATAAGAAACAATTTGCACTGAATGAATTCTTTGTCAATGCCAATGTGGATGTCTTGCCACTGACGATTGACTCCAATACTCGCCTGAATGACTACGGAACAGCGGCCAAAATGCTGCGACTCAGTGAGGAAAACGATGTCGATATGCTCAATGGTTATCCATTGGTCAACCATGGCTATCGCACCACCCGGAAAATGGTGACTCATTTTAATAAACCTGTTAGTTTGCGGCACGGAACACCCGATGCACGTTTATTAATTGAACAGGCCATAGCCTCTGGGATATTTGATATCGAAGGTGGCCCGGTTACCTACGTTCTTCCCTACTCGAAGAATTTCCCATTAGACAAGGCTTTCCTTTATTGGAAATACGTCGAGCGCGTATGCGCCAACTACTCCAAGCTGAATGAACCCATCAATCGCGAGTCTTTTGGTCCATTGACTGCTACGCTTGTGCCGCCCTCCATCACCATTGTGATTCAGTTGCTTGAAATGCTACTGTCTTTGGAAGAAGGCGTTAAATCATTCTCCGTGTCTTTTGCCCAGCAAGGCTCGATGATGCAGGATATTGTCACAGGCCATGTTCTGAAAAAATTGGCAAGACAATACGCAGACAAGATCAACTGTGCCGATGCAAGAATTAACTTGGTCTATCACCAATGGATGGGAGCATTTCCAACCAATCAAAAATATGCCGAACAGTTGATCAGTTTGGCCACTGTCGTTGCATCTATCGTCGGCGCCAACAAAATTATTACAAAAACAAAGCAGGAAGCTGCGGGTATTCCAACCAAAGAGGCAAACGCTGAAACGGTAGCCAATACGCAGTATCTGCTTCGCATTCTTAATGGCTTGCCAAGCATTCATGATGAGCAGGAAGAAGAAATGCTTATCTTGCAAGTCAACGCTATCATGGAAGCCGTATTTAACGATCCCGCCGACACACTTTGGCGCAAAGTATTCAATAGCATCAAGAATGGAACAATCGACGTTCCCTTTTCACCCCATATCATTAATCATAATGAAATGATTACAATCCGGGACAGTCGCAAGAATATACGCATTATTAAGCGCGGAAGCGTCCCCATTCCAGATAAATGTTTTGAGTATGAAAAGTCGAAGTGCGACTTGAACAAAGACACGACAAGTATTGTCGATGACATCATTCATGATATCGGAATCATGCAATAAAATGAATCCCAATAAATTATTAATTGATGTCGGCAGCACTTATTTTAAACTTTCCGCCGACGGTGAGCTCGAGCAGCATTTTCGCAATTTCAACAAAAGCATCTTTGATGATCTGAATGATAAGTGCAAGCAAATCATTCAACAGTTTGCTCCTGAAAATATCTACATCTGCTCTTCTGCCAATGGCGGACTCAGCACGCTGATCATTGGCCTGACCAAAAGTTTTTCGGTTAAATATGCAACCAATATTGCATTGAACTCTGGCATCAACATCATTGATACCATTCTGTATCAAGACATTGAAAAAGCGATCGTTCCGAGTGATTTGATTGATGTGGTCATTATTGTTGGCGGCATCGACAGTAAAAGCAACGCCTTTGGCGAACCACTTTACAAGTACCTTTCTCAAATAAATTATTCCAATGTCGTTTACGTTGGAAACATGCAGGACGCCAGTCAAGTCAAGTCAAATATCCCAAACCTGACCGTTCTACCAAACATCATTGATGACCGCTTGCACATCATCGAAGAAGATCTCAGAACTTACCTCACCAATCTTTACCAGCAGGATATTGAAGGCAAGGAAGATATCAAGGATCTGTACCAAATTACCAAGAATCAGATCTTTTCAACACCCTACATTGTCAACCGCACTTTGCCTTTGATAGATGCGAAATTCTCGGTGGTCAATCCATTCATTCTGCTGGACGTTGGTGGTGCAACAACGGATATTCACTATTCAAAAGACTTGGTAATTGACAATCTGGTCACCGAAAATGAATTCGACCGCTTGGTATTCAAAAAACTTGGCGTCTACAAATCTCGCGAATCCTTGGTGTTTGTAGCAAGAAAGAACGAATTTGTCGGCGAACTACTGATGCATCTGAATGTTACGGAAAATATCTTTGACGAGCACACTGAAAAAGCGACCAGAATTCTTATGCAACTGGCAATTTTCTTGGTTCTTTACAAAATGTCCCATTGTCGACCCAGCTATATCAATCTGAAATTGCTGGCGATAAATTCTATCGTTCTGACAGGTGGCATCACCAAAGTGTTGAATCAAGAAGAAGCTGAAGATATTATTTCTTTTTTTTATAAGAAGATTTTGACCTCCGCACATAGACCCGTTGCGGTCTTGGACACCGAATATGCCATTTGGACCCTAGGCTCCGGCATCCGACTTGAAGATCATAAGCATGAAGGAGAAGCTTGATGTCCATCAATAGCGTACGCACACTGCTAGAACTCGCTTCCCAGTGCCATGGAGACAAAATCGCGATAAAGCATGACGGTGCTTCCATCAGCTACAGGGAATTACTGCGCAGAGTTAATCAGGTTGCCCAATATCTTGAGGAGTTAGGGCTGCCAGCGAATACGCGTGTCGGCGTCTATTCCATGAAGAGCATTGACCTGATGATCGCCATCTTGGCAACCTTGTCAACGCGGTATGTACTGGTGCCTTTAACCAAGTTGTTGCAAGCAGAACAAGTCTCCTACATCATCAATGACTGCGATATCAAGGTCATGATTACCGACAAGGTAAAGAAAGATATTATTACGGGTATTGACTTCTTTGGAAAAATAATTTGCTTCGAAACAACGGATTCAAACATTCCATCCTTCGAAGAAATCAGTAAATACTACAACAAACCTTACGCTTGTAAAATAAATGGTCATGACAATGCGGTCATTACTTATTCCTTTGGCCTGACCGGCACACCGAAAGGTATTGTGCTGTCCCATCGCAATCTGATGGATTCGGCACGGGTGGTATCCAACTATCTTGATTTGACGGAAGATGATGTCATCTCTGGTACATTGATCTTCAACCTGGATTACGGACTTAACCAGCTCTTCTGCTCTCTGTACAAAAAGGCCACTCTCGCGCTGCACCGTTTTATTTTGCCAGAGGGTGTCTTTAATCACCTTATTGATGATGAAGTCACTGTATTGGCTGTGATGCCGGTGCATATTTCGGAGCTGTTTGGTGACGAGCTTTCTCGTACGCCCAATGCAACCCTGTTTGACAAACTGCGCATCATCACGTCGTCTGGTGGAAACGTCACGGCCAAGATGGTAAAGGACTGCAAGGAATCATTTCGCAATGCCAAGTTCTATTCCATGCACGGCTTAACTGAGGCATTTCGTTCTACCTACCTCGACCCAGAACAAATCCAGATTCGACCAGACTCCATTGGCAAACCAATTCCAGATGTTGAATTGTTTCTGATTAACAAAAAGGGCGAGGCCTGCGGTCCTCGTGAAGTAGGGGAACTCATCCATCGGGGCGGATTGATCTATCGCGGCTTCTGGAATGCCCCGCTGGAAACAGCCGAACGCTTCAAGTCCATACAAATTCTGAAAAATGTCATTAATTTGGAAGGTCAATTGATTGATGAGATCGTTGTTGCCAGCGGTGACTATGTTTACCGTGATGAAGAAGGCTACTACTACTTTGTTGGTCGCCGTGACAACATGATCAAGACGCGTGGATTCCGCGTATCACCCTACGAAATTGAGTCTGTAGTACAACGAAATATTCCACAGATTATTCAGTGCGCTGTTTTTGGCATGCCTAACGAGGCCATCGAAGAAGAAATTGTGATGGTTTATTCTGCTCGCAGCGAAATCAGTGACAAGGAAATTCTGTTTGAACTCAAACAGCACTTGGCATCCTACATGCTGCCCAGCCGAATCATCTTCATGAAGTCCCTGCCCTTGGTGCAATCAGACAAGAGCAAGGTGGACAAACAGTCCTTGATTGCAGAGTTGAGTTGAGTTTCATTCGCGAGATTTGCTGAATCTGGGCTAATCCAATGTATGAAATTTTCCATCGGATCTGGACACCGCTTTTCGGTGGCAAGATCAGTCCTGCAAGCGACTGGTGATCGGCCTCGAAAATGTAATAACCCTTGATTCCGATGGGCACGTTGTCGAAATCCGTGAATGTCGACTGGTTGGCACCTCAAATCATCGATTTCGACATCCTGGGACCGGGCACTAGCGACCTATGACAGCAACCGCTGCCAAGCGGCTGCAGAATTCCCTCCAAAGCGGGCAACCATCAACTTGGCGGAGGAAATTGCTGTTTTGCCTACGGTCGTCAGAAATTTTCGTCGGTTAAGGCTGTAGCGCTTACCAGAAATGCATAAGCAGCTCTCATTTTGATATCACGGCCAACACTGGTCCCAGGTTTTTCAACACATCGCGCACCATCTGCGCCCGCTCTTTTGGCTATGGCAAGGCACGCTCAATGCGCAGTTTCTCGTTGCCCGCCAATTTGATGTGGCGTTTTTTCTGGATCTGCTGGATGATTTTCATGGGGTCAATCGGCGGGTCTTTTTTGAAGGTGATGGTGATCACGCCGGGTGCTATGGCGACGATAGATCGGGTGCATGTTTCATTGTTGTCGCCGGTCTGATTTAAGATGCACCCTCTATCAGGGTCACCCAGCTCAAACTGATTGCCAAATTTTGTCGACTCGCTGGCTACAAAGGCTTAATGGTTTGTCAGGATGAGTGGTCAACTTCTACAAAACATTTTTGCCCGTGAATCCACCATGAAACACACCATAGAAATCGAATGCCCGCCAGAAGTACTGATGGGTTTGCACATGGATGCGCAGCGCTTTGGTGAACTGATCAAGCGGCAAGCAGCTACAGCCTTGTTTAAAGAGGGCAAACTGTCCTCTGGCATGGCAGCACGATGGTGCAATTTGCCTCGGGTTCATTTTTTGCTGCAAGCCATGCAAAGTGGCGCACATTTTCTTGATGACAACGAAGATGACTTTGCCCGGGAAACGGCTTTGCTATGAAGGTTTACTCAAACACCACGCCTTTGATTTCGCTCGGGCTGATCCCATCATTTGTACAAGCCGCAACGGGTATGCGTGCCCAGGGCATTTATTTCAGTGAGGGCTTGGTCAACCGAATTGCGACTCGGTTGGGTGAATTAAATTGATAGCGCCTTACGCAAGCCCAGAAAGGGCTAGAGTAGATTTAATGAACAACGTTTTACCTAAAGGCTCATCATGCAAACGCTAAATCAGGACGCTATCGACCAATTGGTGAACGTCATCGTTCAAGAGGTTAACCCTCAGCAGGTGATTTTGTTCGGTTCGCACGCCAGGGGTGATGCCCGAGCAGACTCTGACGTGGACTTGATGGTGATCGAGCAAGAGCCGTTTTCTGCGCAACGCAGCCGCCGCGCCGAATACACCAAGTTGTCGAAAGCTTTGCGCGAGTTTCCGAGCGCGTTGGACATTCTTTTGTACAGCCGTGCCGAGTTTGACTACTGGAAAGATTCCCCCAACCATGTGGTGGGCCGAGCACAACGCGAAGGACGGGTGATTCATGTCCGGCATTAAGCAAGCCGATGCCATGTTGCGCATGGCACAGCGAGACCAGAAAGCGCTCAGTGGCATGCTGGATGCTGATGTTTTTGCTGACGAGATTTTTTGTTTTCATGTGCAACAAGCCGTTGAATAAAGTTTGAAGGCGTGGATGTGTGCGGTTGGCATCACCTATCCATTCACCCATCAAATCAACCGATTACTGGTGTTGCTCAGAAATGGCGGCGCTGAGGTGGACGCGTTCTGGTGGATGGACGAGTTCACCATCTACGCGCATCAGGCCCGTTATGAAGAAGGCCATCTGGCAGCAGATGCTCCTCTGGAGCGAGAAAGTTTGCTGCAAGCCGTTGGCAGTCTTGTCAATAAAGTGGGGGATGAAATCGAGCATCGCGCTTCTCAGCTCAATCAACGAGAAAATCCGTGACAACCAGATCGCCGCACTGCCGCTGATTCTGGATTCGCAAGACGATGTGGTTATTTCAGCCGCCACCGCAGCAGGCAAGACCGAAGCCGCTTTTTTGCCCTTGCTCACTCACTTGTGGCAAGGCCAGTCGGTGGGCCTCAACGCCCGTCAATCTACTGATGAGAATGCAAGCGCGTCGCCCCAAGGCGTGATCTTGTACGTTGCCCCGGTCAAGGCGCTAATCAACGACCAGGTGGAGTCACCAGAAAGCAAGTGGCATATCTCGAAAATGGGATTGGGTTCTGCCGGATAACTTGGCTGTGATCAGTTACGCCAGTCGTGCGTTGGCGTTGGTAGAAGCACATGAACTCAGTCAAACTCTTCAGAATGCCATCTTGGAGTCCACAATTTCAAAGTAGAAATCAATCTGAAACATCAACTCCAAGAATTTTGTAATAGCTCAATGTTTTATCAAATAAAGCTGCAGCGCTTACCAGACGGGCATAAGCAGCTCTCATTTTGATATCACGGCCAACACTGGCCCCAGGTTTTTCAAGACATCCCGCACCAGCTGCGCCCGATCTTTGGGCTCTGGCAAAGCACGCTCTATGCGCAGTTTCTCATTGCCCGCCAATTTGATGTGGCGGTTTTTCTGGATCAGCTGGATGATTTTCATGGGGTCAATCGGCGGGTCTTTTTTGAAGGTGATGGTGATCACGCCGGGTGCCGCATCGACCTTAAGAACGCCATAAGGCTGGCTCAAGACACGCAAACGATGCACATCGATGAGGGTTTGCGCTTGCGCGGGCAGTTTGCCAAAACGGTCGATGATTTCCTCCATCAGCGTGTCGATCTGGTTGGCATTTTTGGCGGTAGCGAGCTTTTTGTAAAAGCTCAGGCGCAAATGCACATCGCCGCAAAAGTCGTCGGGCAACAGCGCTGGCGCGTGCAGATTGATGTCGGTGGCCACGTTCATCGGGTTGAGCAGATCGGGCTCGATCCCGGCTTTCAGGCAGCGCACCGCCTCAGAAAGCATCTCGTTGTAAAGCTGAAAGCCCACTTCGAGCATGTTGCCGCTCTGGTTTTCGCCCAGCACCTCGCCGGCACCACGAATCTCCAGGTCGTGCATGGCCAGGTAAAAGCCGCTACCGAGCTCTTCCATGGCCTGAATCGCGTCCAGGCGCATGGTGGCCTGTTTGGTCAATCCCTCCAGATCGGGCACCATCAAATAAGCATAAGCCTGGTGGTGGCTGCGCCCTACCCGGCCACGCAACTGGTGCAATTGGGCCAGACCAAACTTGTCCGCGCGGCTCATGACGATGGTGTTGGCGGTGGGCACGTCAATACCAGTCTCAATAATCGTCGAGCACAGCAGCAAATTGGTGCGCTGCGCCACAAAGTCACGCATCACACTCTCAAGCTGACGCTCGGGCATCTGGCCGTGCGCTACGGCAATGCGCGCTTCTGGTAGCAGCTCTTCCAGCTTGGCACGGCGGTTCTCGATGGTTTCGACCTCGTTGTGCAAAAAATAGACCTGCCCACCTC
>CAIYYA010000327.1 GCA_903930255.1 uncultured beta proteobacterium
CCGGGCCGCAGGGGACTGTGCTAGGCGTAGATGCGCTTACCGTTATCAGCCGCCGTGAATCTTCATCATCACGGGCACGATCAGCAAGGCCACGATGTTGATGATTTTGATCAAGGGGTTGATCGCAGGGCCGGCTGTGTCCTTGTAAGGATCGCCCACGGTGTCGCCGGTGACGGCGGCTTTATGGGTTTCAGAGCCTTTGCCGCCATGGTGTCCGTCTTCGATGTATTTCTTGGCGTTATCCCAAGCACCGCCGCCGGTACACATCGAAATGGCCACAAACAAACCGGTCACGATGGTGCCCATGAGCAAACCACCCAAAGCTGCCGGGCCAAGGATCAAGCCGACCAAAATCGGCACGACCACGGGCAGCAACGAAGGGATCATCATTTGCTTGATGGCGGCGCTGGTCAGCATGTCAACAGCGGTGCCGTATTCAGGCTTGGCTGTGCCTTCCATGATGCCCTTGATCTCGCGGAACTGGCGGCGTACTTCAACCACCACGGAGCCAGCAGCGCGACCAACCGCTTCCATTGCCATCGCACCAAACAGGTAGGGAATCAAACCACCAATACACAGACCAAGAATAACCATCGGGTTGCTCAGGTCAAAGGTGATGTGCTTGCCGTAGGCTTCGAGTTTGTGGGTGTAGTCAGCAAACAGCACCAGTGCAGCCAGGCCAGCCGAACCGATGGCGTAGCCCTTGGTAACGGCTTTGGTGGTGTTTCCCACAGCATCCAGCGGGTCGGTGATGTCGCGCACGCTTTTGGGCATTTCGCTCATTTCGGCAATGCCACCGGCGTTGTCGGTGATAGGACCATACGCGTCAAGAGCCACCACAATACCCGCCATGCTGAGCATGGAGGTTGCTGCAATGGCGATGCCATACAAGCCTGCCAGACCGTAAGCGGTGTAAATAGCCACACAAACAAACATCACTGGCCAGGCTGTGGAACGCATTGAAACGCCCAAGCCAGCGATGATGTTGGTGCCGTGGCCAGTTGTGGAGGCTTCGGCAATGTGCTTGACAGGCGCGTATTGCGTGCCGGTGTAGTACTCGGTAATCCAGACCAGTGCACCGGTCAGGATCAAACCAACGGCACAGGCAGCAAAAAGCTTCATCTGGCTGCCGGTTGCGGTGATCGCGTTGTCAGGAATCAGCCATTGTGTGACAAAGAAAAACGCCACCAATGACAAACCACCAGCCACTGCCAAGCCTTTGTAAAGTGCGGGCATCACGTTGGTCATGCCAGGAGATGCTTTGACAAAGAAGCAGCCAATGATGGAAGCTACGATCGACACTGCACCCAGAGCCAGCGGATACACCACGGCACTGGTGCCGGCGCTGGTGAGCAGCAGAGCGCCCAGCACCATGGTGGCGATCAAAGTCACCGCATAGGTTTCAAACAAGTCAGCGGCCATGCCAGCGCAGTCGCCCACGTTATCACCCACGTTGTCGGCAATCACCGCCGGATTGCGCGGGTCGTCTTCTGGAATGCCTGCTTCAACTTTGCCCACCAGGTCAGCGCCAACGTCAGCGCCTTTGGTGAAAATGCCACCACCCAGACGGGCAAAAATGGAAATCAATGACGAACCAAAGGCAAAACCGATCAGTGGATTGAGCATTTGCGCCAAGTTTTTGTCGGGTGTCAGGTTGCCGTTGCCCACCAAAAACCAATAGAAGCCGGTGACTCCGAGCAGCCCCAAGCCCACCACCAGCATGCCAGTGATGGCACCGCCACGAAACGCGACGTCCAACGCGGGGCCAATGCCTTTGGTGGCAGCCTGCGCGGTGCGCACATTGGCACGCACCGACACATTCATGCCGATAAAGCCGCAAGCACCTGAAAGCACCGAACCCACCACAAAGCCAATGGCGCTCATGCTGTCAAGAAAGACCGCAATCAGCACGGCCAGCACCACGCCGACCATCGCAATGGTTTTGTACTGTCGAGCCAGATAGGCCGCAGCGCCAGTTTGAATAGCCGCTGCAATTTCTTGCATTCGGGCATTGCCCGCGTCTTGGGAAAGAATCCAACTTCGTGCCCAAAAACCGTAACCTACGGCAATGAACCCACAAATAATCGCCAATATCAGCGCTGAATTGCCTGTCATATAAAAGTCTCCTGTCTGTTGATTCGCGAGTTGATGGTGCAACGCTTTGCGACCATCGCTGCGTTGCTTCCTCGCCATCTGGCATCGGATGATGCAAGCGGTGGGCGATTGGCCAACGGGCGAACTTTACCGCGAAAAAAGGGGTTTTTGATGACAGCAAGTGGCAAGTAAGTAAAATCAGGGTTAATCCCGCCTGTTTCTGATTTAACTCAAACCCAAGAGAGACCTATGTCCTTAGACAACGTAACCCCCGGCGCCAAAGCACCTGAACAATTCAACGTGATCATCGAAATCCCGATGAATGCCGACCCTGTTAAATACGAAGTGGATCATGAAACCCATGCCATTTTTGTCGATCGTTTCATGAGCACGGCCATGCATTACCCCACCAACTACGGTTATGTGCCGCAAACCATCAGTGGCGATGGCGACCCGGTGGATGTGCTGGTGATCACGCCCGTGCCGCTGATTCCAGGCGTGGTGGTGACTTGCCGTGCGATTGGTATTTTGAAGATGGAAGACGAAGCTGGGATGGACGGCAAAGTGCTAGCCGTGCCGATCGACAAGATTTTGTCGCTCTACACGCGCTGGGAAAAACCCGAAGACCTGAGCCCGGTTCGTCTGAAAACCATTGCGCACTTTTTTGAGCACTACAAAGACCTCGAAGAAAATAAATGGGTGAAGATTTTGGGTTGGGAAGGCCCCGAAGCCGCCAAGCAAGAGATTGTTGAAGGCATGGCCAACTACCAGAAATCGCTGGCTTGAGTTGTCAGACTGCGTGCGGGCAGTCAGCGGGCGCGCCGCACCCGCAATAGTTCATCCAGAATCAGGCAGGCCGCGCCAACACTGATGGCGCTGTCTGCCACATTGAACGCAGGGAAGTAGCCTCCCGGAAACACCAGGCTGAGCCAAGCCCAGTGGAATTGCAAAAAATCGACCACATAGCCGTAAAGTATGCGGTCGATCACGTTGCCAATGGCACCACCCAAAATGCATGCAAGGGCAAAAGAAAACAATTTTTGCCCAGCGTGTGATTTCAGTAACCAGAAGATCACCAGCGCTGCCACGCTGCCAATGCCGGTAAAAAACCAGCGCTGCCAGCCCGATGCACCGGCCAAAAACGAAAATGCCGCACCGCTGTTGTGCACCCTGACCAGGTTAAAAAAGCTGGTAACAGGTGTGCTGTCACCCAACTGGTAATAGCCCAATACCAGCACTTTGGTGAACTGGTCGGCTATCAGCAGCAGCAACGCCAAAGCCAGCCAGGTCAGCAAGCCTGCCGATCCTGCTGACTTGAAGCTGTACGTGGGTTTGGCGGCTCCCGCCTGGGGTTTGCGTGCCATCAGGCAAAGTCCCGGGTTTCGCCGCTGCCCAACAAATTGCTGGTGCAGCGTGGGCACAGACTGGGATGCTCAGGGTCGCTGCCCAGGCTGTCACTGTAATGCCAGCAGCGCTCGCATTTAGTGCCATTTGAGGCGCTGACGCTTATGGATAAAGCGTCACCAGCTACTAACTCAATAGCGGATGTGATGAAGACAAACTTCAGGTCAAGACCCAAACTCGCCAGCAGCGCATGGTCGTCGGCGCCCACGGTTAAGACCAGTTCGGCTTGCAGCGACGAGCCCACTTGCCCAGCGGCGCGCAGCACCTCAATTTCTTTGTTGACTGCGTTGCGGATGTCACGAATGCGGCTCCATTTGGCCAGTAAAGCATCGGTTTTAGCAGAAGCCAGGCTATCCGTTCGGGCAGAAGCCAGGTTATCCGTTCGGGCTGAGCTTGTCGAAGCCTGAGCCAGTTGTTCAGTGCCAACGCCATCCGCGAAGTCCACATAGGTGTCCATAAAGATCGAATCGCGCGTCGCGGCGGGCGTTTTGCCCTCGGCGCGCAAAACCGCCCAGGCTTCTTCGGCGGTAAAGCTCAAGAATGGTGCCATCCAGCGCAGCATGGCTTGCAGAATGTGCCACAGCGCGGTTTGTGCACTGCGCCGTGCCAGCGATTTTGCAGCTGTGGTGTAGAGGCGGTCTTTCAGCACATCGAGATAGAACGAACCCAAATCTTCGCTGCAGTAAATCTGCAGTTTGGCCACTACCGGGTGAAATTCATACACCTCGTAATGCGCCAGAATGTCGGCCTGCAAAGCCGCGGCACGCGCCAGCGCGTAACGGTCGATCTCGAGCAGTTGCGCCAGTGGCACTGCGTCCACAGCGGGGTCAAAGTCATTGACATTCGCCAGCAAAAATTTGAGCGTGTTGCGAATGCGCCGGTAGGTGTCGACCACCCGCGCCAAAATTTTGTCGTCGCCGGCGATGTCGCCCGAATAATCGCTAGCAGCCACCCACAAGCGGATGATTTCAGCGCCGAGCTTTTTGCTGGTTTCTTGCGGATCGACGCCGTTGCCGGCGCTTTTGCTCATTTTGTGGCCCTTGGCATCGACCGTGAAGCCGTGCGTCAGGATGCCCTTGTAGGGCGCGCGATCATACATGGCACAGGCAGTCAGCAGCGACGAATGGAACCAGCCCCGGTGTTGGTCGTGGCCCTCCAGATACAGGTCGGTTTCGGGGCCATGCTGGTGGCCGCAGCCCGGGTGCGAACCTTTGAGCACCGTGGTGTGGGTGGTGCCGGAGTCAAACCAGACCTCCAGAATGTCACTGCTCTTGGTGTAATTGGGCGCATCGGCTTGTGCATCGATGGTGGCAAAAATGGCTTCTACGCTGGCCTTGCTCCAGGCTTCAATGCCACCGTGCTCCACCATGTCGGCTGCAATGTCCAGAATTTCCATGGTTTTGGGGTGCAATTCGCCACTGTCTTTGTGCAGGAAAAAGGGCAGCGGTACACCCCAGCTGCGCTGGCGGCTGATGCACCAGTCGGGTCGACCGGCGATCATGTCGCGCAGGCGAACCTTGCCGTTTTCAGGGTAGAACGCTGTGCTTTCGATAGCAGCCAGTGCAGTCTGCCTAAGCGTTAGCGGCGCTTTATCGCTAGTGAAAATACCCTCGCCGGCATCCATGCGGATGAACCACTGGGCGGCTGCGCGGTAGATCACCGGGGTTTTGTGGCGCCAGCAATGTGGGTAGCTGTGCGTGATGTCGGTGCTGCAAAACAGCCGGTCGGCCTGGCGCAAGGTGTCGATGATGATCGGACAGGCTTTCCAGATGTGCTGACCGCCAAACAGCGGAAAGTCAGCCGCGTAAGCACCGTTGCCTTGCACCGGATTCAGGATGTCGTCGTATTGCATCTCGTGCGCTACACAACTGTTGAAATCTTCCACGCCATAAGCGGGTGCGGAGTGCACGATGCCGGTGCCATCGGTGGCGCTGACATAGTCGGCCAGATAGACCGGGCTTAGGCGGTCAAAGCCAACATCGACATGGGCCAAGGGGTGTTTGAAGTGGATGCCACCCAAAGCTTTGCCATTGGCAATTGCCAGTACGCTGCCGGTCAGGCCAAAGCGTTCCAGGCAGGCCGTGACCAAGTCTTGGGCCAGCACCAGCAAGCCACGCGGCGTATCGACCAGCGCATAGCTCAGCTCGGGGTGGGCGTTTAAAGCCTGGTTGGCCGGAATGGTCCAGGCGGTGGTGGTCCAGATCACGGCAAAAATGGGTTTGCCAGACCACACATCCGTTCGGTCTGAGCTTTCTTCCGTTCGGGCTGAGCTTGTCGAAGTCATCCCTTCGACAAGCTCAGGGCGAACGGATAAATTGAAAGCTGTCAGAAGTTTGGCCGGTTCAGCGCACAAAAAGCCCACATCCAGCGTTTGCGACTTTTTGTCGGCGTATTCAATCTCGAATTCGGCCAGTGAAGAGCCACAGTCAAAGCACCAATAGACAGGTTTCAGACCCCGGTAAACAAAGCCGCGTTCGATCACGCGTTTGAAGGCACGAATCTCGTCGGCTTCGTTTTTGAAATCCATCGTGCGGTAGGGGTTGTCCCATTCGCCCAGCACACCCAGGCGCTTGAAGTCTTCGCGTTGCAGGTCGATCTGCTCGGTGGCGTAGGCACGGCTCTTGGCCTGCATGTCGTCGCGCGCCAGTTTTCGGCCAAATTTCTTTTCAATTGCGTTTTCAATCGGCAGACCGTGGCAATCCCAGCCCGGAATGTAAGCGGCGTCCAGCCCTTTGAGCTGACGCGCTTTGACAATCATGTCTTTGAGAATCTTGTTAACCGCGTGGCCCATGTGAATCTGGCCGTTGGCGTAGGGCGGACCGTCGTGCAGGATAAATTTGGGCTTGCCAGCGCGGGCAGCACGCAGCTTTTTGTAGAGGCCAAGATCCTGCCATTGTTTAACCCACACCGGTTCGCGCTTGGGCAGGTCGCCGCGCATGGGAAATGCGGTGTCGGGCAGGTTTAGCGTGCTGCGGTAATCGATTTTGCCAGTGGCATCGGTGTTTGGAGTTTCAGTGGTCATTTTGGCGAGCTAAAAGTAGTCACGGGCAACCTGGCATTCTTTGGGGATACCAGCAGTCAAAGTTTCAAGGGAATCGGTTTAGTGTTCGCCGTGCAGTGGGTACAGACGCTTCAGGCGGATGATTTTACTGCCAGCGCTGGTCGTTGTTGGTAGAGAGGGTCGTTGGTAGTTAGTCAAGCTCTCGACCGGCCAAGCTCAGGGCGAACGGTTCAAACTTAATCGGGCCGGAGCAATAAATACTAATAACTAAAAACCTCGGTAATAAAATGCGCCACCCCGTCGGCACCGGGGTCGGCTGGTTGAGGGCATCGCGGTGCTATCGTGGTGGCCGCTACTGCCACCAAAATTTAACGTTATTTCGACCTGTTGAGCATGATTTACTTACGCAAGCAGCTACTAAAAAACTAGCAAATAGCCTCAATTCAACGCACGCGCTAATCAATCCACCATGTCCAGAAAACCAATAGCCCCCGTTAAAAAATCGGTGCCCACCCTAGACACCCCTGATGCGCAGGAGCGCATGGCACTTCTGCATGTCGAAAAAGGCCGCTTTCGCGAAGCTGTGGTCTGCTACAAGGCGCTGCTCAAGAACGAGCGGCGCGCTGGCTGGGTTACCGGTCTGGCCAATGCCTACAGTGGACGGGCCCAGGGGCTGGCCGACAAGGGCATGTTGCAAGAGGCGATCGGGCTTTGGCGCAGCCGCGCTGAGCTCTGTGGCACAGCGTTGTGGGACGGCCCCTATGCGGCTTGGCTGATCAGCGATGGCCGTGTGGCCGAGGTGCTGGACTACTTGGCGGCGCGGCGCTTGTCGCTTGCGGCCGCTGCTGTGCCCAACCCCCCGACTGATGCACGCAGCACCGATGAACTGGCTGCGCTGGAGGCTCAGCTGGCGCCTGCCCTGTTAAGCGCCAATCAGGCAACGCTGGCACGACTACCCGCAGAGTCGCTGCTGCTGTTGCATCGCCCACTGGCACTGGCTGCCCTGGCGGCCTATGCCAGCCAGGATGCGGGCGCCCTCGAGACAGCGCTGGCCGGGATTCCATTTCGCTCGCCGTACCGGGATCTGCGTTCCCTGCTCAAGGCGTTGGTGCTGTGCGAGACCGATCAGGACGGTGCGCGCGCAGCCCTGGAGCGCCTGCCAATGAGCAGCCCGTTTGCGCCACTTGCGGCTGCGTTGCGCACCCGGCTCATAGTGGGGCCTGCGCGTTTGCAGGCTTGGGCTAGCCTCACGAGCGCCCAGCAAACCATGGCACTCGATCTGCTGGGCTACCCCGTTACGCTTGCGCCCATGCTGCAAGCTCTGGGGGGAGCCGATGTCAAGCTGACCCCCGCCGCCTTGTTTGACCTGGTTCAGCGACATGCGCGCGAATTGCCGAATGCGCTTGCTACGCGCGCCTGGCAATGGCTGGCCGTGTGGGCGACGCGCCGGGGTTGTGACAATCCACGCCTTTTTGGCAACCCCAGCAAGGCAGACCAAGAGTGCGCCAGAGCCCTGGCGGTAGAAATATCAGGCGAATGGGATCACGCCGAAACCCATTGGCTCGATGCCGTTGATCTGTTGGAAAGCAGTGGCGATAGCCGTGACCAGCTGCGTGCAGCCTTGGTGCTGCGCCATGTGGCGCTGTCACCGGCGTACTTGTCGAGCGACGGGGTGTTAAACCCGGATGCCCAGGACCTGCTAACGCGAAGTCTGAATCTTGACCCGGCTGACTGTGGCGTGCACGTGCGGCTGGTTCAATTTTGGCGTCGCGCGGGCAAGCTCAAGCGAGCCCGCGAGCAGCTCGATGCCGGTTTGCGCCACTTTCCCGATGATGCGGCACTGCTCACCGAGGCGGTCGAAACCGCCGTGGCAGGCGGTGCCTTCAAAAAGGCCAGCACAGCAGCGCGCCGACTGCTGGAGTTAGACCCGCTAAACCGCAAGGTGCGTGTGTTGGTTGGCAATGCCCACTTGTCACACGCTGTCAAACACATTGCAGCGAGCAAGCCCGATGCGGCGAAAAAAGAAATCATTGAAGCCGCCAATTGGCTGACATCGACCACCGACCTGGGTCGCATGCACCTGTTGCAAGCATGGACTGAGCCGCAAGGCAAGCCTGAGCGCCTGCGACTGGCGCAACTGGCGACAAGCGCCTGGGGCGGTGGGCTGGCGGCTGGCTGGCGCCTGGTGCGCGAGGCGCAGGGTACTTTTCCACGGGTTGGCCTGCCAGAAGCTGCTTGGCGCCTGCGCGAGGCTGGCATCAGCACCACGCAAGCCGTCACGCCCGCCGAGCTGCTTGCGCTGGTGCAGGTGCTGGAGCAAGACCCCCCTCTTGTGCGCAAGGGTCTGGACCCCCTGGCGACGTGGCGCAAGGCGATTGTCGCGCTGGCCAACCAGGGCACAGAGTCAGCCTTTGAATCTGACACCTTCGTGCGCCTGTGTGAAGCGTTCAGCCGCCATCAAGAGCACGATCTGGCTGAGAAGTTTGCCAACGCAGCGCGCAAACGCTGGCCTGATCGCCCCCTATTTGTCTACCACGCGGTGGCCGCACGCTTTGGCAAGAAGGGTTACATCGAGGGTGCGAAAGATTTGGACGATCTCGAATATGCCAAAAAGCGTGCCAACCAAAGCAAAGATATGCGGCTGTCCTCGCGGATCGAGGCGCTGTTTGAGGCTGACAACCCGTTCCCCGATTTGGATGATTTCGGTGACGATGGTGAGTTCGATGTTCCGGCTGGTCGCCGCGCGCCAGTCCCACCTTTTGGCTCATTACCCATGAACCCAAGTGAGTTTCGGGAAGTCATCAAAATGTCGATCGGAATCGACGGCGGAAAATCATTTCTGAACAATGCCCGCAAAGACTTGGGTGATGCGCTGATGTTGCAAATCGAGCGGGAGTGTGCCGGCGACAGAAAACTTTATCTGAGCCGCATCACGGACCTGGTAATTGCCATGTTGGCCGGCACGGCTGCGCAGTTGCCGCTTACTGTTCCCGCAAAAATCGCCAAACCCCAAAAACCCGAGAAAACGCCCAACCCAGGGCAGGGAAATCTGTTCAATGAGTAACTCCTATCACTTGCTGGGCATTGACCCCCAGGCCGACGATGCAGCCGTGCGTTCCGCCTACCTGCGCGCCGTTCAACTGAGTCCACCCGACCGCGATGCCGAACGATTTGCGGCTCTGCGCCGGGCCTTTGATGCGCTGGCTACCCAGCGCCTGCGGGTGGCCAACGCACTCTTTGACAAAGAGCCACCCACCCTCGCTGCCATGGTACACCTGCTGGAAAGCGGGCTCAAACCTCGCCGACCCGAGCTGGCGACGCTGCTGCGCGTTCTCAAAGGCGGCCCAGATGGACGCTGAAACCAAAGAACGCCTGATGAACCAGTTTCAGGCTTATCTGAACACCTGCGACCCCGATGACGCTGCCGCAGACGAGCCTCAGCAGGACGAAGCCCCGGTCAACCTGGCCTTGTTGTTCACCGAGCTGGCGGTGCTGCGCAATGAAGTCCGCGTAGAGGCGCGCCAGTTCAAAACCGCGCTCGACGAGATGCGTGCACTGACCGAATTACTGGGTGAGCAAAACCGGCGCCTCGGTCACGATCTGGAACGCGCCCGTGAGGCGCAAGGTGCCACGCTGCGCCAGGCCGAGACAAGGCTGCTGCTCGATATGCTCGATGTGCGCGACCGCATTGCTGGGGCCGTGCGCGTGTCTGAAGCCTACGAACCGGGTTTTTTTGCCCGTTTTGCCAGCAAAGAAACCCAACTCGCACAGGGTTTGGGGGCTGGCATTGCACTGACGCTGCAGCGCGTTGACGACCTTCTGGCAGAACGGCGTGTGCGCGCGCTGGACGTAGTCGGGGGTCGACTCGACCCCCACACCATGCGCGCCGTGGGGCTTAAATGGCAGTCCGATCATGCCCCGGGCGAGGTGCTCAGCGAGGTGCGTCGCGGCTATCTGCGCGACAACGAGTTGTTGCGTTTGGCCGAAGTTATTGTTAACAAACAGGAAATTGAATCATGAGTGACATCATTGTGGGTATTGACCTTGGCACTACCAACTCGGAAATTGCGCTGGTCAGAAATGGGCACATTGAGATCATCAACATCGAAGCGGACGTGAAAATCCTACCTTCGGTGGTTGGCTTGGGCGACGACAACGTGCTGCTGGTCGGTGCCGCAGCGCGCAACCAATATGTGTTGCACCCCGAGCGCACGATCCGTTCGGTGAAGCGGCGCATGGGCGAAGCCACTTACCTGAAGCTAGGCGACACGCAATACAGCCCACCCGAAATTTCAGCAATGATCTTGCTGCGTCTGAAAAAAATTGCCGAAAACCATCTGGGTGCAGCTGTCAGTAAAGCGGTGATTACCGTGCCGGCTTACTTCTCTGATGCGCAACGCCAGGCCACGCGAGAGGCGGGGCAGATCGCCGGGCTGGAGGTGGTGCGCATCCTGAATGAGCCCACCGCCGCTGCCCTGGCCTATGGTGCGCATCGCAGCGTGAAGTCTGGCGCAGCGGCAGACCTGCAGGCGCGCATGGCACTTGTTTACGACTTGGGCGGTGGCACCTTCGACGTGTCGGTGGTCAACATGGAGGGCGAGGTGGTAGAAGTGCTGGCCAGCCACGGCAACAACCACCTGGGCGGCGATGATTTTGACCGCTGCATCGTTGACTTTGTGCAGAAACACCTGGAAACCGCGCATGCTATTGATGCTGCCACCTTAGCGGGTTCGCCAATTGCCATGGCACGCCTGCAACGCGCTGCCGAGGTCGCCAAGATCACTCTCTCAAGCCACCCCTATGCCACGCTGGCCGAAGAATTTTTGTTTGAAAAAGACGGCGTACCGGTGCATCTATCGTTGGAGATTTCGCGTCACGAATACGAGGCCCTGATCGAGCCCTATATCCATGAAACTATGGATGCAGTGCAAGTGGCGCTGTCGGGTGCCAAGCTGACGGTAGGCGCCATTGACGAGGTGTTGCTGGTGGGTGGTGCCACGCGCACACCGATGGTGGCGCGCCTGCTGGAAGCACTCACTGGGATCCAGCCGCACAGTGAAATTGACCCTGACCTATGCGTGGCCATGGGCGCGGCGATTCAGGGCGAAATCATTGCCGGCGGCACAACGCCCACTGTGCTGATCGATGTCACACCCTACACCTTTGGCACCAGCACCTTTGGAGATTTTGGCGGGCGTGAGTACCCCTATTGTTTTGTGCCCCTGATTCGCCGCAACACGCCGATACCGGCGTCGCACAGCGAGGTCTTCTACACCATGCACGACAACCAGCAGGCGGTCGAAGTCACGGTGTTCCAGGGTGAAGCGCCAGACGCGCTTGACAACATCGAAATCGGTCGCTTTGTGGTCGAGGGCTTGCGCCATGTGCCTGCGGGCAACCCCATCGTGATCGACTTCTCGATTGACATCAACGGCATACTGCATGTGCGAGCCAGCGAGAAGAAAAGCGGGCTTGAATTCACCATCACTATCGACAACGCCATCTCGCGCTTTTCTGACGGCAAACTTGATGAGACGCGCAAGCGCATCAGCTCGATGTTTGCCGACGGCTTTGGCGACGACGCTGAGTTCGATGAGGCCGACACCGCTGAGACGGATGAAGCAACGGCCGCTTTGCCGCTGGCGCAACGGCGCAACCAAGTGGAAGCGCTGGCTTTGATCGAAAAGGCAGAGCGCCTGCTCAAGACCGCGGGTGCTGATGACCGCGAAGACCTGATCGACACCATTGAAGCCGTGCGCGATGCCATGACTGATGCGCCTGAGAGCGACCCTGCAGCGCTACAGCAGGCAGTGGCAGAACTGGCCGATGTGCTTTATTACATTGAAAACTGATGGAAGTCACAGAGCCAGCGCAACGTTGCCCGGCCTGTCGCGCGCGCATCGGCGTTGCCGAGGTCTGTAGCCGTTGCGGCACCGATTTTTCGATCGTAAGACGAGCCGAGCGGCAGGCGCAAGTGTTGGCAGGTCTTGCGGTGCAGCAACTTGTTTTAGGGCAGACCGAACAAGCCGCAGCCTCGGCCAAGGCTGCATCCGCTCTGGCTGATGCACCGCTGGCGCGAGCGGTGTCGCGACTGCTAATTCAATTTCCACATCAATAGAGCCATAATTGTGAAATCCAAACAACCAAGGATTTCGACATGGCCAGAATTGCACGAGGGGAAGAAGTTGTCGATAGTGCGATGCAAGTCATCGCCAACGCAGTAACTGTCGAGCAATTGCGTCAAGCGCAGGCGGTGATTCAGCCGCTGCGATTTGCAATGAGTTTGGAGCAGACCGCTGAGGTGACCGGACTCTCTGTCGGATGGGTCAGCAAGCAGCGCAACCGATTCATCCAGGGAAAAGCTGTAGGCGATGGAACTGTTGCTGCGCGCGCAGGGCGACG
>CAIYYA010000328.1 GCA_903930255.1 uncultured beta proteobacterium
AACAGCGAATTTGACGATCTGACTGCAGAAATTACAAAGGCAGCCCTGAAATGACCCACCTATTTAAAAACAAGAGCGCCTTGGCGCTGATTGCGCTGCTGGCTGCCAGTGGTGCTGCGTTGGCTGCTGGCGCTGATTTGGGTCAAGCCCAGAAGCAAGCCACCAACTGGGTGGCCATTGGCATGTTTGGTGCCTTCGTGATCTTTACGATGTTCATCACCAAGTGGGCTGCTGGCAAGACCAAAAGCGCAGCTGACTTCTACACCGCCGGTGGCGGCATTACTGGTTTCCAGAACGGCCTGGCAATTGCGGGCGACTACATGTCGGCGGCATCTTTCCTGGGTATTTCGGGTCTGGTGTTTGCCAATGGTTTTGACGGTTTGATCTTCTCGATCGGCTGGCTGGTCGGTTGGCCCATCATCACTTTCTTGATGGCTGAGCGTCTGCGTAACCTGGGTAAATTTACCTTTGCCGACGTGGCTGGCTACCGTTTTGCGCAAACCCCTATCCGCATTTTTGCGGCCAGCGGCTCGCTGGTGGTGGTGGCGTTTTACATGATTGCCCAGATGGTCGGTGCCGGTCAGCTGATCAAGCTGCTGTTTGGCATGGAATACCTCTACGCTGAAGTGCTGGTGGGAACCATCATGATGATGTATGTGCTGTTTGGCGGCATGACAGCCACCACCTGGGTGCAGATTATCAAGGCCGTGATGCTGTTGTCTGGTGCTTCGTTCATGGCTTTCTCGGTGTTGATGCAGTTTGGTTTCTCTCCTGAAGCCATGTTTGTCAAGGCGATTGAAGTGCACTCCAAGAAAGAAGCCATCATGGCGCCTGGCGCGCTGATCAAAGACCCCATCTCGGCTATCTCGGTCGGTATGGCGTTGATGTTCGGGACCGCTGGTTTGCCACACATCCTGATGCGTTTCTTCACGGTGCCAAGTGCCAAGGAAGCACGTAAATCTGTGGGTTGGGCAACCACCTGGATTGGCTACTTCTACATCTTGACCTTCATCATCGGCTTTGGCGCTATCACCAACCTGATCCCCAACCCTGCAGACTACTTTGTCGGTGGCGACATCACCAAGGGTCTGAACGGGGGCGGCAACATGGCTGCGGTGCACTTGTCCAAGGCTGTGGGTGGCGACTGGTTCATGGGCTTTATCTCTGCCGTGGCTTTTGCAACTATCTTGGCTGTGGTGGCGGGCTTGACGCTGTCTGGCGCATCAGCTGTGTCGCATGACTTGTACGCTTCGGTGTGGCGTCATGGCCGTGTTGACCAGGCTGATGAGCTGCGCGTCTCCAAGATCACCACCATCTGCCTGGGCGTTATTGCTGTGGTGTTGGGCATTGCGTTCGAAAAAGAAAACGTCGCATACATGGTGATGTTGGCTTTTGTGATTGCTGCTTCGGCTAATTTCCCGGTGCTGTTCATGTCGGTGCTGTGGAAAGACTGCACCACCAAAGGCGCGGTTGCTGGTGGCTTTGTCGGCCTGATCATGGCTGTGGTGCTGACGATTGGTTCCAAGAGCGTCTGGGTGGCTGTGATGAAAAATCCGCCAGATTCTCAATGGTTCCCGTATGACTCTGCTGCGATCTTCTCGATCCCGGCTGCGTTCATTACCATCTGGCTGGTGTCCTTGCTCGACAAGAGCGACCGTGCTGTGATTGACCGTGCTGCTTACCCAGCACAAGAAGTCCGCTCGGAAACAGGCATTGGTGCAGTGACGACTGCCAGCCACTAAGCAGGCACAATTCCCCGGACGTGCAGCGCACCCGGGGACACATCGCAGGACTGTCAACGCAAGCTGGCAGTCCTTTTTTTATGGGAATTTGGCATGCTGTCGGACAATTTTTCTTTTGATTTTTCTCCTTTTACCGAATTAACGGCCACCCAACGCGTGCGCTTGCGTGAAGCGGCAACGCCGCGCACACTGCACATGGGCGAAGCTTTGCTGCAACCTAATTCAGCGCCGCACGCCCTGTGGGTGATGCAATCGGGCCACGTCCAGCTCGAAGAAGATGGCCATGTGCATGTGCTTGAAGCAGGCGAAGCTGTGAGCTGGCGTGCCCTGCTGACCGATCACTGCCACGTTCAAGTCACAGCACTCGACCCGGTGCTGGCTTGGCAGGTTCCCAAGGCCACACTGCTGGCCTTGCTGGCCGAGAATGCACGCTTTAGTGCCCGTGTATTTGCCGATATCGCAGCCGATTTGTCTGACAACCAGGACGTTAACCACCAGCGTGAGCTGTTGTCGCTGATGCTCGTGCGCGTCAAAGATGCCTATTTGCAAAAGCCTTTTTACGTGGACGGGCAACTTGACCTGGTTTCGGTGTGCCAACTGCTGTCCACCAACAAAATCACTCACACGCTGGTGCGCGATGAATTCAACGGCATAGCGCGTATCGGTATGTTCACCACCACCGATCTGCGTGACGCTTTGCTGCGCGCCACACCTGCAGCGCAATTGCCGGTGCGCGAAGTGGCCCGCTTCAACCTGATTTCAGTGCACCCGGAGGCCGAACTGTTTGATGCGCTGTTGATCATGCTGCGCCACCGGGTGCACCGCGTGCTGGTGCAAGACGGCGAAACTATTTTGGGCATACTGAGCCAGCTGGACCTGATGAGTTTTGTCTCAAACCATTCACACCTCATCACACTGCAAGTCGAGCAAGCCAGCAGCATTGAACAACTGCAATCTGCTGCACACCAGGTGGACGACTCGATCAAGCTGCTGCAACGTGGCGGTATGCGCATCGAAATCATCTCGCAGCTGGTCAGTGAACTCAATGCGCAGATATTTGCGAAACTTTGGGCACTGCTGGCACCAGCCGATTTGCAACACAACAGCTGCTTGCTGGTGATGGGCAGCGAAGGGCGCAGCGAACAAATCTTAAAAACCGATCAGGACAATGCCCTGCTGCTGCGTGATGGCTTTGAATGCCCCGAACTCACGCAGATCACCCAACAATTCAGCGCCGCTCTGCTCACCTTTGGCTACCCGCCTTGCCCTGGCAACATCATGGTGACCAACCCGCTGTGGTGCCAGCACAGCGCAGCCTTTCGCAGCACAGTCGGCCAGTGGCTATATGGCACTGATCCAGAAGGCAAAATGAACCTGGCGATCTTTATGGATGCCCGAGCAGTGGCTGGCGATGCCACGCTGCTGGCCAATGCACGCAGCTATACACTAGAGCTGACCCGAGGCAGCGAAAACTTCATTTCCCGCATGGCCAGCGCCATTGACCAATTTAGCGAACCTGCACACGGCTGGTGGAGCCGCTTGACGCACCTGCAAAGTCGCGAGCCAGAAACCTTCGATCTGAAAAAAATTGGCACCTTCCAAATCGTGCATGGTGTCAGAGCCTTGGCGCTAGAGTTTCGCCTGGATGCCCTGAGCACCATTGAGCGTTTGCAAGCACTCACGCAAGCACAACATCTTCCCGCAGCACTGTCGCGCGATCTGATCGAAACCATGCACCTGCTGATGACACTCAAACTACGCAACAACCTGCGTCAGCAGTCTCTCGGTCAGCCTATCAGTAACCTGGTGCTACTGAGCAGTTTAGGCACCCTTGAGCGCGACATGCTGCAGGATGC
>CAIYYA010000329.1 GCA_903930255.1 uncultured beta proteobacterium
GACTCATTTTTCTTCATGCTGGATCCTTATCTGCTGGTGCATTTTAGTTGGTGAAATCACTGTCAAACCCTGTGTGATCGAGACAGCCGGACAAGAGCGTAAGGCTTCGTCAAACTGACGAGTGTCAGGTTTTGGCTCGGTCAAGCATCCATTCGTGCCACCAATTGTTAGAAAAAATCCAGCACTTCTCGTCTTGATGGGTAAAACCCTCGAGTTTTTCGATAAAAATTTCTCGAGGAATTTCACGCGCGCCCAGTGAGCTTAAGTGGCGCGTGTTTTGTTGACAATCGATTTGTTGGATTTGCTGATGACGGCACCAGCAAACCAGTGCGCAAAGAGCAATTTTTGATGCATTGTTCTGGCGCTGAAACATGGATTCACCAAAGATAGCTGAGCCAATGGCAACACAATAGAGTCCGCCCACCAATTCACCGTCTATCCAGGTTTCAACGCTATGGGCAAAACCAGCGCTGTGCAAGCACTGGTAGGCGTTGACCATGTCGGGCAAGATCCAGGTGCCATTTTGACCAGTTCTTGGAGTTTGTGAGCATAAATCGATCACGTTGTTGAACGCATGATCCATCCGAATCTCACAACTGGCGCTGTTGGCAAATCGTTGCAAGGTTTTTTTTAGTGATCGATGCAAGATAAATTCATCAACATGCAACACCATACGGGGGCTTGGGCTCCACCACAATATTGGCTGACCTTGACTAAACCAAGGGAAAATCCCTTGACGGTATGCCTTGAGCAGTGTTGGCACTGATAAATCAGATCCAGCGCACAAGAGACCTGGCGCGTCTGATGTCACGCCCCATGCTTGGTGCACAGGTGGGAACTCTTGCCCCTGCGCCAGCCATTCAATCGATGAGTTGGATGTGGATTGAGTCATTTTTGAATCAAAGTCAGTGCAAATTTCCAGATGATTGTGACAAAGGTGAATGCCGCCGGCGAACCCAGACCGTTGAGCCGTTACAATGCGCGCTGTCGGGGCGTAGCGCAGCCTGGTAGCGCATCTGGTTTGGGACCAGAGGGTCGAAGGTTCGAATCCTTTCGCCCCGACCATTACATAGTACAAAGGCCTTTAAGGAGTGATTCTTAAAGGCCTTTTTCATTGGTGAGTTTGGACGATTGACAGTTTTAGGACACGCCTTACCCGACGGGGGACAAGCGGAACACCTTGACCCGGCGGCGCTAGTTCTTTCAGCAGGGCACGGATATGTCGGCACAGTTGTTATGCAACATCCGCGATTTAGAAAACGCTCACTGAACTGATTCTTCGAGACTTGTCAGCAGCACTTTTTGCGCTAACCCACAGTCCCCGATGTGCTGCTGAACCCAGTTGGGGTCAAAGTAACGTGTCAGATAGCGCTCACCACTGTCGCACAGCAGCGAGACAATAGAACCCTGTTCGCCACGTTGGCGCATTTCTGTGGCCAACTGCAGCATGCCGACAAAATTGGTGCCTGTAGAGGGGCCAACCTTGCGCCCCAGTAGTTCGCTGAGCAAGCGCATGGCCGCAATCGAGTCGACGTCTGACACCACCAGCATGCGATCGATCAGGGTGCGAATAAAGCTAGCTTCCACTCTGGGGCGGCCAATGCCCTCGATGTGCGAGCCCGGCCCTGTCAGGCCTGATTCACCGCTGCGGTGGTACTCATAAAACACCGAGCCTTCTGGGTCAGGCACACACACTTGGGTTGCATGACGTTGATAACGCACAAATCGGCCCAGGGTCGCGCTGGTACCACCGGTACCGGCACCGGTGACAACCCAGCGCGGAATTGGAAAGCGCTCACGCGCCATTTGGGTAAACAGGCTTTGTGCGATGTTGTTGTTGCCACGCCAGTCGGTGGCGCGTTCGGCATAAGTGAACTGGTCCATGTAGTGACCATTTGTTTCTCTTGCCAGCGCACGTGCTTCATCGTAAACGGCAGCGCTGCTGTCCACCAAATGGCAGCGACCTCCATAAAAGGTGATTTGTGCAATTTTTTCTTCTGAGGTTTCGCGCGGCATCACGGCAATGAACGGCAAGCCGATAAGCCTTGCAAAATAAGCTTCGCTGACGGCAGTCGAACCACTGCTGGATTCCACCACGGTCGAGCCCTCGTGCAGCCAACCATTGCACAGCGCATAAAGAAACAAAGAGCGCGCTAGCCGATGCTTCAGGCTGCCGGTGGGGTGGGTTGACTCGTCTTTCAGGTACAGATCGATGCTGTGTTTGGCAAAGCCGGGCAAGGGCAGGGCAATCAGGTGAGTGTCGGCACTGCGCTGGTAGTCGGCTTCAATTTTGGCGATGGCTCCGTGCAGCCAGCTCACTTCAGGCTACCGGATAAAAACTGAGCCAGACGCACGCTTTTCGGACTCGTCAGGACCTGTGCCGGGTCGCCTTGCTCTTCGATCAGACCCTTGTGCAAGAAAATTAGATGGTTTGACACTTCGCGGGCGAAGCCCATTTCGTGCGTTACCACCACCATGGTGCGCCCTTCCAAGGCCAGGTTTTTCATCACCTTGAGCACCTCAGACACCAGCTCGGGGTCGAGCGCGCTGGTGGGTTCGTCAAACAGCATCACTTCAGGTTCCATGGCCAGGGCACGGGCAATGGCAACGCGCTGCTGCTGGCCACCGCTCAAATGCGCCGGATAGCTGTCCTCTTTGCCCTCCAGCCCCACTTTGGCGAGGTATTTGCGGGCGATTTCTATCGCTTGGTCGCGTGGCACTTTCATCACGTGCACGGGTGCTTCAATGATGTTTTGCAGCACCGTCATGTGCGCCCACAAGTTGAAATGCTGAAACACCATGGCCAATTTGGTACGCAACAACGCTAATTGCTTGGGGTTGACGGCATTCAGTTCACCGTTTTTGCCAGGGTTCAGATGCAACTCTTCACCCGCTACGTTGATGCGTCCCTGGTGCGGTTTTTCCAGCAGATTGATGCAGCGTAAAAAAGTGCTTTTGCCTGACCCTGAGCTGCCAATAATGCTGATCACATCGCCAGCATGGGCTGTTAGCGAGACACCTTTAAGCACTTCGTTGGAGCCAAAACGCTTGTGGATGTTTTCAACCTGGAGTTTCAGGGGGGTCATGTTGGTGGTCATGGCAATGGGCTCAAGGAGTGAGGTGTCATGCACCTAGTAGGGGGCCGGAACGAAACGCATGTGCACCAGCAATTTTGCCGAGCTCGCCACCAGTTGTGATGTAGCGGTCGCGAATGCGGGCATAAAAAACGCCACCAATACCGGCCAGCACGCGCTGAGCGGTGTTGTTGATGGGGTCAATGATTTCAGCCACCAAATCCCCTATTTGCAGGGTTTGGCCAGGTACTGCAGCAAAAACCACGATTCCTGGACTCGGGGCGCGCAGGGTTTCCGAGCCCGCCAAAGGGGTGGCTTGACAGCGTGCTGCGGGCACAGAGGGGCGTGACTGACACTTTAAAACGCCAATCCATTGCAGCCAGCTCAAAATGGCGTGTGCGTCCAGCGCTGCCCAAGCGTGGCTTACATCCAGTTCACCCCGCAACTCAATCGTGGTGCTGCAACAGCCTTGAGGCAGCGGTACATGGACGCCGGCGGCCTGGAGGTGTTCAGCCAATTGCCACCAGGCGCTTGAGACACATTCGTCAATCGGGCGGTTTCCCGAATTTTTCGCCAGCAAGGTGGCTTGACTTTCCAGAAAACAGGAAAGTTCCTTGATCTGCTCCCAGCAGGGTTCTTCGGTGTAGAAGTGCAGCACACCTTCGCAATCGCAATGCAGGTCGAGCATGAAGTCAGCATCATGGGCGAGTAGCAATAAGATGCGGCGCAGGCTTTGCAGTTCAGTGTCTGGCTTCCACTGGGTCAAATACTCGCCCATGGCAGCGCGCACCAACCGCACGTTGCTGGGCCCGTCATTGGTTAAGACCTGCAGCAGCGCAGGCAGCACCGCACTGGCCAAATCGGGATAGTGGCGGTTGAAGTTTTCTGAGCTGTCAAGCTCAAAACGCCCCATCGGTTTGTGGTCAAGGCGTTGAGCCAGACCAATTGGGTTGGCGACAGGTACCAACACAATCTCGCCTTGAATCAAGTTTTCTGCCTCGGCTGTTTCGAGCGCCGCGCGCAAATGGTGTGCGACCAGCATGCCGGGTAATTCTTCAGCATGCAGGCTGGCCTGAATATAGATTTTGGCTCCGCTGCCAGGTGTGCCAAAGTGAAAACTGGTGACGTTTTTGTGGCTGCCCAGACTGGGTGATAACAGGGGATGGTCATGACGCTGCATAAGTCGCATCAACTTTTTTGCGGTGCCAGGTAGGCCAGCAGCCGCCCTTCGCTAAAGCGGAAAAACCCGATCAGGCAAAAAGATGCTACTAAATAAATAGCTGCTGCTGCAAGATAGGCTTCAAAGGGCAGGTAATAAGTGGCATAAATGCGGCTGGCCGCCGAGGTCACATCAAGCATATTCGGCACGGCGCTGGCCAGGCTGGTGGCATGCAGCATCATCACCACTTCGTTGCTGTAGGCCGGCAGGGTGCGGCGCATGGCGCTGGGCAGCACCACGCGCAGCATGGTTTGCACACGGCTCATGCCGTAGGCGTGGGCGGCTTCAATTTCACCGGCACTGGTTTCGCGAATGGCACCGGCGAGCATTTCGGCGGTGTAGCCCGCGGTGTTCAGGCTAAAGGCCAGCAGGGCGCAAAAAAACGGCTCTTTAAAGTAAGTCCAGGGCCAGACCGCGTCCCAGCGCTCCTGGATCCACTCCAGTTGACCCAGTCCGTAATAAATAAGATACACCTGGATCAAAAGTGGCGTGCCGCGAATGACAAAGGTGTAAGCACCGACCAAATAGCGCAGCGCAGCCCAAGGGCCGGTCAGCAGCAGCGCAAAAATCAGTGCCAACACGGCCCCGACGGCCAACGACGAAAACAGCAACCATAGCGTGGTCAACACGCCGTTGCCATACAGCGCCAGGTTGTCCGGGGTAAAAATGACCGACCAATTCATCAGAGCTGCACCCGGGTGGTGCCCAAACTATAGCGGGCGTTGACTTTTTTCAGAACCACCAGGGTGATCCAGGTATAGACCAAAAACAATGCCCCGGTGAACACAAAGAAGATAAACGGCGAGCGCGTGGCGGCACTGGCTTGTTTGGCCAAATAGGTCATTTCTTGCAGGCCAATCAAGCTGACAAGCGCGGTGGCCTTGATCAGCACCAGCCAGTTGTTGGTAAAACCAGGCAAGGCATAGCGCACCATTTGCGGCAGCGTGATGCGTAAAAAAGTTTGTGGGCGGCTCATGCCAAAAGCCCAGGCAGCTTCCATCTGACCTTTGGGGATGCTCAAAATGGCACCGCGAAAGGTCTCCGTCATGTAGGCACCGTAAATAAAGCCGATGGTTAGCACCCCGGCTGTGAACGGGTCAATGTCCACTGTGGCCTTGGAGCCCAATTTTTCCAGCAGGGTATTCAGACCAATGGTGCCGCCGTAAAACACCAGCAGCATCAGCACCAGGTCAGGGATTCCGCGGATGATGGTGCTGTAAATGGTGGCCAGCACCACCAACACCGGGCGACCCGAGAGCTTGGCCGCGGCACCGACAAGACCAAACAGCACCGACACCCCCAGCGCCAGCAGCGACACCCCCACGGTCAGCAGGGAACCCTGCAAAATCACCCAAAAATAAGACTGCATGGGGAGGGCGCTGGCTCAAACCTGCTTAGCTGCCGTAAACGTCAAACTTGAAGTATTTGTCGTTGATGGCTTTGTACTTGCCATTGGCACGGATGGCCTTGATGGCCGCACTGATCTGGCCTTTCAGCGCGTCCTGGCCTTTGGCCAAGGCTACGCCCGCACCGGTGCCAAAGTACTTGGGAATATACAGGTCTTCACCCTTGGTTTCATAGGCTTCACCACCCGGTTTGCCCAGGAAACCACCACCCACTTCGAGCACGTCAGCCACAGTGCCGTCTAAGCGACCCGATTTGATGTCCAGATACACCTGGTCTTGCGCGTCGTAAGACACCACGTTCACGCCAGCTGTTTTGAGTTCGCCCAAGGCGTATTTTTCTTGGGTGCTGGCTTTCAGTACGCCGATTTTTTTGCCTTTGATAGAGGCTGGGTCGGTGTACTTGACGGTTTTCTTCAGCACCACGCGGCTCGGTGTGTTGTAGTACTTGTCCGAAAAATCGACTTGCGCCAGGCGTTCTTCGGTGATTGACATGGAGCTGATGATCACGTCGTATTTTTTGGCCAGCAGGCCGGGAATCATGCCGTCCCAGGCTTGTTCGACGAAAACACATTTGCGCTTGACTTCTTCGCACAGCGCATTGGCGATATCCACATCAAAGCCGGTGGGTTTGCCGTCAGCTGTTTTAAAGGTAAAAGGCTCGTAAGTTGCATCAATCGCAACCTTCAGGTCAGCCGGAGCTGCAGCAACTGGCGCCGGTGCTGGTGCAGGCGCGGGAGCCGGGGCTTCTTCTTTCTTGCCGCAGGCTACGACCAGCGAACTGAATGCCGCAGCAAGCAAAATCTTCTTCATGGGAACATCCTTCAAAAAGCCGGGGCGTGCCCAGCGGGTTATAAATTATGGAAAGCAGATTCTATGGTGTAAGAGCGCACTGAATGGGGTTGGTTTTTACTGATGTGTTGCGCAAGCCAGTCAGACTGTGGAAAATCTTGTTGTATTAGTGGTTCGAGCTGCTGGATTCGAGAAGCCGCATCGACGCCTGCTGGGATATAAGGTGCACGACCCCATTAGTTAGATTCAGCCCGCGATGCTGATTTTTTTCAGCCGGTACAAGGCCTCGAGTGCTTCACGCGGGCTTAAATCATCGGGGTTTATGCCCTCTAGCGCCGTCTCCAGGGCGTGAGCAGCTACGATTTCAGTAGTAACCGGTGCTGCAAACAAATCAACCTGTACCTGCTGTTGCGAGGCCTGTGTTTCGAGTGCTTGCAGGGTGTGGCGGGCATGGTTGAGCACGGTGCTGGGCATGCCGGCGAGTTTGGCTACTTGAATGCCGTAGCTTTTGCTGGCCGGGCCGGGCTGGATTTCGTGCAAAAAAACGATGTCGCGCCCAGACTCGGCGGCACTCACATGCACATTGATGGCGCTGTGGTGCGTGGCCGGAAACTCGGTCAGCTCAAAATAATGCGTGGCAAACAGGGTGTAGGCCTGGGTTTTGTCGTGCAGTTGGGTGGCGATGGCACTGGCCAGTGCCAAGCCGTCAAAGGTGCTGGTGCCGCGGCCAATTTCATCCATCAGCACCAGCGAATGGGGTGTGGCACTGTTGAGAATTTGTGCCGCTTCGGTCATCTCGAGCATAAAGGTTGATTGTGCGTTGGCCAGGTCGTCGGATGCACCAATGCGGGTGTGAATGGCATCAATCGGCCCGAGCCGGCAACTGGTGGCTGGCACATAGCTGCCGATACTGGCTAACAGCACAATCACCGCCACCTGTCGCATGTAGGTGGACTTGCCACCCATGTTGGGGCCGGTGATGATCTGCATGCGCTGTTTGGGCCCCAGACGGGTGTCGTTGGCAATAAAGGCGCCCGAACTGGTCTCGGCCAGGCGCGCCTGTACGACGGGGTGGCGTCCTGCTTGAATCTCCAGGCAAGGCTCTTTGGCAAAGTGCGGTGCGCACCAGTCCAGTGTCAGGCTGCGCTCGCTCAGGGCGCACAAGGCATCCAGTGTGGCGAGTGCGCGTGCCAGGTGGGTGAGTGCAGGGACAAACGGCTGGAGTTGGTCGATTAGTTGCTCATAAAGCCATTTTTCGCGCGCCAGAGCACGCTCTTGAGCGCTGAGTGCCTTGTCTTCAAAGGCTTTGAGCTCGGGTGTAATAAAGCGCTCGGCATTTTTCAGGGTTTGGCGGCGCCGGTAGTCGTCGGGCACTTTGTCCAGCTGGCCTTGCGAGACTTCGATAAAAAAACCATGCACCCGGTTGTATTGCACGCGCAAATTGGCAATGCCGGTGCGCGCTTTCTCGCGCCCTTCGAGGTCGAGCAAAAAGCTGTCGCAGTTGGTCTGGATAGCGCGCAATTCGTCCAGGTCAGCATCAAAACCACTGGCAATCACGCCACCGTCGCGCACCAGTGCAGCGGGTTCGGGGGCAATCGCAGCGCGCAGCAAAGCGGCACACCCCTGGGGGGGCTTGAGCTGTTCTGAAATTTGAATCAAAAATGGCTCTAGCGCAGGTATAGCGGGCACAAGCTGCTCTATTTTATGTAGCGTAGCCTGCAGCCCAATCAGCTCGCGCGGGCGCACTTGGCGCAGTGCAATACGCGCGGTGATGCGTTCCACATCGGTGCTGCCCTTGATGTGATCGCGCAGTTTGGCCCAAGGACCGGAACCGGGTGTCTGGCTTTGGCCGTTGCGCAAGGCCGCAATGGCACCCAGGCGTTGCTGGGCTTGGCTGCGCTCGCGAAGAGGCGCGAGCAGCCAGTTTTTCAGCAAACGGCTGCCCATGCCGGTCATGCAGCTGTCGAGCAGCGAAAACAGTGTGGGTGTGTCTTCGCCGCGCAGGGTTTGTGTGAGTTCGAGGTTGCGCCGGGTGCTTGGCGGAAGGTCAATCAGTTCATCCGCACGCTGCACCCGTATGCTGTGAATGTGACTCAGGGCACGACCCTGAGTGTGCTCGGCGTACGCCAACAGTGCACTGGTCGCCGCGTGAGCTTGAGTCAACTCTTGTGCTTGCCAAGGCTGCAGACTGGCTGCCTGCAGCTGTTCGAGCAGCTTGCGCTGGCCTAGCCCAGCGTCAAATTGCCAGTCCGGGCGTACCGAGATCGATACCGTCCCAGTCGCACACGCGCTGCGCAGTCGTGCCTCAAATGCGGGTGTGCTGCCGGCGCTGAAGATCAATTCGCCGGGGTTAATGCGGGCGATCCGGTTGGGCAGCTCATCGCTGGCAACTTCTGCCAGATGCACTTCGCCCTGGGTCACACACAACCAGGCAAGTCCGCAGGTGTTGCGTGCGCCCTGGTGCACGGCCAGCAAGATGGATTCGGTTTTGTCGCTCAACAGTTCCAGGTCAGTCAGTGTGCCGGGGGTGACAACGCGCATCACCTTGCGCTCGACCGGCCCCTTGGCGGTAGCAACATCACCCACTTGCTCGCAAATGGCAACCGATTCACCGAGTTTGATGAGGCGTGCCAGGTAGGTGTCAACCGAATGAAAGGGAACCCCGGCCATCAGCACCGGATGTCCGGCCGACTGCCCGCGTTGTGTCAGCGTGATGTTGAGCAGGCGTGCGGCTTTTTCGGCATCGGCGTAAAACATCTCATAGAAATCGCCCATGCGGTAAAACAGCAGGGTATCTGGGTAGTCTGCTTTGAGGCCAAGATACTGGGCCATCATCGGCGTGTGTTTCAGGATGTCTTCTGGCACCATAATTTTGAAATCATTTATTTAACAACAATAGCTTAGCGCTTGGCTATTTGCGAAACTCGAAATCTCATCAAGACCAATCAACAACCAATGCACTTCGATTGTGGCACCGAGCTCCATTGTGTATTTTTCAATGCACTTCAACAATTTTTTTGATTTCAGTCAAACTTTTCGTTCAGCAATGTCAGATTCGATATGCATCTATCGAATACAGTCAGCCTGCTGACGACCAACCCCATTAGAAAGAGGACTGCCATGGCTACCGAACCATCCAAAATTATTTATACCCTGACCGACGAAGCACCGTTCCTGGCAACGTGTGCGTTTCTGCCAGTGATTCGCAAATTCGCCGCTCCGGCTGGCGTGAATGTGTCTGAGTGCGACATTTCAGTTGCTGCACGCGTGTTGGGCGAGTTTCCCGAATACCTGACTGACGTCCAAAAAGTGCCAGACAACCTGGCCGAGCTGGGGCGCCTCACCCTGCTGCCTGAAACCAACATCATCAAGCTTCCCAACATCAGCGCCTCGGTTGGCCAATTGATGGCCTGTATCAAAGAACTCCAGTCTAAAGGCTATGCCATTCCTGACTACCCTGAGGACCCCAAGACGGATGCTGACAAGGCCGTGCGCCAGCGCTATTCCCGCTGCATCGGCAGTGCCGTTAACCCGGTGTTGCGTGAAGGCAACTCGGATCGTCGTGCCCCTCTGGCTGTGAAAAACTACGCCCGCAAACACCCCCACTCGATGGCTGATTGGAGCCAAGCGTCGCGTTCACACGTGTCACACATGCACCACGGCGATTTTTACCACGGTGAAAAGTCGCTGACGATGGATAAAGCACGTGATGTGAAGATGGAGTTGATCACCAAGAGTGGCAAAACCCTTGTGCTCAAGCCCAAACTGGCGCTCAAAGACGGCGAAATCATTGACAGCATGTTCATGAGCAAAAAGGCTCTGCTGGCCTTTTACGAAAAAGAGATTGAAGACGCACACAAGACTGGCGTTATGTTTTCGCTGCACGTCAAAGCGACCATGATGAAGGTGTCGCACCCCATAGTGTTTGGCCATTGCGTCAAAATCTTTTATAAAGACGCCTTCGAGAAACACGCCAAACTGTTTGAAGAGCTTGGGGTTAACGTCAACAACGGCATGGTCAACCTGTACGACAAGCTAGCCACGCTGCCGCAATCGCAACGCGAAGAAGTCATCAAAGACCTGCACTCCTGCCATGAACATCGGCCCGAACTGGCCATGGTGGACTCGGCCAAAGGCATTACCAATTTCCACTCGCCCAACGACATCATTGTGGACGCCTCCATGCCGGCCATGATCCGCAATGGCGGCAAGATGTGGGGCGCCGATGGCCGCCTGAAAGACGTCAAAGCCGTGATGCCCGAGAGCACTTTTGCCCGCATCTACCAAGAGATGATCAACTTTTGCAAATGGAATGGCAACTTTGATCCTCGCACCATGGGCACGGTGCCCAACGTCGGTTTAATGGCGCAACAGGCCGAAGAATACGGCTCGCACGAAAAGACCTTTGAAATCTCTGAAGACGGGGTGGCCAACATCACCGATCTGGCTACCGGCGAAGTGCTGCTGTCGCAAAACGTCGAAGAAGGCGATATTTTCCGCATGTGTCAGGCCAAAGACGCAGCCATCCGCGATTGGGTCAAGCTGGCTGTTACGCGCGCGCGCAACTCCGGCATGCCCGCCGTGTTCTGGCTCGACCCGTATCGTCCCCATGAAAACGAGCTGATCAAAAAGGTCAAGGTTTACCTGCTGGACCACGACACGACCGGTCTCGACATCCAGATCATGTCACAGGTGCGTGCTATTCGCTATTCGATGGAGCGAGCGATTCGCGGGCTTGACACCATCTCGGTGACTGGCAATATCTTGCGCGACTACCTGACCGACCTGTTTCCCATCATGGAGCTCGGCACCAGCGCCAAGATGCTGTCGATCGTGCCGCTGATGGCCGGTGGCGGCATGTACGAAACCGGTGCGGGTGGCTCGGCTCCCAAACACGTGCAACAACTGGTGGAGGAAAACCATCTGCGCTGGGATTCGCTGGGTGAATTTTTGGCGCTGGCCGTCAGTCTGGAAGATTTGGGTCTGAAGACGGGCAACGAAAAAGCCAAAATCTTGGCTAAAACGCTGGATGCGGCCACCGGCAAACTGCTCGACAACAACAAAGGCCCCTCACCCAAGACCGGCCAGCTTGACAACCGCGGCAGCCAGTATTATTTGTCGATGTATTGGGCCCAGGAGTTGGCAGCACAGACGCAAGACCCAGAGTTGCAAAGCCACTTTGCGGCATTGGCGCAATCTTTGGCCGAAAACGAGCAAAAGATCACCGATGAGTTCAAGGCCGTGCAAGGCAAGCCAGCCGACATTGGGGGCTACTTTTTGGCAGACAAGCAAAAAGTCAACGACATCATGCGCCCCAGTGCCACCTTCAATGCGATATTTGCCGAGGTCTCTGCCTGAAAGAGTTGATCCGCTGAAACGCTGCAGACAGCGACCATGCTGTCCTGCGGCACCCACAAGAGGAGCCCAGAAATGCTAGGACTGATGCAAAGCCAACAACTGTCGATTTCGTCGCTGATCGAATTTGCCGAGCGCCACCATGGCGAAGGCGAGATTGTTTCGCGTCGGGTCGAAGGTGACATTCACCGCTACACCTACACCCAGGCGGCGCAGCGCTCGCGCCAGCTGGCCGGTGTGCTTGACAGCTTTGGCGTGCAACAGGGCGAACGGGTGGCATCGATTGCCTGGAATGGTTACCGGCACCTTGAAATGTACTTTGGCGTGAGTGGTTCGGGTCGGGTGTTGCACACCATCAACCCGCGTATGCACCCCGAGCAAATTGCCTGGGTGATGAGCCACGCGCAAGACCAGATGGTGTGTTTCGACATGACTTTTTTGCCGATTGTCAAAGCCATTCACAGCAAATGCCCGAGCGTAAAGCACTGGGTCGCGCTGTGCGATGCCGACAAGCTGCCAGCCGACAGTGGCATTCCGAACCTGTTGAGTTATGAGGCTTTGCTGGCCGTGCAGCCGACCCGCTATAGCTGGCCTGAGCTGGACGAAAACACCGCGTCCTCGATGTGCTACACCAGTGGCACCACGGGCAACCCCAAAGCCGCGTTGTACAGCCATCGCTCAACCGTGTTGCACGCCTATGCTGCGGCACTGCCTGATGTGATGTGCCTGTCAGCGCGCGACTCAATCTTGCCGGTGGTGCCGATGTTTCACGTCAATGCCTGGGGCATTCCGTATTCGGCGGCACTCACCGGTGCCAAGTTGGTGTTCCCGGGGCCGGGTATGGACGGCAAATCGGTCTATGAGCTGATTGAGTTGGAGCAAGTGACTTATGCAGCTGGCGTGCCCACGGTGTGGCAAATGCTGCTCGGGCACATGGAGCCCAATGGGCTGCGTTTTTCCAGCCTGAAACGCACGGTGATTGGTGGCTCGGCTTGCCCGCCGGCCATGATCACCGCCTTTAATGACAAATACGGTGTCGAGGTGCTGCACGCCTGGGGCATGACCGAGATGAGTCCGCTGGGCACGCTGTGCACGCTGAAAAATAAACACCTCAGCATGAGCGAAGTCGACAAGATGAGCATTCGCCTGAAGCAGGGCCGCGCCATTTACGGTGTTGACATGAAAATTGTCAACGGTGACGGCGAAGAGTTGCCCTGGGATGGCAAAACCTATGGCGACCTGCTGGTCAAAGGGCCCTGGGTGGTGCGTGAGTATTTTCAGGGCGTCGGCGACACCCATGCCGTGATGCCACTGGTAGATGGCTGGTTTCCCACGGGTGACGTGGCCACCATCGACTCCGATGGCTATATGCAGATCACTGACCGCAGCAAAGACGTGATCAAGTCGGGCGGTGAGTGGATCAGCTCGATCGATATTGAAAACCTTGCGGTGGCGCACCCAGCCATTGCCATGGCGGCTTGCATTGGCATGAAACACCCCAAATGGGACGAGCGTCCGATCGTGGCGGTGGTGAAAAAGCCCGGTGCCGAGGTCACGCGTGAAGAACTGTTGGCCTTTTACCAAGGCCGGGCGGCCAAGTGGCAGATTCCGGATGACGTGGTGTTCTTGGACAACATTCCGCTGGGTGCCACCGGCAAGATGCAAAAAAGCAAGCTGCGCGACGTGCTCAAAGACTACCAGTTGCCTGATTTGCGCTGAGGATCGAGCCAATCCCCAGATCCAGCTGGGCAGCCTTCAAGGAGAACTAGGGAAACCCCTTGAAGCTGCGCTTGTTTTTGCGGGTAACCTTGAGTGGCTTAGTTATTTGAGACACCACAAAGAGGAGACATTATGAAATTTTCTATCAAATCAATAGCTGCTTGCGCTTTATTGACGTGCGCTACAGGCGTATTCGCTCAAAATGGTCAGGTTGTCAAAATTGCTTTTATCGATCCGCTGTCAGGGCCGTTTGCGAATGTCGGTCAAAACCAGCTGAAAAGTTGGCAGTTTGTAGCCGAGCAACTCAGTGGCGCCAAAAACCCGGCTGGGGTGAAGTTTGAAGTTAGCGGTTTTGACAACAAAGGCTCGCCGCAAGAGAGCCTGAATTCGCTCAAAGCCGCTATCGACCAGGGCTATCGCTATGTGACCCAGGGCAATGGTTCGGGTGCTGGCATGGCTATTGCCGATGCAGTTTCCAAGCACAATGCACGCAACCCCGGCAAAGAGGTGATTTACCTCAACTATGCGGCGGTTGACCCGGCCATGACCAACGACAAATGCGATTACTGGCATTTTCGACTGGATGCCGACACCTCTATGAAAATGGAAGCGCTCACCAGTTTCATGAAAGACCAGCCCAAGGTTAAAAATGTCTATCTTCTCAATCAGAACTATTCTCACGGTCAGCAGGTAGCCAAATATTTCAAGGAAGCCATTGGTCGCAAACGTGCTGACGTGAAGATCGTTGGTGAAGACCTGCACCCGATTGGTCAGGTGAAAGACTTTTCCCCGTATGTGGCCAAGATCAAGCAGTCAGGGGCTGACACCATCGTCACAGGTAATTGGGGTGCTGATCTGACGCTGTTTGTCAAAGCGCTCAATGATGCAGGTCTGAAATTGCCCATGTACACCTATTACGCCCAAGTCACGGGCACGCCCAAGGCGCTTGCCGCCGGGGGAGACGGTGAGATTTATGTGATCGCTTATGGACACTCGAATCACACTGGCGAAATTGGCAACTTGTCGAACGACTTTCAGAAAAAATTCAACGACGATTACTATTCGTATTCAACCTACAACGGCATCAATATCGTCAGTGCCGCCATGGCCAAGGCCAAGTCCACTGATCCGGTCAAGGTGGCTGAAGCGCTGGAGGGCTTGAGTGTTAAGAGCTTTGCTGGCGAGGTGCAAATGCGCAAGTCTGACCACCAGTTGCAACAAAGCATGTTTGTCACTAAATGGCAAAAAATTGACAAGAAAAACACCTACAGCGTCGAAAACACTGGCTACACCTTTGTTGCTGTGAAACAAATGGATCCCTATGTGGCAAGCACACCCACCAGTTGCCAGATGAAACGGCCGGGGTGATCTAACTGGCATGAAATTGCAGTCGTCTCAAATAGTGAAACCGTTCACCCTGAGCTTGTCGAAGGGGCTGTGGTTCGACAAGCTCACCACGAACGGGGTTATTTCACACTAACCCTGCATGGAGTTTTACACCATCTCGCTGCTCAACGGCATCAGCTATGGGCTGCTGCTGTTCATGCTCAGCTCGGGGCTGACGCTGATTTTCAGCATGATGGGGGTGCTCAACTTTGCCCATGCGTCGTTTTACATGTTGGGGGCTTACTTTGGCTTCAGCGTCACGCAATGGCTTGGTTTTTGGCCAGCGCTGCTGTTGGCGCCGCTGGGTGTGGGGCTGCTGGGTGCCCTGTTTGAGCGCTATGGCCTGCGGCGGGTGCACAAATTTGGCCATGTGCCCGAGTTGCTGATTACTTTTGGCATGAGCTACATCATTTTGGAGCTGGTGCAATTGGTGTGGGGTCGCAGTTCGGTTGATTACCGTGTGCCGCAAGCGCTAGACGGCCCGCTCTTCACACTCTTTGGCATGCAATTTCCGATGTATCGGGCATTCATGATGGGGGTGGCCTTGGCGATGCTGGCCGCGCTGTGGTTGCTGCTGACGCGCACGCGCATTGGGCTGGTGATTCAGGCTGCACTGACACACCCCGAAATGGCTGAATCTTTGGGACACAACGTGCCGCGCGTCTTCATGCTGGTGTTTGGCGGTGGCTGCGCGCTGGCCGGTTTGGCCGGGGTGATTGGCGGCAATGCCTTTGTCACCGAGCCCAGCATGGCGGTGTCGGTGGGCGGCATTATTTTTGTCGTGGTGGTGGTAGGTGGCATGGGCTCGCTGGGCGGGGCGTTTTTGGCTTCGCTGTTGATTGGTGTGCTGCAAACCTTTGCCGTGGCCGTGGATGCCTCGCTGATGTCGGCTTTGCAAATGGTCGGCTTACAGATCACCGCACAAACACCGGGCTATGCGGTGCTTAAGCTGAAAATCAGCCAGGTGGCGCCGATCCTGCCTTATTTGCTGCTGGTGCTGATGCTGATTTTTCGCCCCAAAGGGCTGCTGGGCACACGCGAGGACTGAAACTAGATGACCATTTCATCCAAACGTGCCGATGTGTATGAATTTCGACCGATCAATGTGGGTCGCATCATTTTGTGGAGCCTTTACGCACTGATTCTGGCCGTGGTGCCGCTGATATTTACCAGCAGTTTGAGCCAAACTTTGCTCAGCCAGATGGGGGTTGCCATCATTGTCTGCCTGAGCTACAACATGCTGCTGGGTCAAGGTGGCATGTTGAGTTTCGGCCATGCCGTGTATTCGGGCATGGGGGCATTTTTGGCCATCCACACGCTCAATCTGGTCACGGGTGGGCTGGCGCTGCCGGTGAGTCTTATCCCTCTGGTCGGTGGCTTTGCCGGCATGGCCGTGGCGCTAGTTTTGGGTTGGGTTACCACTAAAAAGGCCGCTACACCGTTTGCCATGATTACTTTGGGCGTGGGTGAACTGGTGTGGGCTATGGCACTGATGTTCCCCGAGTTTTTTGGCGGCGAGGGCGGCGTTTCAGGCAATCGGGTGGTGGGGGGCGCCGTTTGGGGCATCACCTATGGTCCACAGATTCAGTTGTATTACCTGATTGCGCTGTATACCTTTGTCAGCACAGGGCTGATGTATGCCTTTACCCGCACTCCCCTGGGGCGCATGCTCAATGCCGTGCGCGACAACCCTGAGCGGGTCGAATTCGTCGGCTACAACACCCAGGTGGTGCGCTATATCGCCTTTGTGATCGCGGCCTTTTTTGCAGGCATTTCGGGGGGGCTGGCGGCGCTTAATTTTGAGATTGTGACGTCTGAAGTGGTGAGCGGGTATCGCTCGGGCGCCTATTTGTTGTTCACCTTTTTGGGGGGAGCTACATTCTTTTTTGGTCCCATTTTGGGTGCAGTTCTGATGGTGCTGGCGTTTGTCTTGTTGTCCGAGTTCACCAAAGCCTGGCTGCTTTACTTGGGTTTGATCTTTTTGTTCATGGTGATGTATGCGCCCGGTGGCGTGGCTTCACTCATCATGATGAATTTGCGCTTGGCCATGTATGGTTTTTTACGTCGCTTGTGGGTGAGTTATTTAGCGCTGCTGGGCGCTGCTTTGGTGGCGTTGCTGGGTGCTGCAGCCATGGTCGAGATGATTTACCACCTGCAGCTCAATGCGGCATTGGGGCCAGAGCTGTCGTTTATGGGTGGCACGCTCTACGCCAGCGGGTTGACCAGTTGGTTTGGTGCAGCCTTTGTGCTGACAACGGGTGTTGGCTTGTTTGAACTGTGCCGGCGCCAGTTTGTGCAAGACTGGGGTGAAATCCAGGAAGCCATCGAAAAAGAAATCAAACGCCGGGAGGCGCTATGACGCAGACAGTGGCACCCTTTTCACTGGAGCTGAAAGATTTACGCAAGAGTTTTGGCAAATCCGAGATCATTCGTGGCATCAGCATGGC
>CAIYYA010000330.1 GCA_903930255.1 uncultured beta proteobacterium
AGGCTGCAAAACATAAACCGCTGCACGCGAAAGCAAAGCTGAGTTCACTTCAAACGAAGGGTTTTCGGTGGTGGCGCCAATAAAGGTGAACAAGCCACTTTCAACATGCGGCAAAAATGCATCTTGCTGGCTTTTGTTGAACCGGTGCACTTCATCCACAAACACCAGGGTGCTACGTGGTGGCGAGCCCGCACGCGCAATTTGCGCCTTTTCAACCGCCTCGCGGATATCTTTGATGCCCCCCAAGACGGCACTGATGCTGATAAATTGCGCCTCAAACGCACTGGCCATGAGCCGGGCAATGGTGGTTTTGCCAGTGCCTGGAGGCCCCCAAAATATACAACTGTGGGGCTGGCCTGATTCAAACGCCAAGCGCAACGCCATGCCCGGCCCCAGCAAATGCTGCTGGCCAACCACTTGCGCCAGCGTTTGCGGGCGTAAACGTTCTGCCAGTGGGGTGTGGGCAGGCTGGTCGGGGCGAAGATTGGGCATAAAGGGTAGCCATTATCAACTGCCTCAGTGCAATGCACGCTGGACTAACTGCCATGTTTTTTCACGACACCCCGATTCATGAAACCGTTCGCCCTGAGCCTGTCGAAGGGTGGTTCGACAAGCTCACCACGAACGGTGTTTCACGTTAAAAATCAGATCTTAAACCCAGCGAAAAAAGGGTGTACTTGCTGCCAAAACGCTCGGATGTGCTGCTGTTGTAGGTTACAGGGATGTCGTTGAAAAAAAGGTTACTAGTGAGCTGGCCGCGGGCAAAAACGCTGATGTGCGGTTGCACACGGTAAGTGCCTTGCAAGGTGATATTCTGATTGGTGGTGTAACTAGGATTGCCACGTGCCACCAAGATATCGTCCACATTTTCGCGCTTAACCACATGCACCAGATAGCCAGCCTGCAGCGTCCACGGACCGCGCTGCCAGCTGCCGTTAACACCCGCTTGCACAAAGCTTCCACGCCAGGCGATCTCACTGGCAACATCAACACCATATGAGCCGCTGCTGTCATAAAACTGCTGCACGATACCGCCACCCATGCTGCAAGGGGGTGCCAACGTGGCAAAAATAGTGTTACCGGTAAAGGCCACGTTGTAGGCGCAGCCATTACGGGTGGTGGTTGCCGACAGTGCCCCATAAGACAACTGGGAGCTCCCTAAACTAACGAAAGCGCTCATGTCAGAACTGGGGGTCAATTTCCATGTGCCTATCAGGTCGGCCTGCAACTGCCGGTCAGCCGGGTCAGTGATCTTCACAGTATTCAGCTTGGCGCCAGGCACGACCACCGCCGTGGTGGATTCGGTGGCGCTGGCGTAATTGCCCCAAGCCGACATGCGCAACGCCAGAGCTGGCCAATTGCCGGCTGGTTCAGCGAATCGATACAAGCCCGAAATGTGCCAATTGGTGTAATGAAAGGTGTCTGAAGTGCTGCTCAGCGAGCGTTGCCCCAAAGCCCCCTGCAGCCAAACACCTTGTGCCACCCGGACACCACCACTGAGATAAGCCCCGTGATAGTCACCCGCCTTGGTGCCCGCCGTCAAGGGGTCATTCTCACGCACCTTAAAAAAGTCCAGCGACTCGTTCATGTGGTCTGAAACCAGCTCCAGATAAGCGCGAGGTGCTATGCTTTCTGGGGTAGCTGTAAGGAAAACATCGAGCGGTGCCGCGCTAACTGAAGCCATTGCACCGAAAGTCAAACCGGCCAATAGCGCCCGCTTAAAACCCCTCACTTTGCGATAAAGGTCTGGATATAAAGCAAAGTAAGAGGTCATGCGCTGCAGTTTACTTGACCAGGTTGATGTATCCCACCAGCCCCGTTCCGAGCACCGGCACAATCGATGACGTCACGATGGCACCACTCGAATCAATGGCGGTGGGCACATCAATCTGCGGCACCGTGGGGAACGCCGTTCCGTCAGCCTGGCGAAGAGGCAACTCTGTAACAACGATCGACACCTTATATTTGCCGGTCAACGCATAAATGCCACTGAAATCATTGCTAACGCCGTTCACGGCATAGTTGACCACGTCACCCAACACGATGGTGCTGACAGCGTTGGCTGCAGAGGTCAGTGTGTTGGTCACGCTGGCCACCGAGTTGGCAAAGCTGATCACCGCCTTCTTGGTGCCGTCGCCTGACACACCATAGACCATGGCCTCGGCAATGGCGGGCACCGTGATCGTGATGTTGCTGCCCGTCTTAGTGATGCTGACATTCTTGATGAAAGCCCTGACTTCACCCTGCCCGGTTGGTGTGACCTGGGTGATCGACACCGCAGCTGTCAGCGTTTGATTAGCAGCCATGGCAAACGTGCCTTGCTCGGCCAAATTGAGCTTGATCGCCGCAGTGCTAGCCATGGGCCACTGCACATCAATCCCAGTCGTCGATTGAAACTGATCCATGGTGTAGCTGGTTGTCGTTACGCCGTCAGTCAAGCTCAAGCCATTATTCGTCAAATAGAGATAGTTGGTGGGCGCTGCCGGCACCGTGGTGTCAAAAGCCTGACTGGCCGTGGTGGCTGCTGCATTGCTGTTGTTGGCCAAATCGGCAAACGCCCCGGCAGCCACAGTGACCGTTGCATTGCCCGAGCTATTCGCAGTGGGCGTGACAACCGCCGAGTACTGGGTGGCGCTCAGTCTGGTGAAGGCTCCCAGCGTGCCACCAGCGGGAGTGATGTCGGCCGCCGTAAAGCTGCTGCCTACGTCTTCACTGAAAGTGAAGTTAAAGGTAACTGGGCCGGTGGCGGTATTGGCTGTCACGTTGTCGGTGATGGCTAGCGTGGGGGCAGTGGTGTCGGCTGTTACGACTGGAGCGGCCGCTAGCGTGATGTTGTCAAAGTAGTAGCTTTGACCACTGGTGACCAGCTCGGCATCAGGCGTAATGGCCATGGTGGTGTAGGCTTTAGACGCGTCAACACCGACCATCTCCCAACTGACGGTCTGCCACGTGTTGGCAGCACCGGTGGGGGCACTGACTATTTCAATTGCAGGGCCACCATTGGCAGATTCGACCTTGAGTTTGATTACCGCGCCAGACCTTGTCGCATAAACCTTTGCTGTGAGCGTCTTGCGTGTTGCGGTGAAGGGAATCGCCGGCACACCAAAATACGTTCCACCCCATGGCACCACGGTGTTACCGTCCAACGCGCCTGTGGGTTTGACAATTTTCAAAGCATTGGCACTGCCGCCTGTTGGGCCTGCCTCAACGCTCGGCAACGCACCACCATAAGCACCCATGCCCGTGAACAATGGCGTAGCCTCGTCAAATGTCAACAGCACCGTGTCCTGTGCCACTGACGCAGAAGTGGTATCAAAAGCCTGCGCAGCCGTAGCCGCTGCCGTATTGCTGTTGTTTGAAACGTCTTGGAAGCTACCGGCTGCCACGTTTACCGTGATGCTTCCCGTGGTGTTGCTAGCAGGCGTAACCACCGCGCTGTAATGTTTGGAATCCGTCTTGTTAAGCGCACCCAAGGCGCCCCCCGTTACCGAGATGTCAGAAGCTGCAAAGCTGCTTCCCACATCTTCACTGAAGGTGAAGTTAAAGGTCACCGCACCGTTGGCCGTGTTGGCCGAAATATTGTCCGTGATGCTGAGAGTGGGTGCCTGCGTGTCAAGCACAGCATCAGCCAAGGTGATCTCGTCGATGTAATAAGCCTGCCCACTGGTGACCACGTCGGCATCGGGCGTAATGGCCATGGTGGTGTAGGCTTTTGACTCGTCAACACCAGCCATCTCCCAGCTGACGGTCTGCCAAGTGTTGGCAGCACCGGTGGGAGCACTGGCTATTTCAATCGCTGGGCCACCATTGGCCGACTCGACTTTAAGTTTGATCACCGCACCAGACCTTGTCGCATAAACTCTTGCAGAGAGGGTCTTGCGTGTTGCGGTAAATGGAATAGCGGGCACACCAAAAAACGTGCCACCCCAAATATCCTTAGAAGTTGGTTTGACAATTTTCAAAGCATTGACACTGCCACCTGTTGGCCCCGCAACCACTTCGGGCAACGCACCGCCATAGGCGCCCATGCCGGTAAATACAGGCGTTGCCTCATCAAACGAAACCAGCAGGGTTCCCTTGGGGTTGCTCGGTGTTGTTGAATTGTTCGTGGTTTTGTCTGCCTCGGTCTTGGTCGTTGTGGCGAGTTGAGTCACTCCGGCATCGGTTTCTTTCGACGTGGAGGTCAAGGTACCGGTATCCACCGCCGCTTTCACTGAGGTTTTTATCGTCTCATTGCTTTGACGATCTTTGGTCACACTGGTGATGGTGGTGGCATCGTCTGATGCTTTCACATATGCATCGGCTTGAGAGCTGAGCGCGGCACTGGTGACGGCAGCCAAAGTGGCCGAACCACCCGCATTGGTGATGGCTGTTTTGACTTCTGCCATCACACTGGTCGAGTTTTTAACACGTTCGCCGGCTGCAGCAACCATAGTTTTCACCCTGTCAGCATCAATGCCGGCCGCGGTTACCAACGGTGTCCCAGATTTCATTGCGCTCGCAAAGGCAGCAGCCACTTCGTTGTAAATGGGCTCCAGGGTCGCGCTGCCGACCAAAGTGGTGAGACCCACATAGGTTTCAGTCACTTTTTGCAACAACTGCTGCACCGCCAGGGTTTTCTTGAGCAAATCTGGGTTCACCAAAGCCCCAGAGCTTGTCACCGCGGCCGGGTCTGTCTTGAGCAGGTCTGTATTTGCAGGCAGACCCAATGCCGTGGTAATTTCGGTTTGGCTCATGCCGGCCGACATCAGCGTGGTGAGAGGCGACGCTACCGTGGCACCAGCGGGTGCCTTGAGCAGACCACCGAACGTTAATTGCGTGTCGGCACTTCGGCCACCTGAGACGATGACGCCATGGGTGCAGCCGTTTGGAAAAGTAAAGGTGCCAGCCGATGTGGTGTAGACGACCGTTTCACCGGTATCCGCCAAACCATTGCTATTGGCATCACACACTACCTTGGAGAATTGCAGGTAGCCATCGACGGCCACACCTGAGCTAGGCGTGGGGTTCGTGCCACCAGAAGAGTTGGAACCGCCGCCGCAGGCAGCTAACAGCATGGCTGCCGTGGCCGCAGGAATCAGACGAAGTTTGAAATGCATGGGGTACTCCCGAATTAAAGGGTTGACCCCGCCACACGGCGGGATCGATTGTGTTTCGCTGGATTAATTGTTGGTAAAACCAACCGGACCAAGGTTCACACCGGTTGCGTAGTTACCACCATCAAGATTGGTGTAGTTGAAGCTGGTTCCCGGGACTACGACGACCACTCTCGCGAGATTGGCACGCACGTTCGCCACAGCATTAGCATTCGTGTCGGTACCGCACAAGCCTTTGACCGTGAAGCCGTTAAACGGCAACGTGTAAAACCCACCTGCGCCGTCCTTGCGATTCGCGGTGAAAGTTTGCGTGATTTCCGTGCCGCCGGATCCAGTTGTACAGCCGGCAACCTTCGGTCCGGTCAACGTCATTTCGAGTACCGGGTTAAAGTTTGCCCGCTCAAACATTGGCGCTGGACCCCACACCTTGAACTTGATCTTGCTGAAGCTGCTGGTATCGACCGTGCCGTTGTTTGGCGCATTCACATACAGACCCATGTAAGCTGTGGACGCGACGGCGCCTTTCAAGACGAACACGCGGAAGAAGCTGGGCACGCCGTTGGGAGACAGGGCAGTGCCGGCGACCCAACCCAACTCATCGACCTTTTGAGTCGAGCTGCTCAGGTTCGCATCGTCCTGGAAGTAGCCAATACTGCCACCGGCAACGCCTGTGACGCCGGTGAAATTCGTCGTTTTTGCACCCGGCCAAGCCGCAAGATTAAACGGTGCAGTTGTTTCAGCGCTGCCCACGTAGTTCACCGCAAAAAGCCCTTCACCCGCAACAAACATGGTGTTTCCACCGTCTCCGGTTTTGACATCGGCTGTCGCAACTGTCAATGCCTGTGTACCACCTGCACCCATTTCTGCGGCCGGGGTGCCAGCACCGCCACCCGCATCTGCCGCCGCTGCGGTGTAGTTCAAATCGTCAAAGTAATACGTCGTATCGGCGGCAACTGCAGTGAGAAACTTCGGAAAGATGCTGATCGTCTTGTAGACCTTGGCCGGGTCGTATGCTCCGGTAGTTGGAGCACTGAAGTCAAAGGTCAGCGTTTCCCACTCGTTGGCCTTGGTCGTCAGGACTTCTTTCTCCATGCCACCACCGTTGGGGCCGATCTCGACCTTCAGCATGATTTTCTCGCCGATTGCTGGGGCGTAGGAACGCAAGGTGATAACCTTGTTTTTCGCAAAATCCACCGTATCAACGGTTTGGGCGGCTGCAGTGGTGGTGTACACCGTGGCGCCAGCCCATGGCTGACCAGCTGAAACCTTCACCAGTTTTGCGACCTTGTTGGTAGCGTCCACCGGGTCGTTAACGATGGTGGCCGAAGCCAGACCCTCAAATGCAACAAAGCCCACGCCAGACGCCTCAAATCCGATGCCGGGGGATGCCACCTTCGCGTACTTGAGTTCATCAAAATAATAGGATGTATCAGAGGTAACCGCAGTCAGGAATTTCGGAAAGATACTGATGGTCTTGTAGACCTTGGCTGGGTCGTAAGCTCCGGCAGTTGGAGCACTGAAGTCAAAGGTCAGCGTTTCCCACTCGTTGGCCTTGGTCGTCAGGACTTCTTTCTCCATGCCTCCAGCGTTAGGGCCAGTTTCAACCTTAAGCACGATTTTCTCTCCAACGGCCGGTGCATATGAGCGCAAGGTAATGATCTTGCTGGTCGCAAATCCAACCGCATCGACAGTTTGTGCTGCTGCAGTGGTGGTATACACCGTGGCGCCAGCCCATGGCTGACCAGTGGCAACCTTAACCAGTTTGGCCACCTTATTGGTCGCATCTACTGGATCATTGACGATGGTGGCCGACCCCAAGCCTTCAAATGCGACAAAGCCCACGGCAGCCGCCTCGAATCCGAGGCAAGGCACCGCGATACAGGTGCCCGTACTGCCGCTGGCCACCACAACCGTCGTATTAAACGCCTGTGATCCGCTGGCAGCTACTGTGTTGTCATTCAAGGCGAGGTCTTTGAACTTCGCGGCAGCCACGCTCACACTCACATTACCCGTGGCATTGGCCGTCGGGGTGACGACCAGCGTGGCAACGGTGCCACTCACCTTGGTGAAAGTGCCTGCGGTGCCACCAGTGACCGCAACGTCTTCAATCACAAAACTTGAGCCCACATCTTCACTGAATGTGAAGGTAAAAGTAACAGGGCCTGTGGCTGTGGCGCCTGCTACGTCATCGGTGATGACGACGGTCGGCGGCACAGTATCGGTGCTGGTCCCACCCCCGCAAGCGCTAATCAGCACAGACGCAGCCAAGGCACAAGCCGAAAGGGTGAAGGTTTTTGCAAAATGGTTCATTGAAATTGTCTCCTGGCTGATAGTGTGAAGTGAATACGTTTCGACATCAAGAAAGCGCATTCATGAAAGCGCTTTCAGTTAATGTACATAGCACATCAAAGTTTGGCATTAGGGCTTACCCTAGGTGCCCCGTTAGTGCTTTCCCTAATTCACCCGAGTTCAATGTGCAAAAAAGTCAACTCGCGGTTAAAACACTCTTCTATTCGTTTGGCGCATGAATCAGCATCATCTTGACAGCAGTTCAAGCTTCAGTAAACCGTGGCCTGCAAATATCATCACAAGCCACTATGATTATTGCCATGAAAAACGACATCAACACCTACAAACGCCTGCTGCGCCTGCCCTGCACCATCGCGGTTGTCGGCTTGTCGGCCGAAACGCATCGACCTAGCTATCGCGTGGCCAGCTACCTGCAGGCCAACGGTTTCAAAATTGTCCCCGTCAACCCGCGCTATGCCACGCTGGGTCAGGCCGTGCTTGGGGAAACCTGCTACGCGCAACTCAGCGACATCCCTTTTGCGGTGCACATCGTGGATGTGTTTCGGCGCACCGAAGACGTGCTGCCGATTGCCCTGCAAGCGATTCAGATTGGCGTCCGTTGCCTCTGGCAGCAAATTGGCGTCGAAAACGAGCAGGCCGCGCAACTGGCTCAGGCTGCGGGTTTGCTCTCAGTGATGAACCGCTGCCTCAAGATCGACCATGCCCAAGCCTTCACTTTGCCGACTCCTCACTACTTGATTGACGAAACCCGGCTGCAAAAAAACCTGCAACGGATGCAATGCATTCGATTGCCGTGCGCCGACTGAATGGCCAGATCGACCTGATGCGCAGTTTTGGCTACCAAGACTACCTCAATAGCTTGTCTTGAATGAGAGTTCAGTGATGGGACAAAAGAACATCCTGATGATTGGTGCCGGCGGGGTCGCCCATGTTGCAGCGCACAAGGCCGCCATGCACAACGACATGCTGGGCGATATCTGCATTGCGTCGCGCACTTTGGCTAAATGTGAGGCCATCATCGACAGCGAGATCAGCCCGCAAAGTTCGCAGTCTTTTGACGGAAACATTCAAGCTCTGAAAACTGAGCTGGACAACGCCAGCGCAACCATCCACATCCGTGCAAACAAACTTCCATCCGAAAGTTCAGCCTCATGAGTTCAAATCTCGCACCCTTGGTGATCAACACACGCGATGCTCGCGGTGTCGTCACCCTCACACTGAACCGCCCAGCAGCCTTCAATGCGCTGTCCAAAGATTTGCTTTGCGCCTTGCAAGCTGAACTTGACCACATCGCCCAGGACGCACAGGTGCGTGTGGTGGTGCTTGCCGCTACGGGCAAGGCATTTTGTGCCGGACACGACCTGAAAGAAATGCGCGCCGATCCATCACTCGACTATTACCAAAGCTTGTTCAACCAATGCGGCCGCATGATGATGACCCTGCAAAAACTGCCGGTACCCGTGATTGCCCAAGTGCAGGGCATCGCCACGGCAGCGGGTTGCCAACTGGTGGCCATGTGCGACCTGGCCATTGCCGTCAGCACGGCTCGTTTTGCTGTCAGTGGCGTCAATCTGGGTTTGTTTTGCGCCACCCCCAGCGTGGCGCTAACGCGCAACCTGGGGCGCAAAGCGGCTTTCGAAATGCTCGTTACGGGTGAGTTCATCAGCGCAGAGCAAGCCTTGCAAAAGGGTCTGATCAACCGAATTGCAGAAGTTGACACGCTCGACGCCGAAGTCGAGCGCCTGGTCGCTTGCATCGTCGCCAAGCCGCAACTGGCTCTGCGCATGGGCAAAAGCCTGTTTTACAGGCAACTTGAAAATGGCATTGAAGCGGCTTATGCCGATGCGGTGCAAACCATGGCCTGCAACATGATGGATGAATCGGCACTCGAAGGTGTGTTGGCCTTTATCGAAAAACGGCCAGCCAAAAATCCCACGAACGGCTGATCGGCAGCAGCCAGGCGTTCCGAGGAAGGCAGTACAGACGTACGACCAGGAGGAACACGACACTGGGGCGGTTTTGCGAAAGTAATATCTGGACAGTGACAAGTTCCCTCAGTTATTCCGTTGGTTTTTTGGCCAGCCGCAGTATTGACAACTCCATGGCCAAGTCGATCCACTTCTGCATCAACAGTTTCATGCGCTCGTAGTTTTTGAGCTGCTTGCGCAATGCCGAAAAATCGTTTTTTTGCCAAATTTGGTGCTGGCAATCTTGGCGTCACCAGCTCCTGCGGGTTTTGAACCTGAGTGGGAGTGCCTACCACCGATTTCTGCATCTTTTTCAGAGCAAGGGCCTGATCTTCTTTTCTACCCAGTCTTGAATGAAGCTAAAGCATTCGCTCGAATCTCCCATTGCAAAGTAGTTCACCCACCCGCGAAAAAGACAAAATGGATCGGGTGATTCTTGAAAGAGCTTTGGCGGCAAGCCAGAAGTGAGTGCCAGCAAAAGGGTGTCGCCCACAAACCGCTATATTTTTCAAACAGACCATTGCCAGCCGCTTGGCGCAGGGTGACAATCGTCAGCCTCACACTTGATTTTAAGGAGTCTGCCATGCGCTCAACTTTGCGTTGCACCATGCTGCTGGGGTTGCTGTTGCCAACACTTGGTTTTGCTTTTACCCCGATTCAACTCACCGCAGGTTGGAATTTGGTGGGCAACAGCGATGCGACCCCCATCGAAGTAGCTGCCCGGTTTAACGGCGCCAACATTAGCACGGTGTGGACATGGAACAAAGTGGCCAGCAAGTGGGCTTTTTACACCCCCAGTATGAGTGCTGCGCAATTGGCCAATTACGCCCAGACCCAGGGCTACGAAGTGCTCAGCAGCATTGCGCCCAAAGACGGCTTTTGGGTCAATGCCAATGCGGCTACTCTGCTGGCAGACCCCTTGATGCCTGCATCTGCGCAGGATGCTGCGGCACTGCTGGCACCCGGCGATTTGGCTCAGGGCTGGAGCCTGCTGGCAAGTGCCGACAAACAAACACCGATGCAATTGAATCAAACCTTTATCGGCGGCTTGTCTGCGTCTGGCAAAGCCATCGTCACCGCCTGGGCGTGGGATGCCAGCCAAGCCAACTGGAAGTTTTATGCACCCAGCCTACAGGCGCAGGGTGGCACAGTGTTGGCCGACTACGTGGCAAGCAAGTCTTATTTGCCTTTTAGCAACCCGCTCGCTCCAACAGAGGGGTTTTGGCTGAATATTGGCACAGGCTCGGACCTGAGCGGGAACATGCCCCAGCTCAAGCCTTTTGCCTCGCCCACCGCGTTAGAGCGTTTTCTGAAAGATGCCATCACGCGCACGGCTGCCAGCAACTTTGGCTATCGCTACCTCGACACTGCCATAGCCATGCCCACGGCCACCACGAGCACCAACACTGGCGCGGCAAGCGGTGGCGCAGCGTCGGCCAATTTTTCTACCACCAACCTGCAAGAGGTGGGTGTGGATGAGGCTGATCGCTTAAAGAGCGACGGCAAATACCTTTATGTTTTGGGACAAAGTGGCAACCCGTCGGGATCGAGCTTGCAAATTTTGGCACTGGCCGACAGCCCACCCGCCCAAGCCAGCAGCGTGGCAAAACTGGCGCTTGATTCCCAAAGGGTTTACAGCCAAAGCTACTTGGCAACCAACCGCCCCAATGCGCAAGCCGATGTGCTGGTGGCATTGAGTGAGTCAAAACTCAACTACTACCCGGTGCTGGGCTTGCCCCCCGGGGTGCCGACGATCATGCCGGCTCTTGATGCGCGCAACTGGTTTGCGCCGCAAGACTGGCGCCAGGGCCAGGTTGAGCTGCTGTGGGTGAATGTAAGCAACCGCACTCAGCCCCAAGCCGGCACTCGGCTGGCGGTGGATGGCTATTTGGTGGCCAGCCGGCGCATTGGCGAAACGGTTTACCTGGTTACCCGTTTTTCGCCTTCAATGCCTTATATCGCGGCTACGACTGACCTCACCAAGCAGACAGCAGCAGAACAGGCTGCCCTGCAGCAGACTACATTGGCCGATCTGCTGCCCAAGTGGTACGTGAATGGGGTTGATCAGGGTGCGTTGATTTCTGCCGCCACCTGCTACCAGGCTCCCGGCATGGACACGCGCCAAACCCCTGACCTGATGGTGGTTGCCGCTATCGACCTGGGCAACCCCAGCGCCATGCCACGCGCCCAGTGCCTGACCGGCAACAGCGAGACCGCTTATGTTTCTACCGAAGCACTTTATATTGCCACCACGCGTTACAACTACACCACCCAGATTGATCCAACAGCGCAGACAGGGAGCGCCATCAGCAGCGCGATGATTGCCTTTTATCCGCCCGACTACGCCACCGACGTGCACAAATTTGCCTTGACCAGCGCCGGGCCGCAATACCGTGGCTCAGGCAGCGTGGCGGGGCATTTGGGCTGGGAACAAGACAAAAAATCGTTTCGCATGGGCGAGTTTCAGGGCGATTTGCGCATGGCCACCTCGGTGGGCGAGAGCTGGGGCAACAGCACCAGCCACCGACTGAGCGTGTTGCGTGAAAGTGCCGGTGCCTTGGCGCTGATTGGTCAAATACCCAACGCACAACGTCCTGCGCCCTTGGGCAAGCCTGGCGAAAAAATCTATGCAGCGCGCTTTGTGGGCAAGCGCGCTTATCTGGTTACCTTTCGCCTGACCGATCCGCTGTATGTGCTTGACTTGGCTGACCCGGTTGACCCCAAGATTGCAGGCGAATTGCAGATACCCGGCTACTCCGACTACTTGCATCCGATTGGCGAAGACTTGTTGTTGGGCATTGGCAAAGATGCCTTGTCAGACACCGTCAGCACCTGGGGTGATGGCCGTGGTGCCTGGTACCAGGGGGTGAAAGTGGCGCTGTTTAATGTGGCCGATGCCAGCAACCCCAAAGAGGTGTCGAGCCTGGTCATTGGCAAGCGCGGCACACAGTCGGCTGCATTGCTAGATCACCATGCCTTTACCTACATGCCGGTCACGGGCAATGGCACCGAGCTGGCGCGCTTTGCATTGCCCATTGAGCGCCATGCCACGCTGCCTAAATACAACTATTTAACTGCCGACGATCCACGCAATTATTTTGACTGGAGCGACAGCGGGCTGTATCTTTTCTCGGTCAGCCCCACGGCGCTGAGCCAACAAGGTGAACTGCGGGTGGAGCAACGCAGCGCCACGGTCAGCTACCCCAGCAGCAGCGGCGCGCAAGACCGCGCCCTGTTGCGCGGCGATGAAGTGCACTATCTGCACGGGCAAGAAGTCTGGTCTGCGCCCTGGGGCATTGGGACACCAGCACTGAAGGCTAATTGAGGCAACTTTTCAAAGGCAAGCAGCTGGAATCGACAATATCCGCTGATCCAGCCAGCGGGGTCGTTCGTCGTTGTTAACGAGCAGGCCCAGCGGGCAATGGTGTGTTTGAACAAACTCTGACAGTGAGCGCAAAGCTCGTTTGTCACCTTGCTGGTTCAGCTTGATCTCGATTGGAAGCAATTGCGCCTGACCAAACTGCCCCTGCAAAATTAGATCAATTTCTGCCCCGCCGCGCGTGCGGTAATGAAAAGGTTGAACCTCTATGCCCGCATTCTCAAAGCCTCTGAGCAGGGTTTCGACCACCATGCCCTCCCATGATTTGCCAGCAACTGGGTGGGTGGCCAGCATTGGCTGATCAGGGATGCGCAGCAAGCGATGCAGCAAGCCACTGTCGCGCAGATAGCCCTTGGGGTGTTTAACCAGTTGCTTGGCTGCCGAGTTGGCCCAAGCCGGAACGTGGCGCCATAAAAATGTCTCGTGGGCGATGTTGAGCCAATCTCTGACCGTGGGTTCGCTCACGCCGAGGGTTCTGGCAATGTCTGCATTGTTCAATATATTGCCCGAGTGCTGGCTGAGCAGGTCGATAAATTGACGAAAGCGATCACGATTTAGGCTTGGAAACAAGGCACCAATATCGCGTAACAAATAGGAGTCGATGTAATGACGTTGCCACAAGTCACGAAAAGTGTTGCTGTTGTTTAACCAAGGCTCCGGGTACCCACCCGCAAACCAGTGGTCGTGCACTTGCTGCAGATTCAGCCTTGCTGCCGCTGCTGCCAGCAAATCTGCCATATTGGCACCTTGTGACAGCAAATGATAAAGGGGAGACAGCGGTAATTGCCAGGCTTCAGAAAGGCTCAGCGGTGCCATCTCAAGGCGGGCTACGCGCCCCGCTAGGCTTTCTGATATGTGCCGCACCAAGTCAGGCGAACTTGAACCCGAAAGCAAAAATCGACCTTTTTTGGCACGATCCCGATCGATCGCGACGCGCAGCGCTGAAAACAGCGGGGGTGCCAATGGCGCTTCGTCAATCGCCAGTTTGTCCGTGTGCAAGCGCAAAAAAAGCTCTGGGTCGGCCAATAGTTGCTGCCGGTCTGCCGAGTTTTCCATATCAAAGTGCTGCCACTCAGGCCCGAGCGTATGCAGCAGGGTGGTTTTGCCGCACTGCCGCACCCCGGTGAGCACCACGCAAGGAAAATGGCTTAACAAGGCTTGCAACTGAGGCTGAATATGGCGTATCAACATTACTGTAAATTGTAATTCGAGACTTTAGAATTTACAGCTATTAATTGACCATTCATCCGCTTGCAAGCCATTTTGCTGGCTTTAGCCGGCAAAGGTGATCCGGTCAATCTCGACCTGACTGGTTAGCCCCTGGTGCACCATGTCTTGTGCGGATTCGCGCAGCAAGCGCGTGCCGCGTGCCCGGGCGGCCTCCTTGATGGCGCGCACGGGGGCACGGGTGGCGATCACCTCGCGCAGTTCGTCGTCGAGCACCAGGCATTCGCCAATGGCGCGGCGGCCTTTGAAGCCGGTACCACGACAGTCGGCGCAGCCCTTGCCGGCGCAATGGGTGCAAAAAACCCGCACCAGACGCTGCGCCACGATGCCGTTAAGGGCCGATACAAAGGTGTAGGGGTCAACCGCCATGTGCTCAAAACGCCCCAGCACATCAAACACGTTGTTGGCGTGCACAGTGGAAAACACCAAATGCCCGGTGAGCGCGGCCTGCACGGCAATTTGAGCCGTGTCGGGGTCGCGGATTTCGCCAACCATGATTTTGTCGGGGTCGTGGCGCAAGATGGAGCGCAGGCCACGGGCAAAGGTGAGCCCTTTGCGTTCGTTCACCGGTATTTGCAGCACACCGGGCACCTGGTATTCAACCGGGTCTTCGATGGTGATGATTTTGCTCGCACCGTCGTTGATTTCTGAAATGGCGGCATACAAGGTGGTGGTTTTGCCGCTGCCCGTGGGGCCGGTGATGAGCAGCATGCCGTGCGGCTTGGCCGCCAGGCTGCGAATAACGGCCATGGGCGCCGCGTCAAAACCCAGGTGGTCAAGGGTGAGCCCGGCGAGCTGGTCGCTCAGGTGCTCTTTGTCCAAAATGCGGATGACGGCGTCTTCGCCATAAACACTGGGCATGATGGAGACCCGAAAATCAATGTCGCGCTCGCGGATGCGCACCCGAAAACGCCCGTCTTGCGGGGTGCGCCGCTCGGTAATGTCAAGCTCGGCCATGACTTTGACGCGCGAGATGGCTTGCTCGTTAAGCTCGGCACCGGGCACCCTGCCCGCCTCAACAATCACACCATCGATACGGTACTTGACCACCAAGCCACTGGCGGCAGCTTCGAGGTGAATGTCTGACGCGCCCGCGCCCATGGCATCAAACAGGGTGGAGTTGATGAGGCGAATCACCGGGCTGGTGGTCTCGTCAATGCGTGCCAACGAGATTTCTTCGACACCCGATTTGCGGGCGACTTCATGAAAGCCATGATCCAAAATGCCCGGCAAGGCAGAGGCAGCTGATTCCAACCGTGCCAGCACATCGAGCAACTCAGATTCAAGCACCAGCTCGCGGGCGTTCAGCGCAATGCCCTTGGCATCGGCCCAGCGCTGCAAGGCTTCGTCGGTCGGGTTGGCAAATAACAGCACACGCTGATCGTCGCGCCGGACAACCAAGGCAAACAGACGCCGACAGTCGGGCAGACTCAATGCGTCAAGTGCCGGGGTTAATGGGCTGGCATCACCGAGTTGGCACACCGGGTATGCAAAACATTGCCCCAATTTTTGTAGCAGCTCATGCGCCTGCAGATTGGTCTGAAGGGCTAAAACGGCATCTAAAGTGCTGACCTCTGCGCGGGCACGCTGCCAGGCCTGGCGCACCAGGGTGGGGGTGAATGCAAAAGACATCAGAGCCGCGCCCCTGTCAAAGTGCCACCCGATGTGGACGCTAAGGAGTTGGTCAGAACCAGCATTAATGAAGTGAAAAAAAGCATATAAAAACCTGTGTAAATCAGAAGAGCGCTATCAGCCACGTCAATCACCTCATCCTACGCCACCCAATAGCTGAATAACGCTACCCAATAGTGTAGTTTTGAAGATTTATTCCGTGAAGATTGCCCCCCCCTTTCGGGGGGGTATCCAGAAAAATTCAGTTCGACTACGATCGCCAAACCTTATCTGGAGTGCACACATGCTGGCAAGATTTTTAACTTCATCCATAGTCGGCTTGTGGCTGGCTGTTTTCAGTCTGTTTAGCCATGCTGCTGCAGTGACGTATGCACCGTCGTTAGCCAAAGGCTGGAACCTGGTGGGCAACAGCGTGGCTGCACCGCTAGACGTTAAAGCCAGCTTTGGTGGCCAGGCGGCCAGCATCACCTCGATCTGGAAATGGAACGCCAGCACCTCACGCTGGGCGTTTTATGCACCCTCGCTCGATACCGCGAACACCCTGGTGAGCTACTGTGCCAGCAAGGGCTACGATGTGCTGACCAGCATCAACCAGGGCGAAGGCTTTTGGGTGAATGCTGCTGCGTCAGCCGCTTTGGGCACGCAAAGCGGTACCGGTTTTGCTCTGGCAGCAGCCGATATGACCAAGGGTTGGAACCTTGCTGCCACGGGCGACGACATCACACCGGCTGCTTTCAGCACGGCTGTGGGCAATGTCACCACCCTGTGGGCTTGGGACAATGTAAACAACGCCTGGTTTTTTTATGCACCCACCTTGGCTGCCAGCAATGGGCTTGCCAGCTACATCACCGGCAAGGGTTACCAGGATTTTGGCGTGACCACACTGGGCAACGGGCGCGGCTTTTGGGTCAACTATGCGGGCGCTACGGGCGGCACAGGTGGCACAACCCCACCCACAACAACTTGCTTGCTGACCGGCACGGCTTCTGCTGTTGTAGGGGGTGTGGCTGGCCCACTCGTTGCCAACTATTGCTATGCCTTAACGGCTCCATTTACCTGCGACGCACGCGGCATGGGCGTTACAGCCACGTTTATTGACGAGATGTTCAAAGCCGGATTCTCCAACGTGACAACCGCTGCGACCAGCTACACCCCATTGACGGATTGCACCCAAGCACCCGCTAACACCCAAGCAGGCACTTTTTTGCGAACCATTGACGGCAATGGCTCGGTGACCACGCTGGCAGGCAAAGCCTTACCTGCACCACTTTCAGTGACTGATCCTTTGGTGGATGGCACGGCTGGCGACGCACGCTTTGGTTTTAAGAGCATTTTCGGGGCATCAGGCGTGGTTTCCGATGGCACCAGCTTGTTTGTGCTCGACCAAGGCTATTACGCCATTCGCAAGGTGGACATTGCTACCGGCGCTACGTCCACCTTGGCAGGGGGCACACGAGGTTATCTGAACGGCACAGGCACAGCAGCGATGTTTTATGCACCAGGCGCTATTGCCATTGATGCATCGAAAACCAATTTGTACGTCACCGACTATCGCTACATCCGCAAAATTGAAATTGCCACCGGCATCGTGACTACTGTAGTGGGTTTGGCAACCTACTTTGATGCCAATGCAGGTCAAACCATTGACGGCCATTTCATCAATGCCAGCACGGGTGGGCAGGACTGGTTTATGGGTGCTAACGCTGAAGGCATCGTGGCTGATGCCACCAGCTTGTATGTGCTCGATGACGACAAAACCAGCACCAGCATGGGCCGTATTTTAAAAGTGGACATTGCCACCATGACCGTGACCAATTTCACCACCATCAGCAATTACACCCCCAGCTCTTCATCGACATCTTTCCTGCTGGATGGCGGCAATTTGTATCTCGCTGGCAATCAACAGGTGCGAAAAATCAACTTGGCAACCAAGGTTGAAACCTTGCTGGCAGGTGGCAGCTCCAGCAGCCTGCGTGACGGCATTGGTGCGGCGGCCATGTTTAGAAATGTCACCTCTGGCTTGGCCTCGGATGGCACCAACCTGTATGTTGCCGACAACAGCGCCATTCGCAAAATTGAGCTGGCAACTGGCATCGTCAGCACTATTGCCGGCAAAGAAGCCGCTGGTTATGCCGATGGCATGGGCGCAGCGGCCAAGTTCAGCGGCCTGGGTGGCATGACCATGGTGGGCACCTATTTGTATGCCACTGACAACTTCAGCACCATCCGGCGCATTCAAACCAACGGCACGGGCGGCACGACACCCTCACCCATCAGCAACAGCACGGCAACCACAGGTCCCATGGCCGGCACCTGGTCATATAACTCACCCGGTGGCGCAGCCTGGAGCACGGTGACGGATGCCACTGTGCCCAATGGCGGCGCTGTCTATAAAGCCGCAGCAGTAGCACAAGACCAAAGCACCATTGCCAGCATCACGGTCACACAAACCGGCAACGGCGTGGTGAGTTTTTACAAAAAGGTCAGCAGCATGGCCTGCTGTGATTACCTCGTGTTCACCATCGATGGGGTCGAACCCACCAACGCCCGCTGGTCGGGCAATGTAGCTTGGAGCCCGGCCAGTTTTGCACTGACGGCTGGCACCCACACCCTGCGCTGGAGCTATGTGAAAGGCAGCGCTACCTTTGTCAACACCGCTGGCGTGCAAGACACTGCCTGGATCAGCCAGGTTGCGGTAACAGCCGCACCGCCGGTGGTGAGCGGCTTGGCGCCGGCCTCGGGTGCCATTGCGAGCTTGAGCAAAATTTTGGGCACCGACCTGAACAATTTCTCCCCACTGCCCACGGTTAACTTCAATGCTGGCAACACCAACTACCAGGCCAGCACGCCTTATGCACTCAGCGCCGACTACACCAGCCTTGAATTTGCAGTGCCACAAGACTTGGCCGCTGGCGACTACAGCGTAACGCTAGGCAACGGGGCCGCTGCACCGCAAACAGCAGGCACCTTCACCATACCGGTGCTGGGCACGCAAATGGGCGGCTCGCGCCAGGGCGTGGCGCTGAATTTGGGGAGCTATGTGAGTACTCCGGCCACGCTGGAGGCGGCCGTTAGCGGCATGACCACCGATGGAAAAAACCTGTATGTCGCCGCCTCCGGCATCATTTACCGTGTTGCTATGACGAGCGGTGAAATCAGCGTTTTGGCAGGTGGTGCGACACCTGTCAGAGGTGCTGGTTACTGCACGCCTGCCGATGGTTTGGGCGCATTGGCCTCGTTCTGCGGCACAGGCCAACTCACCACCGATGGCACCAATCTGTATTTTTCAGACACCTCGGCTGACTTGGTTCGAAAAATTGTGATCGCCACCGGCCAAGTGACGACATTGCCGGGGCTCTTCAGGGTTAACGGTATTACCAATAATGGCACCAACATCTATGCCATCAGCAACACCAACCCGCAACTGATAAAGATCGATATTGCCACGGGCGTGAGGACTGTTCTGGCCGGATCCGGGATTAGTTCTATCATCGATGGCACGGGCACTGCTGCATATTTCAAAGCGCCTGCTGGCATGACCACCGACGGCATCAACTTGTATATAACCGACGGCAACACCATCCGCAAAATCAACCCAACCAGCGGCGTGGTGACAACCTTTGCTGGCTCGGCCACGGTGGCAGGGTTTGCCGATGGCGTGGGCACTGCGGCAACTTTCAGCGCGCCAACCGGCATCACCACCGATGGAACATCGCTTTATGTATCTGACACCCAGCACTACACAGGCGGCACGCTGACCAACACCGTGCGCAAAATTGATATTGCGACTGGTACGGTCAGCACATTGCCCATCAGCTCGTTTAATCCTTTCACCACGGACGGCACCAATTTATACGGCACGACCTTGGTCAACGGTCAATACGGCATCAGAAAAGTTCAAACCACCCGAGCTGCAGGTGCTACTGCGCCTGCCATCGTTTCAACCACGGTCTTGAGTTCAACCAAGGCCATCTTGAGCTGGACTCCGGTTACCGGTGTGACAGGGGTGACCACTTACAACGTTTATCGCTCCACATCCCCCACTGTGGCGCTGACTGCGGCCAACAAAATCAATGCCATAGCAGGCCCAATTGCAGCACTGGAATACACCGACAGCACGCTGGCCTCTGCCACTACTTATTACTACAAGGTGACCGGCGTCATTACAACCAGCGCTGAAACCGCTGCTTCGAATGAAGTCTGGCTGAGAACGTTGACTGCACCGAGTGCGCCTGCAGGGCTTGCTGCGACAGCGGCGGGCACTACAAAAATTGATTTGAACTGGACGGCCGTGGATGGCGCTGTCAGCTACAACATTTATCAATCCAGGTCGACCAACGTGCAATTGACAACCATCAACAAACTTGCCGCATCCGCGACTGGGATCACGACTCAAATTACCGGACTGATTGCCGGCACGTCGTATTACTACAAAGTCACCGCAGTCAATGCAAAAGGCGAAAGCCTGGGTTCCAACGAGGCATCGGTCACCACCACGGCTCTGCCAGCGACGGTCACAGGCGTAACGGTCACATCTTTCAACGCAACACAAATCAACCTGAGCTGGACTGCGGTGGCAGGTGCCGCGTCTTACAACGTTTACGATGGAAATAACAGCTCGATAGTGGGCAACACGACACAAACCACGTTTTCCGCAACCGGGTTACCGCTCACAAATTACCGCTTCTTTGTCCGTGCGGTGAATGCGGGTGGCGAAGTCAGCGTGCAGCCATCAACCACGGTGACGGCCACCACGCTAGCCCGGCCTGCTGCACCCACTGGCGCGACGGGTACAGCGGCTAGTGCTACCCAGTTCAATATCAGTTGGACTGCCGTGCCGGGTGCGACAGGCTATAACTTGTACCGTGGAACCACTGTCGGTTTTCCGATGGTTGTCGCCAACAAATTAAACACTGCACTTCTCACGACAGTTGCTTACTCGGACACTGCACTTACCGCAAATACGACTTATTTTTACAAAGTGTCCACAGTGACTACAGCCGGCGAAAGCTTGAGCAGCACCGAATTTTCAGTGTCACCACCGTTGCCCACCATCCCTGGACTCAAAGGCGGCACGATTCAACTCGGTGCACTGAATTTAGCGGCTAATGTCACCACCATCGCCGGCACCAGCGTGTCGGGCACTGTGAATGGCGCAGGCACTGCGGCATCATTTATGGGTGTAACCAGCATGGCCACCGATGGCAGCTACCTATATCTGGTGGACGCACCGGCGGTGAAGGTGCGCAAGATGGAGCTTGCGACAGGCATAGTCAGCGCGGTAGCGGGTGATGGTACCTATGGTGTATTTGGTCAACCACAGGGCATCACAACCGATGGTGTCAACCTATATGTAACAGACTCCTATTTCAAGAAAATCCACAAGATTGTCATTGCAACAGGCGCGGTCAGTCTGCTCGCTGGTAGCGGGTATGTCGGCTTAGCCGACGGTCAGGCCATGAATGCAAGCTTTAACGCTCCATCTGGTATCACCACCGACGGGACTAACTTGTATGTATTGGACTCTGGCAACTCAGCGATACGTAAAATCGTGATCGCCACAGGGGTTGTTTCCACCTTGTCTCAAAGCTACCTTGGCTACAGCGAGTCGTCGCACATAACCCACGATGGCACGAACCTGTATGTGACGAACTCTGTGCAAGGCAGAGTTCTGAAAATTGCGATGTCAACTGGTGCAACAACCATTCTGGCCGGAACAGGCACCGCGACTACGCTGATCGTACCCAAAGGCATCACCACCGATGGAACAAACCTTTATGTTTCAGAGGCTTACACCATTAGCAAAATCGTGATCGCAACCGGTGCAGTCACTTCAATGGCGGGTGCAGGCACAACGGGATATGTGGATGGCAGCGGCACAACGGCCAAATTCTCAAACTTGGCTGGAATGACATCTGATGGCACCAGCTTGTATGTGGGTGACGGCACCAAGATCCGCAAGATTCAGTAAGCCAAGCACAAATCTGGTTAACCAATGCAAAACCTGCCCTTTTCACGAAGGGCAGGTTTTTGTTTTTGACTCTTGATTGCTCTGTTTTTAAGAGCTACTCACGATTACCAGATAAGCGCTAGGGGCGATTTACCCAAAAACCTTGACCAAAACCCAGCGGCTTGGCTTGCGCTGAAAAGTCGAGATATGACTTGCTCAAAATATAGTCAGACAGCACTGTCCCTGCCTGCGCATCTAGATTAGGCGCATAAAAAAACCACTTCGATTGCGCGTTATCCCAAGCCCAAAGGCTTGTCACGCCTGAAGTCTGCGCGGCACAAACTTGCTTGGCGCTGGCAGTTGTTCCAATGGCGGCCAGATTCCAACCACTTTTTAACGACGTATTCAACGTGGCCGTCGTCACTGCATTACCGTAGGGCTGGTTAATGCTCCCGGCCTGATTAGCAGCGACATTCAACCAGTAACCTTCACCTGCATCAATTGACTGCAGCACCTGGTAGCCCTTGCCGGCTGCATAGTCCGACAAAATACTGCCACCCTGCGCCGCTAGCACGGGTGAATAAAAAGCCCAGACTCCCCCCGTCGAACCAGCAACCCACTTCCACACGGTTACAAACCGCTGTGCGTCTGCAAACATGCTGGCCACGGTCAAGGGCGCATCGCTGCCATTGCCGAGCAAATTCCACCCGGCTGCTGCGTTTACGGCACTGGGTAAAACTGCCACACGATTCACCGTGGCCAAATTGGCGGCAGTGATGCTGCTGGCACCTGCCATATCCAAAGGTACCCCAGTCAAAGACCCTACAGTGGCGCCAAAATTGACGGTGTAAACCGGCAGTTTGGCAATGGCATCCACCACCGCCATGCCATTGCCGATCACCTTGCCAAACACGGTAAAGCCACCGTTTTGAAAATCCAGATTAGTTGCATTGTTGGCCAGGTTAACAAACCACTGGCTGGTGGCACTGTCGGGGCTGCTGCCCAACTTAGCCATGGCCACAGTGCCACGCAGGTTAGAGCGGGTTGCACTGTATTCATTGACCACCGGCGCAAAAGTTGGCACGGCTGCTACCACGTTGCTGGTCGTATTGATGCTGTAACCGCCGCCCTGCAGCACAAAACCTGCCACGCTGCGGTGAAAAAATGTGCTGTCAAACTTGCTGTTTTGCACATAGTTCAAAAAATTAGCCACTGTGGCTGGCGCAGCAGTATCAAAAAGCTCAATGTCAATCACCCCCAGAACAGTTTCCACCCGCACCGTAGTCGCGTGTATCGGCCCAGCCAACGCACATAGGCACAACAATCCAGCTCGAAACATCAGACACCTCATTTGTTAACCCAAAAACCTTCACCGGGATGCAAATATAAAAGCTCGGCAAGGTCATATGGAACATACCCTTTACCAACCGCATAATCATTCAGTGTGGTTCCTCCCTGCAAAGCCAAACTGGGTGCAAAAAACCGCCACTTGGTTCCAGCAGCATCCCACGCCCACAACGTTTTGACGCTCGGTGTAGCCGCCAAACCACCAGAAACCTGCCAACACTCGCCCGGATAACAGAGCGAATTCCCGCTCAGAGAACCCGTGCTAAGCGCCTTGTCAAAAGCAGCTGGGGTCACAGCTTCACCCCCCACTCCAAGCAGGCTCCAGCCTGCAGATAATGCGGCGGGGACTGTTGGGCTGGGTACACCCGTTCGCAGTTGAAAAATCAACGCTGCATTTGTATTGACCCAAAAACCCTCGCCAGGACCAATGCTCTCTAGCACTGCGTAACCCTTGCCAGCGGCATAAGTGGCCAACGCCTGTGCCGTCATCGATGGTGCAAAAAATGCCCACTGCGAGTTGGCTGGTAGCCACTTCCACACTGAAACGACGGTATCGGAGACACCAACTAAGGGTGCATCAGCACTGCCAAAACGATCCCGCATGACTTGTGGCGCTTGCAAGGCGTTACCAACCAGGTTCCAGCCTTTCACCAATGAAGTGGTTTCGCTGATTGGGTCTGCAAAACTCACAACAGCATTCAAGGTTTGCGCTTCGGCGTCAGTAAAAGTCAGCGTCACATCTGCCGCTGCGACAACGCTCACCTCGAACAATCCTGGCGAAACCTCTACGACTTTGGGTGCAGGGTCAACCGAACCTGCCGGTTGCCACTGAGTTCTGCGCAAACTACTACCGCCGTTACCACCACTCAATTGAACCCTTGCCAATTGGGTTGTCCCCACGCGCTGCCGTAGCAAATCGACACTGAGCGGTGAAAAATTAGCTGTGGTAAATGTCCAGCTAAGTGCCACAGCCTGCCCGTTGAGCGTGCCACTAAAGTCAGCCTGATATTGCGTGCCAAAGTCCAACAACACCAGCGGCACAATCGCTGCCGCACTGGCTGGCACATGCGCATCAGTCGGGTAGCTCAATAATTGCGCAGCTAAAGGTGCTCCCCCAATAGGCTTCAAAGTGAAGCTACTCACCAACAACGTATCTCTCGCCCCAGCATGGATACTGACTGGATACCCCACACGATTTTGATTCGTTATAGGGTCTGGCGACTCCGTGTCAGAATAAAAATCACGCACCACGCCAGTTTGCCCCTGCACCGGATAAGTGCCCAACCAGCCTGATGGCATGGTCACTGCGTTGCTCAAAGTCGCACCAAAATTAATCACCACATTGGGGAATTTGCCCAAAGCACTACCGATGCCAATGCCAGCTTCTGCCACGGCAGGAGCCAAGATGCCAAAGCGATGGTAAATAGCTTGCACCAAGCCTTGCACAGCTTGCTGCCCCGAACTGATGCCACCGCTGATGACTTCATTGACATGATTCCAAACGTATCCAGCAGCCGAGATTCTGTCCGCCGGAGCCGCGCCTGTGAATCCCGGTAACCCTGGTGTCTCGTCATGCGAAATGCCATTAATATTGGTTTGCAAATAGTCGGCATGTGCTTTGGCAGACTGGTTCAAATTGGTGTTGATTGTCACCACAGGTAACCCCACCAATTGACGCGTCTGGTTAACTTCAGCAAGTGCAGCGGACACTTCATCGGCTGCAAAGGTAGGAGCTACTGTCACCAAAGCCAACAAAATCATGGCTTTTCGAATGTAGTTATATCTTTTGTTGAGCATGACTTATCTTTGGTAGTTGAAAAATCTCAGACTATTTTGAATATTCTATTGCGCCTGAGCTACCGAGCATCGTTTCAACAAACCTCACGGTTTGTTAATCCAAAACCCAACACCTGTCCCCAGCGTTTTACCAGCAGCCGCAAAGTCCAGGTAGCCCTTGCTGACCGTGTAGTCAAACAACGCCGTGCCGCTCTGCCCTTCAAGCTGTGGCGAATAAAAATACCACTTGCTCAGCGGGTTGTCCCAGGCCCACAGCGTGGTCAGGTTGATGGGCACCACATCTGCTGCAGGGTGTGGCGCCAGCGGGTCGGTGAGCGACAAGTTAAACGCGGCAGGCGTGGCGTTGTCGGCCGTGGCCACCAGGTTCCATCCCGGCAGCATGAGGGTGCGCAAACTTGCCCCACTGACTGGACTGCCCAAGGGTAATGAAACACTGCCCGCTTGCTTGACGTTGACCCAAAAGCCCTCGCCACCGGCAATGGTGCGTAACACCTGATAGCCTTTGGCTGCTGCATAGTCTGCAAGCGCTGCCCCACCCTGGGCCGCTAAAGCAGGTGAATAAAATGCCCACACGCTTTGGCTGGCAAGCCATTTCCAGAGTGTGACAAACTGAGCACTGTCAGAAAACGCCACGCCCACATCAATTGGCGTGTCGCTGGCGTTACCCAACAAATTCCAACCTTGTGGCACATTTAGTGTAGAGACCGCACTGGGTGTGACAGCCATCACCGCGGCAGTTTGAGCCGAACAATTGGCCACAACATCGCAGGCCGAAACGGTGTAGCTATAGGTGCTGGCCGCGCGCAGACCACTGTCGCTGTGCTCGGTTAGATTACCCAATGTTGCCAATAATGTGCCGTTACGGTAGACCCTATAAGCACTAACCGCTACGTTATCAGTAGCAGGCTGCCAACTCAAGTTGACTTGACTCTGGTGCACCGGTGTCGCCATCATCGCGGTGGGCACGCTCGGTGGCTGATTGTCTGCCAGCGCTGGCGTCGTAACTTTAGCGACCAAACTTTGTGCCGAGCAGTTGCCCACTGCATGAATGAGCGCGATGTGCAGCGACTGCTGGCACCGAATTTGTGACGAGAAACGGCGTGCCCTTACCCCGCTTGCAGCCGGCTTTGCAACCAAGTTGAAAACTGGTTCCAGGGCAAGGCCAGATGACCACCGGGCATGGTGCGCGCCGAGTCAGTGCGGCAAATCAGCACGCCCTGCTCCCAGGCATCACTGCCCACAATCTGAAGGAATCGGTTCAAAGGTGCCAGATGACCGACACTCGGACTGGCCGTGAGTTTGATTTCTACAGCCTGCAATTTGCCGCCTACGGCAATTAGCAAATCCACCTCCAGGCCATCATGTGAGCGCCAAAAGTACAACTCGGGCTTACGCCCTAGCGCCATAAAAGCTTTGACTGCTTCGGTGATGACCCAGCCCTCAAATAGCGAGCCGGCCATGGGGCCGGTCAATGCAGCATTGGCATTCGGCTGGCGGGTCAAAAGACTGACCAGTGCCGCATCAAGAAAATAAAATTTGGATGTTTTGACGACCCGCTTGCCATAGTTGATGTGCCAAGGGGGTAAAAAATAGGCGATGTAAGAGGCTTCCAAAATCCCACCCCAAGACTTGACGGTGGGTTGACTGATGCCCAAATCGCGCGACAGGTCTGCCGAATGAAACTCCTGGGCATGGCGCGCGGCGCTCAAGCTCAGGAACTGACTGAACGTGCGCAGGTCAGGCACGTTGCGAATTTGTCGCACATCGCGCTCGATATAGGTCGAAACGTAACTGCGTAACCACAAATCGCGCCGCTCAGGGTACATCGCAACCACGGGGTAACCGCCAGACCACAAACTCGCTTCGAGGTCTTCGCGAGGGTATTCAGTATGGCTAAACGGTGGCAATTCCAGTATGGCGACCCGCCCCGCCAGCGATTCACTCACATCACGCATCAGGGAAAATTGCTGGGAACCCGTCAGCAGCCAATGGCCACAACGCTGCGCTTGGGTATCGATGCGCAATTTCAGGTACGACAGCAGCGACGGCACATATTGAATCTCGTCCAAAATCAAAGGACGCTGCTTAAAGCGCGCCAAAAATCCGTTGGGGTCTTGCTGGGCAAAATCGCGCTCCAGCGGGTCATCAAAGCTCACATAGTCTGCATTGCCGTCTGTTTCATGGCAGAGCAAGGTGGTTTTGCCGGATTGACGTGGCCCAGTGACCAATACCGCCGGAAAACTTTCAATGGCTTTTTTCAGGGTGATGGCGAGCGTTCTTTGTTGGTACATTGGCCGATATTAAAAGTCAATTTTAGTTTTGTCAAAAAAAATAGAGGCCGCCTCAATATAACAATGGCTTTTCCAGCCGTCCCCGTGCAATTTGTCCCATCCCTGATGTTGCCAGAAAATCCAAAATAATCAGCCTGTAGCACCCGTGCAGTCTGCATAAGACGCTTTGTTATTTATAGCACCTTCGCCACGCTCTGGACCTCAAACGTCACCAGGTTACGCGCCTCTTTGCTGAACTCCACACCAATCAAGTAAATCGGTTGGCCTTCTGCCAGGTATTTGGCCGCATAGTTTTTGCCCTTGAGCTGCGCCATGGCCGGGTCTTCGATGCGGTCAAGAATCGGTTTGTCATATTCGTCAACCAAGATGACAACGCGCTGGCCGGTGGACATAGCCACATGGGCAATGAGTTGTTTGAAACGACTGCGCGTGTCAGCAAATTCGGCAGTCCATTGAAACTTGCGCTCCAGCGTCGTCAGTTGCTCGTGCAAACTCTCATTGAGGTCTTGCAGCCCCCATAGCACAAAATCCTCTTTTGTTGACCACAGTCAGCCAAAGCTGCACCCAAACCCAGTTACCATGCGCCACTCAGGGGTTGCAAAAACCGCTGTGTAAGCGCACAAAAATGCCATTGAAATTGCTGCCACTATCAATGCACTCAGGCGCTTGCTCGGCAAACGTTTTACGCCAATGGCCACATAAGCATAAGAGCAACACCATGATCAACGAACACGACGAATACGACTCACCCTGGAAAGATGCCATTGATCACTATTTTCCAGAATTCATAGCTTTTTATTTTCCCCAGGCACATAGCCAGATCGACTGGTCTAAAGACTACATTTTTTTGGAGCAAGAACTGCGCGCCATTAGCCAGGATGCGGAGCTTGGCAAACGTCTGGTTGACAAGCTGGTTCAGGTTAGCCTAATGAGCGGCGCTGATGAGCTGATCTACATTCACGTCGAAGTGCAAGGCACGCCCGAGCAACCCTTTGCCAAACGCATGTTTGTCTATAACTACCGCATCTTTGACAAATACGACAAGCCCGTGGCCAGCATGGCCGTGCTGGCCGACGACAGTGATGCCTGGAGACCCCATCGATTTGGCTACAGCGTGCTGAACTGCCAAGTCGGTATCGACTTTCCGGTGGCCAAGCTGCTTGACTACGCCGGGCAAGAAGCGCAACTGGCCAACAACCCCAACCCCTTTGCCCTGGTTACCCTGGCGCATTTGCAAACCCGCGCCACCCGGCACGACCCACGGGCGCGCTATGACGCACGGCTCAAACTGGTCCGCATGTTGTACGAGCGAAACTGGGATCGTCAGCGTATCATTGACCTGTTTTATGTGCTGGAATGGATGATGAAGCTACCCGACGACCTGAACCGGCAACTCTGGCAGCAAGTGCAAACTTTTGAACAGGAGAAAAAAATGGCATACGTATCCAACATCGAACGCATGGGCATTCAACGAGGCATTCAGCAAGGCATTCAACAAGGCATTCAACAAGGCATCCAGCTAGGTGAAGCTTCTGCATTGCAAAAGCTGCTGGCGAGCCGCTTTGGAGTGATGCCAAATGACATCCTGAGCACGATTGCCACCGCCAGCGCTGCCGACATTGACCATTGGTTGGACCGCGTGCTTGATGCCACTAGCCTTGAGCAAGTGTTTGCGCCCAGACAGCACTGAGCCCAAACGTCACCAGTGCTTTTCGGTCTGTGAGTGCTCATGTCTATGTGCGCGATCTGATTCTGGCGATGTGCCACGGGGTTTAATCTTAATGCTCCAGCACGATTAAGTTTGAACCGTTCGGGCTGAGCCTGTCGAAGCCCTTCGACCGTTCGTCAAGCTCACGACCGGCCAAGCTCAGCCCGAACGGAACTTAAAACATCATTGTGCCGGATCAATAGTCACTGCCGAGTTACCCAAGAAGGCTTTTAGATCACGGCTTATTGACCCAAAACCCAGTCCCAGCGCCCAGCGTTTTGCCAGTCACCACAAAGTCCAGATAACCTTTGCTGGCCGTGTAGTCAAACAGCGCCGTGCCGCTTTGCCCTTCAAGTTGTGGCGAATAAAAATACCACTTGCTCAGCGGGTTGTTCCAGGCCCACAGCGTGGTCAGGTTGATGGGCACCACACCTGCTGCAGGGGGTGGCGCCAGTGGGTCGGTGAGCGACAAGTTAAACGCAGCAGGCGTAGCGTTGTCAGCCGTGGCCACCAGGTTCCAGCCCGGCCGCAATTGGGCAGCACCCAGGCTATATGGCGCTCCAGACACTGCGCTTAAAGTGGCTGCAGCCTTGGCATTCACCCAAAAGCCATCGCCCGGGTTGATGGCTTTTAGCACACCATAATTTTTGCTTTGGGCATAGCTTTGCAATTCTGCTGCGCTGAGTGTGGGCGTGTAAAACTGCCAGCTCAGCATGGCCGTATCCCACTTCCAAACTGTGCTCACCAGCGCCGCGTCGGCAAACGCCACCTCGGCCGCCACCGGCTGGTTGCTGGCGTTGCCCAACAGGTTCCAACCTTTTTGCAGTGTCAAGCTGGCTTTGGCGATGGTGATGGTTTGCACCACTTGCGCTGCAGCCGTGTAGTTGGCGTTGCCCGCCTGGTCTGCTGCCACGCTGCAATCACCCGCGCCAAGGCTGCTCACCTGGCTGCCCTGCACCGAGCAAACGCTGGGGGTGGTGGATGCAAACGTCACCGCTTCACCCGATGCACCCCCTGCGGCACTCAGCATCCCACTGTCACCCAGACTGATCACAGGCACAGCAGCAAAACGAATGCTTTGTGCACCTTTGCCCACAGCAATGGATTGTGTGACCTGCGCTGCAGCCGTGTAGTTGGCATTGCCCGCCTGGTTGGCCGCCACCATGCAGTCGCCCACGCTCAGGCCAGTCACCATGTCTGCCGCCACACTGCAAACGCCCGGTGTAGTGGATGAAAACACCAGCGCACTACCCGAAGCACCGCCGCTAGCCACCAAGGCAGCACTGCTGCCCACCATCACAGTGAGTGCAGAACCGAAGTTAAGGCTTTGTGCGCCTGCACCAACAGCTATGGTTTGTGTAGCTTGCGGGGCTGCGGTGTAGTTGGCATTGCCAGTTTGGTTGGCTGCGATCACGCATGACCCAGCGGCCACGCCAGTGACCACACTGCCGTTGGTTCCACCGACCGTACAGACAGCCGATGTCGTTGACGAGAATGTCACCGCATTGCCTGAGGCGCCACCTGATGCAGCCACCGAACCCGTTCCACCCACCAAAAGTGTTGGTGCTAAACCGAACGTAAGGCTTTGTGCACCTGCACCGACAGCTATGGTTTGTGTAGCTTGCGGTGCTGCCGTGTAGTTGGCGGTGCCAGTTTGGTTGGCTGCGATCACGCAGCTGCCAGCGGTCACACCAGTCACCAAACTGCCATTGGTTCCACCAACCGTACAGACAGCCGATGTCGTTGACGTGAAAGTCACCACATTACCTGACGCACCTCCGGTTGCAGCCACCGAACCCGTTCCACCCACTAAAAGTGTTGGAGCTAAACCGAACGTAAGGCTTTGTGCGCCTGCACCGACAGCTATTGTTTGTGTAGCTTGCACCGCAGCCGTGTAGTTGGCGTTACCAGTTTGGTTGGCTGCGATCACGCATGACCCAGCCGTCACACCAGTCACCACACTGCCATTGGTTCCACCGACCGTACAGACAGCCGGTGTCGTTGACGTGAACGTCACCGCATTGCCCGAGGCGCCACCTGTTGCAGTCACCGTGCCAGTTCCACCCACCAAAAGTGTTGGAGCTAAACCGAACGTAAGGCTTTGTGCGCCTGCACCGACAGCTATGGTTTGTGTAGCTTGTGGCGCAGCCGTGTAGTTGGCGTTACCGGCCTGATTGGCTGCGATCACGCATGACCCAGCCGCCACACCAGCCGCTACACCAGTCACCACACTGCCATTGGTTCCACCGACCGTACAGACAGCCGGTGTCGTTGACGAGAATGTGACAGCA
>CAIYYA010000331.1 GCA_903930255.1 uncultured beta proteobacterium
CGCGGACAACGGAATCGCGGTGACCAGATCACGCAGGGTGATGCCCGGCTGCATTTGGCCTGTGATACGCACCAAGACACTCTCAGGCATGTCCAGCGGCATCACACCGGTTGCTGCGCCAAAGGCCACCAGGCCCGAGCCTGCCGGGAAGCTGATGCCAATCGGGAAACGGGTGTGACTGTCGCCACCGGTGCCCACGGTGTCAGGCAACAACATGCGGTTGAGCCAGCTGTGGATGATGCCGTCACCCGGGCGCAACGGGATACCCCCGCGGTTGCTGATGAACTCCGGCAATTCGTGGTGCATTTTTACGTCGACTGGCTTCGGATAAGCCGCCGTGTGGCAGAAGGACTGCATCACCAGGTCTGCACTGAAGCCAAGGCAAGCCAGGTCTTTCAATTCATCTCGTGTCATCGGACCGGTGGTGTCTTGGGAGCCGACGCTGGTCATCTTGGGCTCGCAATAAGTGCCGGGCAATACGCCCTGACCTTCAGACAGGCCACACGCGCGACCGACCATTTTTTGCGCCAGAGTGAAGCCTTTTCCTGTGGCCTTGGGGTTTTGCGGCAAGCGGAACAGGGTGGATACCGGCAAGCCCAATGATTCACGTGCCTTGGCCGTCAGACCCCGACCAATGATCAAGGGAATGCGGCCACCCGCACGCACCTCGTCAAACAGGACTTCGCTTTTGAGAGTGAACTCTGCAATGAGTACGCCGGCCTTGAGCGCTTTTCCTTCATAAGGGCGCAATTCGATGGTGTCGCCCATGTTCATCTGACTCACGTCCAGTTCAATCGGCAAGGCACCCGCATCTTCCATGGTGTTGTAGAAAATCGGAGCAATTTTGGAGCCCAGGCAGACACCACCAAAACGCTTGTTGGGCACAAAAGGAATGTCTTCGCCAGTGAACCACAGCACACTGTTGGTGGCTGATTTGCGGCTTGAGCCAGTGCCCACCACATCGCCCACATAAGCCACCAGGTTGCCACGCGCACGCAGGTCTTCAATGAACTTGACCGGGCCGCGTTTGCCATCTTCTTCAGGGGTGATGCCATCGCGCTGGTTTTTCAGCATGGCCAGCGCGTGCAGTGGAATGTCCGGACGGCTCCATGCGTCAGGTGCGGGCGAGAGGTCGTCGGTATTGGTTTCACCGGTGACTTTGAGCACGGTGAGTGTGATGCTGGCTGCAACTTCGGGACGGCTGGTAAACCACTCGGCATCGGCCCAGCTTTGAATAACGGCCTTGGCAAAGGCATTGCCTTTGTCTGCTTTTTCTTTGACATCGTGAAACTGATCAAACATCAGCAGGGTTTTCTTCAGCGCTTCAGCAGCAACGCTCGCCACAGCAGCGTCTTCGAGCAGGTCGATCAAGGGCGTCAGGTTGTAACCACCCAGCATGGTGCCCAGCAGTTCAGTGGCCTTGGCACGGCTGATCAGCGAACACACTTCTGTGCCATGTGCCACTGCAGCCAAATAACGGGCCTTGACTTTGGCTGCGTCATCGACACCTGCCGGCACACGGTGTGTGATGAGCTCTTGCAAAAATGCTTCTTCGCCAGCGGGTGGGTTTTTTAGTAACTCGATCAAAGCGCCAGTTTGCTGGGCGCTCAATGGCAGTGCGGGTATGCCAAGGGCAGCGCGTTCGGCTACATGGGCACGGTAAATTTGCAACATGGGTGGTTCCTTTGGGTTAAAAATGCTTCAAACGCTTATCAGATAAGCGTGAGTAGCTATAAAAAAGTAGTTAAAAGAAAACGTGTGCTGGGTCATCATGGGCTAATTTTCCAGTTTGATGGGCACGTTCAAGTAGCTGCCAAAAATAACGGTAGCTGGCGCGGTCGTGCAGCTTGCCCTCCAGCGCAATTGGCGCCCATTTTTCAGCATGGCCAGCCAAAATGATCTGGCTGGCTTGTGCAGTTTCAGCCTCGGTGGGGGCAAAGGCGGCCAAAATGGGGCGAATTTGATCCGGGTGGATGCTCCACATCCGGGTAAATCCAAAAGCGCGACTGGCTTGTCTGGCTGCCGCTTGCACTCGTTGCGGATGCTTGAACTCGGTGACGACGCAGTGTGAGGGTGTTTTACCCCAAGCATGACAAGCTGCAACCAGCTCAAGCTTGGCGCGCACGACCAGGGGGTGACTAAACTGATCATGCTCAGCTGAATTGAATTGGCTTGACAGCCCCATAGCGCTGGCCGGAATAGCACCGCCGTGTGCTGAGACAAAATCCATCAGTCCAAAGCTAGCCGATTGCACGCGCGGGTGTGCCACGATGCTTGCCACTTGCTGCACCGCCATCGGGGATTCAATCAGCACATGCAGCGGCAATGACTTTAGCCCTGGCAGAAGGGGCATCACCTGATCAATCGCCTGAACAGCCCGCTCAACGTGCTCAACGCAGTCCACCTTGGGCAGCATCACATGGCACAGTGATGCACCAGCCTGGCCAAGAATCAACTCGATGTCTTGTTCGAATGCCCGATGACCGACCGGGTGAATGCGTACGGCGATCCGTGCCGCATGATTGATTGCTCGTTTTTTAGAAGCGCTGTAGGCTTCGTTGGCAAGCGCTGCAACCATCAAGGCATGGTCTTTTTCGGCTCCTACCGGTGCGCCATCCTCGCAGTCGAGCGTGACATCAAAAACACAGGAACCCACCTCTTGCGTCATTTCAGCCTGCAACTGCAGGCTTTTTTTCATGCGGCTTTCAACGCCGCAATAATGGTCGCAAACCGGCAGCGAGGCTGCCGTCGCAGCGTCCAGCAGAACGTCGCGGGGGTGGATCACAAGCCAGGCTCTTGGACTGAAGTGTTAGAGCAGGTGTGCAACACCGGCTTGTTCGTCTTGCAATTCTTTGAGTGTTTTGTTGATGCACTCTTGGCTGAATGAATCAACTGGCAAACCTTCAACCAGTTTGTATTCGCCATTTTCACAGGTCACAGCAAAGCCAAACACGGTGTCTTTCGGAATGCCATATTGCCCGTCTGATGGAATACCCATGGTGACCCACTTGCCATTGGTGCCCAGCGCCCAGTCGTGCATGTGGTCAATGGCTGCGTTCGCTGCTGAGGCTGCAGACGAGACACCGCGCGCGGCGATGATGGCTGCACCGCGTTTGCCAACGGTGGGCAAGAATGTGTTGGCGTTCCAGTCGTGGTCGTTGATCATGTCCTTGACGCTTTCGCCGTTCACGGTGGCAAAGCGATAGTCGGCATACATGGTGGGTGAGTGGTTGCCCCAGACCGTCATGTTTTGGATGTCGGCAACCGCCTTGCCAGTTTTTGCAGCGAGTTGGCTCAAGGCGCGGTTGTGATCAAGACGCAGCATGGCCGTGAAGTTTTTGCGCGGCAGATCAGGCGCACTCTTCATGGCAATATAGGCATTGGTATTGGCAGGGTTGCCCACCACCAGCACACGCACGTCACGGCTGGCTACGGCGTTGAGTGCTTTGCCTTGTGCTGTGAAAATCTCTGCATTCACCGCCAACAGTTCTGCGCGTTCCATACCCGGGCCGCGGGGACGCGAACCAATCAGCAAGGCGTAGTCAACGTCTTTGAATGCGGTCATGGGGTCGCTGTGTGCTTCCATGCCGACCAACAGTGGGAAGGCGCAGTCTTGCAGTTCCATCATCACGCCTTGCAGCGCTTGTTGGGCTTTTTCAACAGGAACCTCTAGCAGGCTCAGCACCACAGGCTGGTCTTTGCCCAGCATTTCGCCAGAGGCGATACGAAACAGAATGGCGTAACCAATTTGACCTGCTGCGCCGGTAACGGCAACGCGGACGGGCTTTTTGCTCATGGTGAAAACTCCAGAAGGGTTAAAAAAAAGGGAATGAGTTGGTAGATAAGAATCTAGCTGTAACAACTCAATCTGCCTAAGTTTAGCGTGAAATTGGTGCTTCGTCAATTTGTCTTATGTCTTATATAAGATATGATTCGCAAAAAACGACAACACCGAGACATTGACTAACAGCGAGATTTTTGCACCATGCAACCAACGCTTGCCCCCCCTGATGAACCGATTGAGGCTTTAGCCGAATCACCGCCACTAACCAATCAGGCTGTGGCGCCTGCCTTTAGCCCGCTTTATCAGCAGATTAAAGGTTTGATTTTGAATAGTCTGCGTGAAGGCCAATGGAAACCCGGTGAGATGATTCCCAGTGAAATTGAGTTGGCGGCGCGTTTTCGCGTGAGTCAGGGCACGGTTCGCAAAGCCATTGACGAATTGGCCGCAGAAAACTTGCTGCTGCGTCGTCAAGGTAAAGGGACTTTTGTGGCGACCCATGCTGAACAGCAAGTTCAGTTCAGATTTTTGAAACTGGTTCCAGATAGTGGCTCGCGCGGCAGTGAAGGCCCGGCCAAGCGCGAAATTGTCGAGTGTCGGCGCACCAGTGCAAGCACCGAGGTGGCTAAAGCGCTGGCGTTACGTGCAGGTGATGCAGTGCTACAGATCAGACGGGTCTTGAGTTTTGCCGGAACGCCAACTATTTTGGAAGATATTTGGTTGCCGGCTGCTCCATTCAAAGGTCTGACAGCCGAACGACTGAGCAATTACCAAGGGGCTATGTACGCGTTGTTTGAAACCGAATTCAATTTGCGCATGGTCAGAGCCAAAGAAAAAATCAGAGCCATTGCAGCCACAGACAATCAGCACCAATTGTTAAATGTGGCACCTGGAACACCGCTTTTGAGTGTTCAGCGCGTTGCTTATACCTATAAAGATGAGCCCATGGAGTTGCGCCATGGTTACTATCGCACCGATACGCATTACTACCACAATGAACTCGGGTGATTTGTGTCAGTTTTGTTGTCGATGTGTAACCCCGGTGTCAGATAAAAGTTTATCGTTGCATACCTTGAGCAAATTGCAGCATCATGAGGGTCTGTTTTTCACAAATTGCGATGCGGAAATAACCCGCAAGCGCAATCTGATGTTGCATTGCAATAGAATTTGTAGGTAACCGATATCTACGGGTTACCGAGCGGTTTCACAAAACATAGAAAGCAAAGTATGTCTGAATCAGCGGCTAGCACAGCAAAAAAGCGTCCCGAATTTCGCAACATCGATTCTGCCAGTCTGCGCAGCTACCGATGGCCATTGGCCTCTTTGGCCTCGGGCATGCACCGCGTCAGCGGTGCCATCATGTTTTTTCTGATGCCTTTCATCATTTGGATGTTTGATAACTCCATTTCGTCAGAAATTTCTTTTGGAAAATTCAAATCTGTTTTTGAAGTGGGCGTATTGGGAATCCCTGGTTTTCTTTGGAAGCTCGCTGCGATTGGCTTGATGTGGGCTGCTTTACACCATTTTTTTGCCGGTATTCGCCATCTGTGGATGGACACGCACCACCACCAGGTGACCAAGGATTTTGGTCGCCAGACTGCTGCCGTGGTGTTGTCACTTTCGTTTGGCCTGACAGCGGTGCTGGGCGCCAAGTTCTTTGGCCTCTACTGAACGCGTAACATTTTTTTGGACTGACCGTCCTTTCTTCCCTTTCGTGCAAGAACCCGGCCAGGCCAGCAGACACTGCTCTGCCCTTACAGATTTAATAGGAGTTTAACTATGGATGTTAATTTTGGATCCCATCGCCTGGTGGTTGGCGCGCATTACGGCATGCGCGACTGGTTGTCGCAGCGCGTAACAGCGGTTTTGATGGCGCTTTTTACAGTTATCGTCATGGCGCAGCTGATTTTCAGCAAAGGCCCAGTGAGCTACGAGCTGTGGGCAGGCATTTTTTCTGCGCAATGGATGAAATCCATCACTTTTCTGGTTTTCTTGTCGATGTTCTACCATGTCTGGGTTGGCATGCGTAACATTTTTATGGACTATGTCAAGCCTTATGCTGTGCGCTTTGTCATGCATGTTTTTGCACTAGCGTGGTTGACAGCATGCACCGGTTGGGCTGTTCAGGTGCTTTGGCGTCTGTAAGTCGGGCTTACTTCCATTCAAGGCAAACGTGACCCGCGCGTGGTCCTTTGCGAGATTCAATAACCAAGATTAAAAATCATCATGACTGCAACTTCAAAACTTACTAAGCGCAAATTCGACGTTGTGATCGTCGGTGCCGGTGGTGCCGGCATGAGCGCCTCGCTGCAACTGGCCAATGCCGGCCTGAACGTGGCCGTTCTCTCCAAAGTGTTCCCAACACGCTCCCACACCGTGGCAGCGCAAGGTGGCATTGGCGCCAGCTTGGGCAATATGGCCGAAGACAACTGGCACTATCACTTTTACGACACCATCAAAGGGTCGGATTGGCTGGGCGACCAGGACGCCATCGAGTTCATGTGCCGCGAAGCGCCCAAAGTGGTCTATGAACTGGAGCACTTTGGCATGCCGTTTGACCGCAACCCGGACGGCACCATTTACCAGCGTCCGTTTGGTGGTCACTCCAGCAATTACGGTGAAAAGCCGGTGCAACGCGCATGCGCTGCGGCTGACCGCACTGGCCACGCCATGCTGCACTCGCTGTATCAGCAAAACGTCAAGGCACGCACCACCTTCTTCGTGGAGTGGATGGCGCTGGACTTGATCCGTGATGCCGATGGCGATGTGGTGGGTGTTACAGCGCTTGAAATGGAAACCGGTGAAGTGCACATTTTGCAAGCCAAGAGCGTGATGATGGCCTCTGGTGGTGCTGGCCGCATTTTTGCGGCTTCGACGAATGCCTTTATCAACACCGGCGACGGTTTAGGCATGGCCGCCCGTGCCGATATTCCGCTGCAAGACATGGAGTTCTGGCAATTTCATCCCACTGGCGTGCATGGCGCTGGGGTGTTGCTGACCGAAGGTTGCCGTGGCGAAGGAGCCATTTTGCGCAACAGTAACGGCGAACGCTTCATGGAGCGCTATGCCCCCACCATGAAAGACTTGGCACCGCGCGATTTTGTCTCGCGTTGCATGGACCAGGAAATCAAGGAAGGGCGTGGTTGCGGCCCCAACAAGAACTACATCAACCTGGACATGACCCACCTGGGCGCCGATACCATCGCCTTGCGACTTCCCAGCGTGCAAGAAATCGGTCACAACTTTGCCAATGTGGACATCACCAAAGAGCCAATTCCGGTGATCCCGACCAACCACTACCAGATGGGTGGTATCCCCAGTAGCATCAGCGGCCAAGTGGTTGTTCCTGATGGCGCAGGTGCCCAAAAAGTGGTGAATGGCTTGTATGCAGTGGGCGAGTGTTCTTGCGTGAGCGTGCATGGCGCCAACCGCTTGGGCACCAACTCCCTTCTTGATATCGTGGTTTTTGGACGCGCTGCCGGTTTGCACATCATCGAGTTCAACAACAAGAACAAAGAACACAAGCCTCTGCCTGAAAATGCTGCTGATATTTCGCTGCAACGGCTTGACCGCTTGAACAGCACCGCAACTGGCGAATACGCACAGGTTGTGGCAAACGATATGCGCGACATCATGCAACAGCACGCCAGTGTGTTCCGCACCCAAGCCAGCATGGACGAAGGTGTCGCCAAAATTGCCAAGCTGAGAGAGCGTGTTGGCAATATTTCATTGACCGATAAATCCAATATCTTCAACACCGAACGCATTGAGGCGCTTGAAGTTGAAAATATGATTGAGGTTGCGCAGTCCACAATGGTGTCGGCTGCTGCCCGGCACGAATGCCGGGGCGCCCATAGTGTGCTGGACTATGACCGCCCAGCAGACGATGCCAACTGCCCGCTGGGTCGTGATGACACCAACTGGCTCAAACACACGCTGTGGGACAAGGCCAGCAACAGCTTAAGTTACAAACCGGTCAACTTGCAGCCGCAGACTGTGGCCTCCATTCCACCCAAAGTCCGCACGTTTTAATAACTAGCCGAACGACCTTGTGCTCTGCCCCTCTTTGACCTAGAAAGCAAATCATGGCTAAACGTACCATTCAAATTTATCGCTACAACCCAGATACCGACAGCAAGCCTTACATGCAGACTATCGAGCTGGAACTCGATGGCACCGAGCGCATGCTGCTCGATGTTTTGACTAAGCTGAAAGCGATTGACCCCACTATTTCTTACCGACGTTCCTGTCGTGAGGGCATTTGTGGCTCGGACGCGATGAACATCAATGGCAAAAACGGCCTGGCTTGCCTGGTCAACATGCGAACATTGCCAGACACCATCGTGCTCAAGCCGCTGCCAGGCCTGCCTGTTGTGCGCGATTTGATCGTCGACATGACGCTCTTTTTCAAGCAATACCACTCAATCAAACCGTATCTGGTGAATGACACCCGTCCGCCCGAAAAAG
>CAIYYA010000332.1 GCA_903930255.1 uncultured beta proteobacterium
AACAAAATCCTGGCCTTTGTGCCCAATACCCCCATTCCCGCAGTCGTCGCTACGGGCTAACTGAGGAAAATAGGTTCATTGCTTCACCCCCGATCGGCGTGCAAAGGCTTGCAGTTCTGCGAATTCAAAAGCGTGGAATGTGTGACCGTACTTGCAAACCAGAAAGCCGCTGTCTGCCAGCTTGTGAACTGCATGACCTGCCATGGCGAGGTTTGCAATTTGCCTGGCAATGGCTTTGTCGTCCGGTGCTTGATTTATGCACCCGTGGCTGGCAGAATCTGGGCTGTTGGTGTCAGTGGTAAGCCCCTTGGAGTTCGTAGCTCCTGGGGCTTCTTTCATGGTGTTTGCATCGAACATTGCGAGACTGTCCTTATGCCATGGCCTGCGCCGTCATCCACGCACGAACCTCGCCAACTTTCCAGCAGGTCACCCGTTGGGATAACTTGATTGGTTTTGGAAACGTACCCGCCGCCACTTTGCGCCAAAGGGTCGGAGCGCTAAATGGCAATGGAGCTGGGTGGTCTGGCCTCTTGGGGCTTTGCACCAGTTGTGATTCTCGAATGAATGCGCTGTCTGGCAGGGCGTCGAAAATCGAATGGTGGATGGGTGTTCTTGCCGCCGGGATGCTGGATGCAATTGGTGTCTTCGAGGCCGTGAGTTTTGCTGTCATGTCGGGATACCTCCTGTGTGGTAGGTCCGACTATCGAGGCTTACCCCGCGTCAGTCACTGACGTTAAGTGACAGTCATTTAATGTCAGTTGAATTTTTTTGCGTCAACGCTTGGGCAATCAAACGGTCTAAGTCTGCAAGCGGTTCGCGTTGCACATCGTTTGCCTGTTGAACTGTCAAACTAACTTTCGTTTCGTTGATGGCTGTCGCCATCCCGTGCGCTAAATTTTCGATCTCGTCGATAGAAAAATTGGAGCTGAAGTCAAAGAGTCTGACCAATGCCGCCATTTGTTCAGGCGTCACGCTCTCACCATCGCCTAAACCAATTCCCGCCATGCCCTTGTCCCTGTCACGACGTTTTTTCCGTTCCTCGACCGTTCCACCAACTACGTGTTTGTTGTCCTCCACAAGCCGCATGATTTGGCGATCACTCTTGTGAAACTCGGATGAAACTTGCGCAACAGAATCATCGAAGTTTGCACCACCGTCCCGCAGTTCATAGTAGCGACTTGCCACGTTCACACCGGCCACGACGTTCTCGAAGGTTTCTGGTCGCCCCTTCTTCTTTGGCGGCAACTTCCCAGATATAACAGCCTTGGCAACGATGGCATTGACCGCCGCCTGAAATGCCGCATTGATGATGTTCCCCGATAAAACAGCATTTGCCAAACATTCCAAAGCAGCGAGTTCCGCCCCATTTTCTTGTTCGCGGAGCGCTTCCATGGCCCGTTCGTCGTCATTGAGCCAATAAGTGAAAGACCTATTCATTGCCATTCATGCTGGAATCAGATGTTTTAGGAATCAGCCTAGGGCTAGCGAATTCATTTATACCGTTGCTGTGCGTAGCTGAATCACTTCCGCGCCAATGCGCAGCTTATCCAAGTAATCGGCCCATAGCTGCATCATTACCTTGCGTGCTGGCAGGTGCGCCGTTCGGTTGTAGGCGTTGCCGTTGGTATCTTTCACCTTGTGGGCTAACTGGTGCTCTATCAGGTCCACGCGCTGGTTCAACACTTCATCCATGATGGTGCGAGCCATCGCACGGAACCCGTGGGCACTGTGCACTTCCTGCGCATAGCCCATGGCACGCAACGCCCCATTGATGGTGTTCTCGCTCATAGGACGTTCACCAGTGCGTAAGCCGGGGAAAACGTACTTCCCATGGCCTGTGAGTGGTTGCATACCGCGCAGAACATCCACCGCCTGCGTGGACAGTGGAACAAGGTGGTCGACCTTCATTTTCATTTTGCTGCCGGGTATGCGCCACTCAGCCGCCTCTAGGTCAACTTCTACCCACTCAGCCGTGCGCAGTTCTCCGGGTCGCACAAACACCAGCGGGGAAAGTTTCAGCGCTGCCACGGTGTAGGGGTGTCCGTTGTAGGCAAAGATTGAACGCATCAGTTCACCGGCATGTTTTGGCTCAGTAATGGCCGCGAAGTTTTCAGCAGCATGTTTGGCTAATGCGCCTTTCAAGTCCTGCGTCACGTCACGTTCTGCGCTGCCGCTGGCAACTGCGTACCGGAACACCTGACCGCATATTTGCTTGACCCGCTGCACGCTGTCCAACACGCCCCGACCCTCCATGTGGCGCAAAGCCCCAAGCACATCACGCGGCCCCATGGTGGAAATAGGCATCCTGCCAATGAAGGGAAAAACGTCTTTTTCCAGCCATGTTGTGACCTTGCCGTGTGTGCTCGCCATGCGGTCGTTTTTGGTCTTGTCCAACCACTCCCGCGCAACCACTTCAAACGTGTTTGCAGACGCCGCTCTCTGGTTGGCCTTTCCCTCTTGCTTTGCGGCGCTAGGGTCTATGCCATCTGCCAACAGTTCACGGGCCTTTTCACGCCGTTGTCGGGCCTTGAGCAACGAAACCTCGGGATAGGTGCCTAGTGCCAGCGTTTTGCGCTTGTCAGCGTGCGTGTAATCCTGTCGCCAGTACTTGCCAGCAGCTTTCACCAACAGATACATGTTGCCGCCATCTGCATACCTGTCACCAGCAGGTTTTCCCGTGTGCTTCACCTGTTTAACAAATGTGTCAGTTAGTGCCATTTTTCACCTCAAATACAGTACGTCAATTTCCAGTATCCACCGGCGCTGTAAAAAGTACTGGAAAAGTACTGTGATGGCATGTTACCCCCTGAGACTACGTTAGACAACAAAAAACCCGCTGTAGCTGTAGAACTATGCGGGCTTGAGGGGAGGTGAGACTGTCTGAAATAACTGAATGGTGCCCGAGACCGGAATCGAACCGGTACGCCCGTTATTCACGAAGCGGCGGATTTTAAGTCCGATGTGTCTACCTATTTCACCACTCGGGCAAATTGAATCACATGCTGAAGTCAGTTGCGATCCAACTCTTGGAGGCGCGGTCCGGAGTCGAACCGGACTAACCGGATTTGCAATCCGGGGCATAACCGCTTTGCTACC
>CAIYYA010000333.1 GCA_903930255.1 uncultured beta proteobacterium
ATACTGAAAGGTTTGCCAATGATGCAATGACCGCTTTCAGCCTTCAATTCACTTCGACAGATGCAGACGCTTATTTATCTGAAGTCAACCACTTTGCCAAAGCGTCCTTTAATGCATCAAACGCAATCGGTTTTGTCAAAAAGTCATCCATGCCAACGGCTAGGCAGTGCTGACGGTCTTCCTCAAACGCGTCTGCAGTCAGTGCAATGATGGGCAGGCAACGCCGATTTTGATCGACTTCCCATTGCCGAATGAGCGTAACAGCGGTGTAACCATCCATCACCGGCATGTGGAGGTCCATCAAAATAAGGTCAGGATTTTGCTCGCCTTGGGTGATGGCCTCCACAGCCTGCTGACCATCCGTTAATAGCGTCACGATTAACCCCAGTTTGTCCAGCATTGATTCAATCACCATGCGATTGACCATGTTGTCTTCAACCACCAGGACTCGACCCTTCAATTGCTCTGTGCTCGCAGGAGAGCTATTTGCATTTTGCAGAGAGCGCTTATGTCGGCGGGCATCCTCACTTTCGCTGAAACACTTGACCCGGACACGAAACCAGAAACGTGAGCCTTGACCTAATTCGCTCTCAACACCGACATCTCCCCCCATGAGCTTGGCAAGTTGACTCACGATCGAAAGACCCAGGCCAGAGCCTCCAAATTCACGCGTGGTTGAGCTCTCGGTTTGAGAAAAGGGCTTGAAGAGCAAATCCCGTTTGTCTTCTGGTATCCCAATTCCGGTATCTGTTACAGAAAACTCCAGCATGGATGTCTCGCCGCTGCTTTCAATTTCTGTTGCTTCCAAGCGAACACGGCCTTGGGTGCTGAATTTGATGGCGTTGCCCACCAGGTTGGAGATCATCTGGCGAATTCGATGGGCATCAGACTGGTAGCGTTGATTTGCTGGACCCAGCCACTGATTTTTGAGTTGCAATTTTTTGCTTTGGGCTGCTCCCAAAAACAGCGCCTGAACCTCTTCCAGCAAATTAACCGGATCAAAAACAACAGAGTCAAGTTGAATTTTTCCAGCCTCGATTTTTGAGAGATCAAGAATGTCGTTGAGCAATGTCAGCAGAGCTTGCCCACTTGAGAGAATGGTGCGGGCATAGTCACGGCGCTCATCTTCCTTCAAATTGGGCATCAACAACAACTGCGACATACCCAGTATGCCGTTCATGGGCGTGCGAATTTCATGGCTCATGGTTGCCAGGAAGCGGCTCTTAGCTTGTGAAGCCTCCTGCGCAGCTTCGGTAGCTGAGACCAATTCCGTGATATCAATACGGTATCCAACCGTGTGACCGCCTGTCATTTTTCGCTCGATAGCACGCAACACCTTACCGTTGAACGCATGTTGAATCCGGGTCTGATTGCCGGATCGGAAGGCAGCCAGACGTTCCTGAACCCATTCTTCGGCATGGCCTGTGGACTCACGGTAGAAACCAATCGCTGCACCGGCACGGATGATGTCTTCAAATCGGGTGCCAGGCACAATCAATTGGGCCAAATCAGGGTAGAGTGCTCGGTACTTCTCGTTGCAATAGACCAGACGCTCCTGAGCGTCATAAATCACAAAGGCTTCATCGATCGCCTCGATCGACCCCAGCAGCATTTGCATGTTGCGCTGCGCCTCCAGTTCGGACAGGTGCTGCTGCGTGATGTTGAAATGACTGACCATGGCACCACCGCGCGCGCCTTTGAGCGGTGTCACTTCCATTTTGAACCATCGATTTTCAGTGGCTGAATGACACGGATATTCAAGCTGAAAGCTTTCTTGCTGACCACACAAAACGGCTGTGATGCCGGCGAAGGCTTCAGCACCTTCCGCTGGCAACCCTTCATGCCCGTTGGTGTTGCATACCCCCAAGTAGTTCAAACCGATGGGCGTTTGAAGCGCCGGCGATGCACCGTTGCTTTGAGCAAACTGACGCCAGGCCAAATTGACCGCAATAATTCGTCCATTCTTGTCCAGAACGGCAATATGCTCCGGCAACGAATCCAACACAGCCGTTGTGTAGGCCTCATTGTCTCGTTGTAATTCTTGCGCCCTCTTGCGTTCTGAGATGTCATGAAAATCAACCACAACATGGGTCAATTGGTCATCTGAGCCATGTTGTGGAAACGCACTGACCAGTAGCCAGACCGTCTTCTGGTGCAAGCCGACTTGAACACCCAACACCATTCCCTTAATAGCTTGCCCACTGGTGATCACGCGATGGACCGGGTAATCGTGTACGGCAAGCGTGCAGCCGGTTTCGTCCACAAAGTGCCAGGCAGCATCTAGCGCCGTTTTGCCACGCATTTGGTCTTCTGATAAGCCCAGCAACTCGGCAGCGCGAGGATTACAAAACAAAATCTGCGTGTCGGGTCCGTGGACAATGACACCCGTTTGCAGCTGGTTCAGAATGTCTAAATGCAGGCAGGGCGAATCCATGATTTAAAGTCTTCGTTCAGACCCAAGCAAAAATCGAATCGCTTGCGTCTTACAGGTGCTCAGCCTAAGGTACGACCGAAAAATCGCAAGCTTCGATCCCAGGCCTGCTGTGCCCACACGGCGTCGTATTGGGTGGCCGGTAGGCGACCGGGCCCAACGGCGGTCTCATTGGCAAACGCGTGTTGCGCCAGGTAGCGGTGAAAATCAAAGTCGGTGCCAGCAGCGCGAAGCTTTTCTTCCAACAAATCGATGGTTTCAATTTTGAAGAACTGATCTTGCGTGGCCCAATGGCCTTGCAACGGTGCGCGAATCTTGCTGGCATCGATATATTCAAGCGGTGGGCAGCCATACCATGCAACACCTGCATCGATTTCAGGCGACTGCGTCAGGGCCAACAGGGTCAGCGCACCACCCATACAGAATCCAGTGACCCCGACCTTTGGGGCACGCGTCTTCAGGTATTGCACGGCACCACGAATGTCCTGTGAGGCAGCATCTGCGAAGTCAAGACCTGACATGAGATGCTCTGCCTCTTGCGCTTCCAGGGTTGATTTTCCGCGGTACAAGTCTGGCACCAGCGCTTGATAGCCCGCAAAGGCAAATCGATCAGCGACAGCGCGAATCTGAGAATTGATTCCCCACCACTCTTGTATAACCACAATGGCCGGCGCGCTTGAATTGTGCGAAGGCTCGGCCAAATACCCTTGTACAGGTTTTCCGTCAGGGCGCTGAAAGTTGACGATTGTTCCCATCTTTTCTCCGTTTAATGTTGAATGGACAAGCCGAAGCCCTTCAAAACGGTGCGATTGTGACATTCAAGCGCAGACTCGTCAGCTATATGCGCCATTTCAAAATACTAACTCTTGGCCTCGTCATGGGTCAGCGGGTTTATAGCTCATAAAATTCTGGCACGAGGCAGCGCTACCCAATAACAAGACCGGGGTAAAGTGTTGAAATTGCAGACTATTTGATCTGCAGCAACGAGGGACCCACGTCCTGCAACGGTCCCAGCGGGTTTTTAGTGATCTCTACCTCGTTGACCCGAGGTTGCCCACCCCACGACCGGTAAACCACCAAGTCGTTGACAAACAGGATCAGACCATGAAAGCGCCACCCAGTGGTCTCGGTGCGACGATTGAAATTGGCGAAATCGGCAAAAAAGTTGCCGGTACGTACGCGGAAAATTTTTGCCGCATCAACCTCCAGTCCGTGGCAGTCATCACGCGCTTGCAGACAGACCACAATGCCGGGGTCGAGGTCATCACGCGTGAGCATTGCGCTCGGCACAAAAAGCCTCACAACGTCTGAGTGGGTCAGCAATTTGGTGTTGGGGTGCTCGGCTGGGTTGAACCCGTTGGCCTGCAGTTTGCTCTTGTCACTTTTCATTGGCTCAAGTTTTTTAAATGCAGCACGCACCTCTTCATAACTGGAAAATGACGTGGACTCCGTGCTCGATTGAGGCAGCATGGAGCTACACCCTCCAAGCAGCAAGACGCACCCAAAAGAATATAAAACAAATTTCATGCTTCTAAGATAGTGCAATAGCAAGCGACCATCTGTGCGCTAACACACCCAATGGGTCAGCAACACGCGTCACGATAGCTGATCGTACGCAATAGATTGGCACAATTTGCAACCTGGGTGGCACACCAACAGCGGTTCAAGGGGCTATGCTTATGCTTGCTACAAGCCCAATCAAGAAAGAGGAGACCGCCATGCCAGTTCTAGAAACCAAACTCAATGCCCGCGCCAGCGATTTTGTCGCCAACGCAAGCGCCATGCGGGCTTTGGTGGACGACCTCAATGCCCGGGTGACTCAGGTTGAGTTCGGTGGCGGAGAGACTGCACGAGCCAAACACGTAGCACGCGGCAAATTGCTGCCGCGGGACAGAGTGCAAATGCTGCTCGACCCTGGCACGCCGTTTTTGGAGCTGTCACCCTTGGCTGCACTGGGCATGTACCCTGATCGCGATGGCACTGACAGTGCACCGGGGGCCGGCATCGTAGCTGGCATTGGCCGAGTGAGTGGCGTCGATTGCATGATTGTCTGCAACGATGCCACCGTCAAAGGCGGCACCTATTACCCCATGACGGTCAAAAAGCACCTGCGTGCACAAGAAGTAGCACAGCAAAACCACTTGCCATGCATCTATCTAGTTGACTCAGGCGGCGCCAATTTACCCAATCAAGACGAAGTGTTCCCAGACCGTGACCACTTTGGCCGTATCTTTTTCAACCAGGCCACCATGAGCGCGCAGGGCATTGCGCAAATTGCGGTGGTCATGGGCAGTTGCACCGCTGGCGGTGCCTATGTACCGGCCATGAGCGACGAGGCCATCATCGTGAAAAACCAGGGAACGATCTTTTTAGGTGGCCCTCCCCTGGTGAAAGCTGCTACCGGCGAGGTGGTGACAGCCGAAGATTTGGGTGGTGGCGATGTGCACACACGCTTATCTGGCGTGGCTGATCACTTGGCACAAAACGACATGCATGCTCTGGCTTTAGCGCGTACCGCCGTCAAAAACCTGAATAAAAATAAGCCTTCAGCGCCCGTGGATCATGCGCCAGCAGCTCCTAAATATGCAGCAAAAGAGTTGTATGGCGTGATACCGGTCGATACCCGCAAACCCTTTGATGTGCGCGAAATCATCGCTCGCATCGTGGATGGCTCAGACTTTGACGAGTTCAAATCACGCTTTGGCACCACCCTGATCTGCGGCTTTGCGCACATCGAAGGGATGCCGGTGGGCATCATCGCCAACAACGGCATCTTGTTCAGCGAATCTGCTTTAAAAGGCACGCACTTTATCGAGCTATGCTGTCAGCGCAAGATTCCGCTGGTGTTTTTGCAGAACATCACAGGCTTTATGGTTGGGCGCAAATATGAGAACGAAGGCATAGCCCGCAACGGAGCCAAGATGGTTACCGCCGTGGCGACCGCTGCCGTGCCCAAATTCACCATCATCATCGGTGGCAGCTTTGGCGCTGGCAATTACGGCATGTGCGGACGCGCCTTTGGCCCGCGTTTCTTGTGGATGTGGCCGAACGCGCGTATTTCGGTGATGGGTGGCGAGCAGGCTGCTAGCGTGTTGGCGACGGTGCGCCGCGATGGCATCGAACTCAAAGGGGGTGCCTGGAGTGCCGACGAAGAGGAAGCCTTCAAAGCCCCCATTCGACAGCAGTACGAGGTGCAAGGCCACCCCTATTTCGCCACCGCCCGCCTGTGGGACGACGGCATCATTGACCCGGCTGACACGCGCCGGGTGCTGGCACTTGGACTGTCTGCGGCACGAAATGCACCGATTGAAGACACCAAATTTGGACTTTTCAGGATGTAAGTTCGTGAAAATGCGTAATTTGATCTGGACATCGGCATTGTTGGCGCAGGCTGCTTTTGCGCAGCAAACGCTGCAAGTGCACCTGCCCAGCCTGGAGCCTCAAGTGCAGTTGGTTGGGTGGTGGACGCCGGCTGCTGCACAAGCTGGGGCTCAGCTCAGGCCAGCCGTCATAGCGCTGCACGGTTGCAGTGGCCTGCCGCAAAGCAAGCGGCTTATTTCATGGCCCGAGGGGCATTACGTCCAATTGTTGAACCGGCTTGGCATTGGCGTGCTGTATCTGGATAGCTTCGGCCCACGGGGCGTAGAGTCGATTTGTTCGATAAAGCGGCAGCAGCGCACAGTCAATGAGCTAAACCGGCGACTCGATGTGTATGGCGCTTTGCAGTGGCTGAGCAAGCAGCCTGGCGTTGATGCCCAGCGCCTGGGTGTTATCGGTTGGTCGCATGGCGGACAAACCGTGCTGTCGGTGGCAGACCAGAACGATGATGTGGTGCGCCTTGCGACCATCAAGCCCCGGGCACTGGTGGCGTATTACCCCGGGTGCAATGGGCCAGAGTCAAGGCTTCGCTACGAAACTGTGGCACCGCTGCTCATCATGTCCGGTGCACTTGACGACTGGACTCCCCCTGCTGCATGCCGCCGTTTGGCAGAGCGCTTGCAACAGGATCAGCCTGACCAAACCGTGCGTTTTATCGAATACCCCGGCAGTTATCACGCGTTTGACAGTAGCCGCCCGCCTGCCGAGCGCGACAACGTGGCGGGCACCAAATCGGGCAAGGCCACCGTGGGCGGCAATCCGGCTGCGCGAGAAGCGTCGGCCAAAGCGTTGACCGATTTTCTGACCGAACAATTCAAACTGGAGCGTCAACCATGACCAGCGTGCAAGTACATACCTGTGGGCAGATCGCCACCGTGCGACTGAATCGCCCCGAAGTGCGCAACGCCTTCAACGACGAGGTGATTGCCGAGCTCACTTCCGCCTTCACACAACTCAGCCAAGACAATCAAGTCCGCGCTATCGTGTTGGCCGCAGAAGGCTCGGCCTTTTGTGCTGGCGCAGATCTGAACTGGATGCGCCGCATGGCCGACTACAGCCACGCCGAAAATCTGGCGGATGCGGGTCTGTTGGCCAACATGATGCACATCATTTACACCTGTCCGAAACCCACGGTGGCGCGCATTCAGGGCGATGTCTATGCCGGTGGCATGGGTCTGGTGGCGGCCTGCGACATGGCGGTGAGCGTGGAGTCAGCCAACTATTGCCTGAGCGAAGTCAAGCTCGGTCTGTACCCAGCCACCATCAGCCCCTATGTGATCCGCGCCATGGGTGCCCGCGCTGCGCACCGTTATTTTTTGACAGCTGAGCGCTTTGACGCTGTTGAGGCTTTGCGCATCGGTTTTGTGCATGCCGTGGTGAGCGCTGAGCAACTCGACTCTAAAGTAGCTGAACTCACCAAGGCCTTGATCAACGCCAGCCCCAACGCCGTCAAAGAATGCAAAACCCTGTTGCACGACGTGGCGGGCAAAGAAATCAATTCCGCCCTGATTGCCCACACCGTCGAAGGCATCGCCAGCATTCGTGCCAGCGCCGAAGGCAAAGAGGGTGTGCAGTCTTTTCTGCAAAAACGCAAGCCCAATTGGCTCAGTTAATGGGTGTCAGTGTCGAATTCATCTGGAGTAATTATGTTTAGCAAAATTCTTATCGCCAACCGTGGCGAGATTGCCTGCCGAGTGGCCGCCACTGCTGCACGGCTAGCTATTAAAACAGTAGCTGTTTATTCGGATGCTGATGCCAGCGCCAAGCACGTTGCAGCGTGCGATGAAGCCGTTCACATCGGTGGCAGTGCGCCCAAAGACAGCTACCTGCGCTGGGAAAAGATCATTGAGGCTGCCCTGGCCACTGGCGCGCAAGCGGTTCATCCGGGTTATGGCTTTCTGAGTGAAAACGAAGACTTTGCCAAGGCATGTGCGGCGTCTGGCTTGGTTTTTATTGGCCCACCCGCCTCAGCCATCAAGGCCATGGGTCTCAAAGCAGAGTCCAAACAATTGATGGAAAAGGCCGGCGTGCCACTGGTGCCCGGCTACCACGGTGCTGACCAAAGCCCAGCCCTGCTGCAGCGCGAAGCTGACCGCATCGGCTATCCCGTCTTGATCAAGGCCAGCGCCGGTGGCGGCGGCAAAGGCATGCGCGCCGTTGACAAAAGCGAAGACTTTGCCGAGGCTCTGGCCAGCTGCAAGCGTGAAGCCATCAACAGCTTTGGCTCTGACGCAGTGCTGATCGAGAAATATGTGCAGCGCCCGCGTCATATTGAGATTCAGGTTTTTGGCGACACACTGGGCAACTACGTGTATCTGTTTGAGCGCGATTGCTCGGTGCAACGGCGTCACCAAAAGGTGCTGGAAGAGGCTCCTGCCCCCGGCATGACACCTGAGATGCGCCAACAAATGGGCAATGCCGCCGTATCTGCAGCACGAGCTGTGAACTATGTGGGTGCGGGAACGGTTGAGTTCATTGTGGAGCAGCGAGCCGATGGCAGCATGAACTTCTTTTTTATGGAAATGAACACCCGCCTGCAGGTCGAGCACCCGGTGACCGAAGCCATCACAGGCCAAGATTTGGTCGAGTGGCAACTGCGTGTGGCCAGTGGCGAGGCACTGCCGCTGCGCCAAGAGCAGCTCATAATCACCGGTCACGCCATCGAGGCGCGCATTTGCGCCGAAAACCCCGACAACAACTTCCTTCCCGCCACCGGCACCCTGGATGTTTATGGCAAGCCCAAGCACAGCAGTTTTAGCATCAGTCCGGTGCGTTTTGACGACGGGGTACGCCAGGGCGACAGCATCAGCCCGTTTTACGACTCCATGGTGGCCAAAGTCATTGTGCAGGGTGACACCCGCGAGCAGGCGCTCTCAAGGCTCGACACAGCACTGGCGCAAACACACATCGTGGGTCTGACCACCAATGTGCAGTTTTTGCGCTATGTGCTGCAGTCGCCCTCGTTTGCCCAGGCCGATCTGGATACGGGTCTGATCCCGCGCGAAGCAGCTGTACTGTTTCAGCAAGAGCGCGTTGGGTTGGCACTGGCAGCTGCTGCCGATGTTGCCCAAACCCTGCTGGACGAGCGTGCAGCACAAGGATCAGACCCCTTTAGCAAAACGGATGGCTGGCGTAGCCACGGTGTATTTACCCGGATGTTTGAATTTGAATTTGGTACCCAACACACCCAGGCTACTTTGACCTATTTGCATGACGGCAGCTTGCAGTTCAAGGTGGCTGAGCACGACGGTGCACTGATCTTCAAGGCCGATGGCACCGCTATTGACCTGCAATATGCCGGTCAGCGAGCGTTCGTCAACGTGTATCGAAAAGGTGAGGTAGCGCATATACATACTGCACAGGGCGCTACTCAAATTATAGCAATAGACTTGCTCGCCCATGCCGGTGAAACCCACGCTGAAGGCGGCCGACTGACGGCACCCATGCCCGGCAAGGTGGTGTCGTTTGCCGTCAAGGCAGGTGATGCTGTCAAAAAAGGCCAGCCCCTGGCGGTGCTGGACGCCATGAAAATGGAGCACACCATTGCCGCGCCGGTGGATGGCACGGTAGCTGAGTTGCTCTAT
>CAIYYA010000334.1 GCA_903930255.1 uncultured beta proteobacterium
CGGGTGAAAAAACAAGCTTTCCCATATGCACAGCCTCTCTTTGAAGATGCTAGATTTTGCAACAAATTTGCAAAATATGCGTTTTGCAATACCGGTCAAATTCACCCGCGCAAAGAATAACAGTGCGATCTCCAGCCCGCAAAATTGCAACGGAACGTCAATCCTTCGCCACTACCGTGTCATACAACCCATAGTGAGTCAGGCCATCATGGCTCAGAATGCCGGTGTAGCACAAGGGCACAATGCAGCTTCAAACTCAACCAAAACAATCGAGGAGTGACGAATGACTGAAAGAACCGGGCGTTGTCTTTGCGGTGCAGTGAGCTTCAAACTTGCAACCGAACCATTAGCAACCCGCCTCTGCTGGTGTCGTGATTGCCAGCATCTCGCAGCCAATGGAACGGTGAATATACTGGTTGCCGCTGATGGGCTGTCCGTGACAGGAACGCTGTCCGAGCACACGAAAACAGCAGATAGCGGCAATGAAGTAACGCGCCAGTTTTGTCCCAGCTGCGGTACGCACCTATTTGCCAAGTCGTCGGCCCGACCGGCGTTCAGGGTTGTTCGTGCGGGCAATCTGGACGATCCGTCATCGGTTCAGCCAAGCGCCAACATTTGGGCTGCAAGCGCACCAAGCTGGGCATGTCTTGATCCGGCGCTTGAGCGAGTTGAACAGCAACCATTGCCACCCAAACCGTCACCAATTGCTGGTTGAACAACAACATCAAGGCGACACCCGTCCAAGTTAGTGCTGGCTGTACCAAATGCCTGCAACGGCGATTGGTAACGTAGCCGATGATGCCAAACAGAATGGCACCCAAAAGGGAGACTGGACTCGGCAACACCAAGCCGGGTAATTGAAGATCGTTTAGCTATTCACCAGCAGTGCAGGCATTTTGTTACTTTGGTATGGCAGCCATAATCAGCGACCATGGCAACCACCAAAAAACCCGCTGCACATCAAGGCATCTACCAACTGCACGTTGCGCTGCTGGACATCACGCCGGTAGTCTGGCGGCGTCTGTGGATACCAGGCACCCTGAAGCTATCCAAACTGGATCGAGTTATCCAGGAAGCCTTTGGCTGGACCAATAGCCATTTGCACGAGTTTAGAATTGGCGACGAGCGTTACGGCATGACAGAAATCGATAGCATGGACGGTGATGAAGACCTCAAGGATGACAAGAAATTCACTTTGGCCAAGGTGCTGAAGGATGCCATCAAGGAGTTTGAATATGAGTACGACTTTGGTGACGGGTGGCGGCATCGAATCGTGGTCGAAGGCATCATGGCGCCCACCCCTTACAACGATTGGCCGCTATGCCTGACCGGTGAAAACGCCTGCCCACCAGAGGACATCGGTGGTCCTGGTGGCTTTGCAGACTTTGTGCAGTCAATGGCCGACCCTGAAGGTGACGACCACTTTGAAAACTGGAATTGGCATGGTGGTCCGTTTGACCCGAAAGGTTTCGACGTGAACACCACCAACGCCCGCATACGCAACCTGCGCTGAAATGAGCATGAACAGGGAAACGGTCGCTGTACTGGACTTTGAAACCACGGGCTTGTCACCCAACTACGGCGACAGGGCGACCGAGATCGCCATTACCTTGGTGCGTGACGGTCAAGTGATCGACCGTTACCAAAGCTTGATGAACGCTGGTCGGTGGATTCCGTCTGAAGTGACCTACATCACCGGCATCACCAACGCTATGATCGCAGCGGCACCACCGGTAGCCAAGGTCATGCGCGAAGCCTGCCAGTTTGTTGGTAACACCCCGGTGGTGGCACACAACGCCTCTTTCGACAAGAAGTTTTGGGAGGCTGAACTGGCGTACTTGTCCCTGTCATCCGCAAGCAAGTTCGCCTGCACGATGTTGTTGTCGCGCCGGATTTACCCCAATTCACCGAACCACAAGTTGTCAACGCTGGTGCAGTTGCTTGGCTTACCTCAGTCTGGTAAGGCACACCGCGCCATGGTGGACGCAGAAATGACCAGCCACTTGTGGTGTCGCATTCAGCAGGATGTGTCCAAGGCATACAGCATTTTGAATGTCAACCACGCAATACTGTTGCGTGCCCAAAAGGCGACCCGTGACAAGTTGCCGGCCTATTTGAAAGCCTGCTCAAGTTCGACTTGAATCAAAATCAGCGCTGATCGAAAGTAACCCCATCGTGCGTCTGTGTTGGATGCCAATCAAATCGGCTTCATCCAGTTGATTCAACCATTTTGTCGTCAGACAAACCCCATAATCTCGGTTTCTGTGGCCGCCGGTTTCAATATGCTGAATTTCAGCCGGTTTGAAAATGTTTGGCGATTGCGGGAAAAATTAATAGCAAGCGCTACCAGTGGGCCATGATTTAGCTTTGTGCTGTGATCCCAGGACGCAGGGCAATCAAGACCGACAAGACAAAGGCTGATGGCATCAAACTGCTGATTAA
>CAIYYA010000335.1 GCA_903930255.1 uncultured beta proteobacterium
ATCCAGATCACGTTGCAGTCGGCCAATCTGAGCATCCAACTGCTTTTCTTGCGTCACCACATCACCTAGCGCCCGTGCGGTAGATAAAGCATCATGCAAGGCTACAGGGACATCCGTTTGTGGCAGAGCTTCAATTTGCAGATCAAGGGTCTTAAGTTCTTCCTCGCGCTGGTGCCGGGTTTCAACGCTGTTGCCCAGCGCCTGCACCAAAGCCTCATGACGGCGAATCAGCTTGCCCAGCGTGGATTTCAGCAACGCGCCTGGTAAGCGTTTTGAGATCGCTTCTTCATCTTCTTGCGGCCAATTTAACTGGTGCACGCACTCTTGCACTTCTTGCCACAGCAACTGAACTTCGCCTTCACGTTTGGCAATGTCGGTATCAACAGAGCGAAGTTCTTGGCGCAGCGCAAACAAGGCTTCGATGTCTGCACCGCGACCCAGCATTGATGCATCTGGATGCAGCTCGGCTATTTTTCTGGTTATTTCAGTACGCTGATTTTCCAGCGATTGCGCCGATTGAGTGGCGATGGCGATGTCGCGCTCAGCGCGGGTCAGACACTCAGATGCATCTTGCGGCAAGGTGACGACCGCTCCTAACTCTGCCTGACTGTCCTCCAGTTCCTTGAGTGTACTGAGCATGGGCGCAGTGCGGCGAATGCGCTCCAAGCGGATGCGGTCCTGTTCCAGTTGTCTATAAAACTGACGGGCCTGTTCAAGCTCTTCCCCGATCTGTTGAACCGTTGAGCTGGCTTCTTGCCAATCCTTGGTGCGCACGGTGGCGGCCTTCAGGGCAGCTTCAGCCAGTTCAAGCTCGGCTGCAGCCGCGTAATACTCGCGGTCGCCTGATTTGCGCTTGGCCCACAGCGAACTCGCTTCGGCTTCCAATTGGTCTCGAACTAGCCCCAGGCTTCCAACCCCGGCAGCCGCTTGAAATAAAATTTGGCCAATGTCATTGGACGCGTTCAGAATGTCTTGGCCACCCTGCACCAGTCTCTCGTGGTTCAGACCAAACATCTGGTCAAAGAAGTCACGATCAACCTGACCCAGAAAGGGAATCAGTGCCCCATCAGGTAAAGCACTGCCTGTGACGTTTTGCAGGGTTTTACTTCGGGCTTTGGTGCGAATGAAATCGAGCGCGGCGTCCCCATGTTCAATGGCCGCACCCAGACGCATGTCAGCGTGGGCGTGCAAAAAGTTGTAGCGTGAACGGGTTTCAATGCCAAACAGCAAATCCAGTATGGCGTTTCGCAGGGTGGATTTGCCAGCTTCGTTGGGTCCGACAATCAGATGAAAGTCTTTGTCGGATTTGGGCAGGGTGACTGATTTGTCGGTAAATTTGCCATACCGCAACAGGTCAAGACGGTTGATGCGCATGCTGTGCCCCTAATTCGATGTGGCCAAATACGCCAACAAACCCGGCGTGACAGATTTGACAATGCCAGCCACGTCACCATTGCGAATGGCATGGAGCTCTGGCACACCATGCACCACCTCAATGGGCATTTTGTCCACCAGTGGGCGCAGGTCCTCCAGCAATGAGGCTAACAAGGCTGGATCGTCCGGCGCATCAGCCAGAAATTTTTGCAAGTCGGCTATTGCATCCGAGCGGGTTGCCATTTGGGCTGCATCTACACGGGGTTCGGTTTCCAGGCAAACCTTTTCAACCCAGAGTCGATCCATGCCAAGCGCAGCAGCCTGACCCAGAATGTCTTCGCGCAACTGCTTTTCCAAACCAAACAACTCTCCATGTGCTGCGGTCTTGCCCTGAATGCACACCCGCACACAGAGGTAAATATTCTGTGGCGTATCCACCATCAACTGCTCAAAAGCTTGCCCTACTAGGCGTGACACCTCGGGCAGCGTGGCAGCACTGCTTACATCCACTTCCGTCTTATGCCAACGCAAGGCATCCACCAGCACACGTTCAACCGATTGAATGCCAGTTTCATCCGCAGTGACCAGCATGGCACCACGCGCGCCGGTTTCCCGGATATGGCGACCTTGCAGATTGCCAGGGAAAACCACCCACGGGTCTTTTTGCAAAATGGCGTGTTCATGCACATGGCCCAAAGCCCAGTATTGATAAGACTTGGCCGTCAGTTCAGCCAGTGTGCAAGGCGCATAGTTGGCGTGCGCCGCATACCCACCCAGGGCGGTATGCAACACCCCAATATTGAGCCAACCTAAAACAGGAACTGGATAACTGGCGGCCAGATTGTCCAAGGTGGCGGCTTCTTTGTAGCTGCGGCCGTGCAGGGCCACCTTCAAAGCATCTATGCGGAAAGTATGGGCCTTGCGCGACTCAAAGGTGTGGACATTGGCCGGTAGCGTCAACTTCTTGGTCATCTCACTTTCGGCATCATGATTGCCGTAGAGCAAATAGACCGGGATGTTTACCTTGTTCAAGCGCCCCATTTCACGGCAGAAAAAGTGGCCGGTGTTGTAGTCCTTCCAGGTGCCGTCGTACAAATCACCGGCAATCACCATGAAATCTACCGTTTCCTCTATGGCCAGATCAATCAGGCGGGTGAAGGCATCGCGGGTGACTGTACGCAACAGGTCGGCGGGGGCGTCTTTGTAGGCGGCCAGGCCAGACAGGGGACTGTCGAGGTGGATGTCTGCGGTGTGGATGAATTTCATTCGTACTTTTCCGTATTCAATAATCAGATGTCGACGGTAAATCTTGAGTTAGTCGAATCATTTCATCCTCTGAAATTACATTGACTCCCAATTTCCTGGCCTTCAAAGCCTTACCGCTGTTAGAAGCCGGATCAGCCAGCACCAAATAAGTGAGTCCCTTAACGACATCATCCACCAGCGAATATCCAGCGGCCTTCAGTGGTGCCTCGTAATCAGCCTTCTTCTTGCCGCTGTTAAGTTTGCCGCTGATGCACACGGTTTTGTCAGACCGATCCCGATCGACAGGTAACTCGCTGGGTAAGGTAGCCCGCACTTTGACACCATTGGCCAGCAATTTGTCGATAACGACACCCATCGCATCAATGCCATCCTGAACCTGTCCACCAATATTGGGAACCCCTGCTTTTGCAGCCATGGCCGCATCGCGCAGTTTTCCTGAGCGCCAATCAGCAAGCGTATTTAGATCACCACCAGCAGACTTCAGCATCAGCTCAACCCGACGCTTACCCAGATGATCAAGCCCGAGTGAACCCAGAAACTGCGCAATTGTGAGCTCGCGTGTACCGTCAATCGCCTCCAGTATTGAATCCGACCGCAATTCGCCCAAGCGCAGATCTTTCTCTGTATTGATCACCATGTCATACATTTCCTCTGAGCGCGACCGCAGTGTGTAAAGGTCAGCCGCATCGGCCATATCGAATCGCTCAATCATGGCTTCCAGCACCACGTCGCCAATGCCCAGAATATTAAGGCTGTTGATCCAACGGCGAATCTTGCCGGTGGATTTCTTCGAGCATTCAGGGTTGCGGCATTCAATGATCACGCCTTCATCGCCACCACTGATGCGCCTTCTGCCGACTTCACCGTCGCAAAACGGGCAAGTGCTTGGCACCTGAATCGCCTGACGTGTTACAGGTCGATCAACCACACGGATGATTTTGGGGATGATGTCGTTAGCCTTGACGACCCAAACCGAGTCGCCAATAGCGACATCCAAGCGCGCTATTTCGTCGTAGTTGGCCAAAGACGCATTGCTGACGGTGGTGCCGCCAATATCAACTGGACGCAATTGCGCGGTGGGATACAAGCCGCCGGTATGACCACCACTGACCACCACACCCTCAAGCACCGTTTCTGCACCAGACGAATCAAACTTCCAGGCCACTTGGCCCTTGGGCCTGCCAGCCGTTACTCCCAATTCACGCTGTTTGGCAATGTCGTCTACTTTCATGACAACGCCATCGATCCAGATCGGCAGGGTGCCACGCGTTTTTGCGACTACCTGGAAATAGCTTATCGCACGGTCTGCACTCTCGAAGATTTGATGTGAAATCACATTGAAACCAAGTTCAGCTAATCGCGAGGATTTCTGAGTTTCGGTTTGAAACTCAACTGAGCGGCCATCAACGGTTTCATCTAGGTCAAAGGCGAAGATGGTCAGGCAATCTGATTGATGGCCGTTTTTGCGCCCCATGATGCCAGTGCCCGCGTTGCGAGGGTTCTTGCTGCGAGCCGGGTCAAGCTTGGTCCAGTCTTCAACCGTCAGAATGACCTCGAAGCGCACGGAACCACTAAAGCCAGCATGATGATTGCCCACCCACGCAGGCAAACCTTTGAACCGCAAGGCATTGGCTGTGATGTCTTCACCAATAGTGCCATCGCCACGTGAAATGGCCTGCACCAAACGTCCATCACGGTAATAGGCGGCGGCACTGGCACCGTCACCTTTCAGGCTCGCATGAATGGTTTTAACCTCATTTTTAACGCACCAAGCCCGAAACTCGTCTTCGGAGTTGACCTTGCTTTGGCTGCCCATGGGCATGGCATGGCGTGCTTTAGTCAGCATGGTGTCGGGCGGCACGGGCGAACCGACCAACCCAAGGACAGGATCATTGGGGTCAAGAAGCTTGAGCTCGTCCTCAAGAGCATCGTACTCAGCGTCGGACATCACTGGCTCATTGTTGTAGTAGTACGCGTGCTTGGCTTTGAGAATCAGGTTGCGTAGGGTAGCGGTGCGTGACATTTGTTGACCTCCGTTATTCAGAACACTTGATGATCCAGCCCAATATCAAAATAAACGGCAACAGCACAATCACTACCGTCCAAAAATTTGCAAACAATCCATTTGCAGCTTCGACCAAGTCTTCCAAAAACATGACTTTGACCTTTCAGTTGAGGTTGTCCATGCATTGGCTGCCTCTTGGTCAATGAATTGGATTGGCATGAGTTTGACGCAGGCCAGGCTTATGACGTAAGCCTACAAAGCTGTACGTAAACCCAGAAATTCTTCTGAATTTGTGGATCGACAGGATCACGCGGTGATCCTGGTGCAGGAGCAAAATCATGACAGACACAAAAGATCTACTCAACGCCCAGCGCCTTGAACACTGCATCCACCGGATCCGAATAAAACCCAGTCTGAAACTTTGCAAACAACTCGCCTGGCACAGTGGCGATGTCGGTCACGCTGGACATAGGCAGCAGGATGCGTTTGGCCCCGGCATCAAACGCCACCTGCATACATTCGGCCAGATTGCGCACTTGCACTACCGTGCCACCCAAGCTCATGTCACCCATCACTGCCAGTTGGGATTGAACAGGCTTGCCCAGCGCTGCCGAACAAAAGGCAATAAAACTGGCCAAAGTAAACGCCTGTGGCGCGCCGGTGTGCTGCAACTCCACTAGGTGCGTATGAAAATCCCGTTCACCCGGTTTGATGGACGCACTGACCCGGCTTGAATTGGCTTTGAAATAGTCAAACGCCACCCGTACTGCCTCACGCGGGGCCACGCCTGACACATTGGCTTTGCCGGTGCCGGGAATGGATTGAATCTCCAGCCGGTAAATGCCCGGCATTTCGCTTGAGCCCATACTGATGGTGTGCAGCGTGCCAGGGTTCAAGCGACCTTCTGGCACCAGGGCACCGCTGGATTGCTCGGGCACAGTCACAAAGCGTTCCACTCCATCTTCTAAATCGATGTAGCTGAAGTGAACGTCATAAAACTCCATGCCACCAATCTTTTTGAGCTGCTCTTTCACCCGGCGGCGGGCTTCCAATGCATATTCCAGGCACTTGCGTACTGATTCTTTGGTGTATTCGCCATTGGGGCAAACCAGTTTCAACAGGCCAGATGTGGTGCGCCGTACCGCGATGGTGTCGCGCTGGTTCAGGTTGTTGCCCAGCTTGAACCATTTGTCGATGGCATCCGCAAAGCTCTGCTTGCGCATCTCGCGCAGGTATTCCGCCAGGTAATCCACAATCAAACCGTATTGGTTGGTGAAAAACTCTGGCCGCATTTTTGGGATTTCCCAGCCCGGCACATAGGCATGAAAGCGGTCAAAAAAGGCCGAG
>CAIYYA010000336.1 GCA_903930255.1 uncultured beta proteobacterium
GCCAATGGTCATGGGTTGTTATGGCATTGGCGTTACCCGTTTGCTTGGTGCGGCAATTGAACAAGGCTATGACGATAAAGGCATTATTTGGCCAATATCCATGGCGCCATTTGAAGTGGTGATTTGCCCAATGGGTTACGAAAAATCCGAAGCCGTAAAGCTAGCATGCGATCAATTGCATGATGAATTGCAAGCAGCCGGTATTGATGTCATTTTGGATGATCGCAATGAACGTCCTGGTGCGATGTTTGCTGACTGGGAGCTGATTGGCGCGCCTTTCCGCGTGGTGATTGGTGACCGTGGTTTAGCAGATTCTCAAGTCGAATTTAAGGGTCGTACCGATGCGGAATCGCAAAACATTCCGCTAGGACAGATTAAAGATAAGGTCATCGAGGCCATTCAGGCGGCCAAGATTGCAGCCAACTAATTTCTGAAGAAATTCGTCATCTAAATTTTAAGTTTATTTTTTAAAGAGCCCGCCGATTCCTTTGGCGGCTCCTTTTGCTGCCATTGCTGCCATGGTGCGAGCCATTTTTCCGCCTTTAAATTGCTTCATCATGGTTTGCATTTGCTCAAATTGTGCAAGCAAGCGATTGACTTCTTGAACTTCAACACCAGCACCTGCAGCGATACGACGTTTGCGACTGGCTTTGAGCAATTCCGGCTTACTCCGCTCGCGTGGTGTCATGCTGTCAATAATTCCGCGCATGCGCTTCGTTTGTTTATCTGCGTTGCTGAGATTTGCTTTGGATGCAGCCTGAGCTACTTGGCTCGGAAGTTTATCCATTAAGCTTGCCATGCCACCCATTTTTTGCATTTGCAGAAGTTGGTCTCGAAAATCTTCCAGATCAAAACCACCCTTAGAAATTTTGCTAGCTAGCTTTTCTGCTTTAGCAACATCAACATGTTGTTGAGCCTGTTCAACCAGCGCAAGAATGTCGCCCATGCCTAGAATGCGGTTTGCCATCCGCTCAGCATCAAAGGCCTCCAAGCCATCCATCTTCTCTGCCACACCAATAAATTTGAGTGGGACACCGGTCACCTGGCGAACCGACAGTGCTGCGCCTCCGCGGGAATCACCATCCAACTTCGTGAGAATGACGCCGGTCAGTGGTAGCGCTTCATGGAAGGCTTTTGCAGTGTTGACGGCATCTTGCCCCAGCATGGCATCCACCACAAATAAGGTTTCGATTGGATTTAGGCTGGCATGCAAGGATTTGATTTCTTGCATGAGCACTTCATCAATGCCTAGGCGACCTGCAGTATCGACAATCACGACATCAAAGTAGTGGCGGCGTGCCCAATCTAGAGCAGCGGTCGCAATGTCTTTTGGTTTTTGATCGACGTTGCTGGGAAAGAATTCAGCACCCACTTGTTTGGTAACGGTCTCTAACTGCTCGATCGCGGCTGGTCGGTATACGTCACATGAAACCGTAAGAACCTTCTTTTTCTTTTTCTCTTGTAGCCACTTTGCCAACTTGCCTGCTGAAGTAGTTTTACCGGCGCCCTGCAAACCAGCCATCAAAATGACTGCAGGAGGTTGGGTTGCTAAGTTGAGTTCGCCGCTTTGGGTTTCGCCCTGCATGACGGCGGTTAGCTCACGTTGCACCACGCCAACCAAGGCTTGGCCTGGGCTTAGGCTACCAACCACCTCTTCACCAAGTGCTTTAAATTTAATTTGCTCGAGTAAGGACTTGACTACGGGAAGGGCAACGTCAGCCTCGAGTAAGGCCAAGCGGATCTCCCGCAACATTTCAGCAGTATTTGATTCTGTCAGGCGGGCCTGACCCCGCATTGTTTTTACAACGCGCGAGAGGCGATCGGTGAGGTTCTCAAGCATTTATCGATTAGACTTTCTAGATGGATATTTTAGGTCACCCAGCTTCTGGATTATTCCCCGCCGCAATTTACCTATTGCTTTTGGTCTTTTTGAGCCTCAAGTCCAAGGACGGCGAGGGCTCTGCGACTTCTGTAGCTGTGCTGCAAGCCTATATTTTCTTTGCCTTATTGGTTCATGGGATCCAGTTGCACGACTCTGTCTTTACTGAGCGGGGGTTTGTCTTCGGATTTGCCCAGGATTTATCGTTGATTGCTTGGGTTGGCTTAGCCTTTTATTGGTTTCA
>CAIYYA010000337.1 GCA_903930255.1 uncultured beta proteobacterium
CGCTGATGCAAGATCTCATCGGCTATTTAACGGCTGAGTGCTGCGCTGGTCACCCAGAACAATGCGCTGAGCTTTGTCAGCCTCGCGTGCGCATTTAACTTCATTTTTACCCAAGGAACTGCGATGAAAAAAATTCAAGTTTTCGACCCCGCACTGTGCTGCAGCAGTGGCGTGTGTGGAACCGATGTCGATCAGAAATTGGTTGACTTCTCGGCCGCTGTTGACTGGGTCAAGCAACACGGTGCGCAGATTGAGCGTTTTAACTTGGCGCAACAACCCATGGTTTTTGCCGAAAACGCGATCGTCAAAGGCTTATTGGAGCGTTCTGGCGAATCTGCACTGCCGATCACCCTGGTTGATGGGGAAGTCGCTTTTGCCGGCCGCTACCCTAGCCAAGAAGATCTGGCCCGCTGGACGGGTGTGACGAGCGCAGACACCCAACCCGCAGTCAGCAGCAATGCGTGCTGCGGCGCTGGAAAGTGCTGCGGATGAAATTCCTCAACCAGGCTCCGCGCTTTCTGTTTTTCACCGGTAAAGGTGGTGTGGGTAAAACCTCGATCGCCTGCGCAAGCTCGATCGAGTTGGCTGCAGCGGGAAAGCGGGTCTTGTTAGTCAGCACCGACCCAGCGTCTAACGTCGGTCAGGTGTTTGGTATCAGCATCGGCAACCAGATCACCCCAGTCGCTGCCGTGCCGAATTTAAGTGCGCTAGAGATCGACCCACAAGCAGCAGCACAAGCTTACCGCGACCGCATCGTCGGGCCGGTGCGTGGCATCTTGCCAGTTAGTGTGATCAAGGGCATTGAAGAACAGCTATCGGGGGCTTGTACCACTGAAATTGCCGCGTTTGATGAATTCACGGCCTTGCTGGTGGATGGCGCACTGACGCAAAATTTTGACCACATCATTTTTGACACAGCACCCACGGGCCACACCATTCGCATGCTGCAGTTGCCTGGTGCCTGGAGTGGTTTTCTGCAAGATGGCAAAGGCGACGCCTCCTGCCTTGGGCCACTGGCTGGGCTCGAGAAACAGCGCACCCAATATGCAGCGGCTGTTGATGCCCTGGCTGATGCACAAAAAACCCGTCTGGTCCTTGTCGCACGGGCACAAGCTGCTGCATTAAGAGAAGCAGAGCGAACCCATGCCGAACTCTCGGGTATCGGACTGACTCAGCAATATTTGGTTATCAACGGCGTGTTTCCCGCAGCAGAAACGGCCCACGATCCGTTGGCGCAGGCGATTTTTCAGCGCGAGCAAGCGGTGTTGGAGAATTTGCCAACGGCTCTGCGCGGTTTGCCCACAGACCTAATTGAACTCAAGGCATTTAATTTGGTGGGCTTGGCCGCCTTGCGGAAATTGCTCGTTTGCGTCAATTCCGAAAACCATTCGCAGCAAGGGAATAACTTCGACCAAGTGACGAACGCCCCTAGCCTGGCCTCTTTGGTGGACGACATTGCGCTGGCAGGTCACGGCCTGGTGATGCTGATGGGCAAAGGTGGCGTTGGCAAAACCACGCTGGCTGCTGCTGTGGCCGTGCAGCTTGCCACCCGTGGCTACCCGGTTCATCTGAGCACCTCAGACCCAGCGGCTCATTTGATGGAAACCTTGCATGGCACGCTGGCGCATTTGAGCGTCAGCCGGATTGACCCACACGAGGTCACCGAGACCTATCGCGCGCACGTGCTGGCAAGCAAAGGCGCCAAGCTCGATGCGGCGGGGCGTGCGGTGCTGCAAGAAGACTTGCGCTCGCCCTGCACCGAAGAAATTGCCGTGTTTCAGGCGTTTTCTCGGGTGATACGTGAGGCTGGCGAAAAATTTGTCGTGATGGATACCGCGCCCACCGGTCACACCTTGCTGCTGCTCGATGCCACGGGTGCCTACCACCGCGACATCGCTCGCCAAATGGGAGCCAATGCCCACTTCACCACACCGATGCTGCAGCTGCAAGACCCCAAGCAAACCAAGGTGCTGATCGTCACGCTGGCCGAGACTACCCCGGTGCTCGAAGCCGCCAATTTGCAAGCCGACCTGCGCCGCGCCGGCATCGAACCCTGGGCTTGGGTCATCAACAACAGCGTGGCAGCCACGCAGGTCACTTCACACTTGCTGAAGAAACGTGCCCACAACGAACTGCGCGAAATTGAAACAGTTGCAGCCCAACACGCCAGCCGATATGCGCTGGTGCCATTCCTAAAAGAAGAGCCTATAGGCGTTGAGCTACTGTTGCAATTAACGAGCCATTTACCCCAACCCCACCTAAGCCAAGGAAGCCTGATATGACTGAAAAAACCCTCAACGTGCTGTTTTTGTGCACCCACAATTCAGCCCGCAGCATCCTCGCCGAAGCCATCCTGAACCACATCGGCCGGGGTCGCTTCAAAGCGTTTTCGGCCGGTAGCAGCCCGCGTGACCAGCAGCAGCCCAACCCGCTGGGTTTGCAGGTTTTGCAAAATGCCGGCATAAACACGGCAGGCTTGTACAGCAAGAGCTGGGACGAATTTGCCCGGCCCGATGCACCCCACATGGACTTGGTGATCACCGTCTGCGACAACGCCGCCGGTGAGGTGTGTCCCTACTGGCCAGGTCAGCCGGCCACCGCGCACTGGGGCTATTCAGACCCTTCTGCAGGTGAGGGCACTGACGCGCAAAAGCTGGAAGCCTTTCGCCAAACCCTGTTGGCACTCAAACGCCGTCTTGAGCTGATGCTGAGCTTGCCAGCGGCCAAGCTGGAAAAGTCGCTGCTGCAAAAGACCGCGCGCGATCTGGCCAAGGACTAACAGCATGAGCGTGCAATGTGAAGTGACTGGCAAACGGGCGGCAGCCGCGCCAATGAGCGTGTTTGAGCGCTATCTGACGGTATGGGTGTTTTTGTGCATCGTGGTGGGCATTGCGCTGGGGCAACTGCTGCCCGGCGTGTTTCAGGCCATTGGCCGCATGGAAGTGGCGCAAGTCAACCTACCGGTGGGGGTGCTGATTTGGGTCATGATCATCCCGATGCTGGTCAAGGTCGATTTCGCCGCCTTGGGCGAAGTGCGCCAGCACCTCAAAGGCATTGGCGTCACGCTGTTTGTCAACTGGCTGGTGAAGCCTTTCAGCATGGCGTTTTTGGCCTGGCTGTTCATCCGCACGCTGTTTGCGCCACTGCTGCCCGCCGATCAAATTGACAGCTACATTGCCGGGCTGATTTTGTTGGCCGCAGCCCCCTGCACGGCGATGGTCTTTGTCTGGAGCCGCCTGACCGGTGGCGACCCGCTGTTTACCCTGTCGCAAGTGGCATTGAATGACAGCATCATGGTCGTCGCTTTTGCCCCGTTGGTGGCGTTTTTGCTGGGTTTGTCGAGCATCATGGTGCCGTGGGCAACGCTGCTGATCTCGGTGGGGCTGTACATCGTCATACCGGTCATCCTGGCGCAACTGTGGCGCAGGTCCCTCTTAATAAAGGGGCAGGCCGTGTTTGATTCGGCCATGGAAAAAATCGGTCCCTGGTCGATCACCGCGCTGCTGGCTACGTTGGTGCTGCTATTTGCTTTTCAGGGTGCGGCCATTTTGCAGCAACCGCTGGTGATTGCCCTGCTGGCGGTGCCTATTCTGATCCAGGTGTTTTTCAACTCGGCATTGGCCTATTGGCTGAATCGGGTGGTGGGAGAAAAGCATTCAATTGCGTGCCCGTCGGCACTGATTGGTGCCAGCAACTTCTTTGAGCTTGCCGTGGCTGCGGCCATCAGCCTGTTTGGTTTTAACTCTGGCGCTGCCCTGGCCACAGTGGTGGGGGTGCTGATTGAGGTGCCGGTGATGCTGTTGGTCGTCAACATCGTGAATCGTTCAAAAGGGTGGTACGAGCGGGTTGATGTCTGACGCAAAGGCGATCGATTGGTGCACCGAGCATGCCACTTAAGTGGTTACCATTCGATCCCATTCAGTCATTCGACGACTTTTTTTGAGGTGATCATTTGAAAATTTGTGTGCTGGGCGCTGGAGCCCTGGGCTGTGCCATTGGTGGCTTGCTGACTGAAGCGGGGAACGAGGTGTGGCTGGTCAACCGCAACGCTGATCAGGTGCAGGCCATGAACAGCCGTGGTTTGATTCTGCGCGATGCGGGCGTAGATCGTACGGTGGTCGTGCATGCTGCTACCACGGCAGCGCCGGTAGGTGTAGTTGACCTGGTGATTGTGTTGGTCAAGTCGTTTCATACCGTGTCAGCCATGAGCGCAGCCACCTCGTTGATCGGGCCCGACACGGTGGTGCTGTCTTTGCAAAACGGACTCGGACACGAAGATGAACTGGCCGTCATTGTGGGGCGCGAGCGTGTCTTGGCCGGCAAAACCTATGTGGGTGGTGCCCAGTTGGCTCCCGGGCATGTGAACATCGGCTACCTTGGCAAAGACACGCACATCGGCGAGCTTGACGGTGGCGTGAGCATGCGCGTGCAGCACATTGCCGCCGTGTTTAATGCCGCTGGCCTGGAAACCCATGTGAGCGACAACATCGTGGGCACTATGTGGGACAAGTTGCTGATCAACGTGGCCACCGGTGCGCTCACCGGCATCACCCGTTTGACCTATGGCGAGCTTTACCAACGGCCTGAGCTTGAAGCTTGTGGTGTGGCTGCAGTGGCAGAAGCGATGGCCGTGGCCAAAGCCAGTGGGGTGCGCCTAAGCATCACCGAGCCCTTGCAGGCTTGGCAAAAAGCGGGCGCTGGGCTGCCCTATGAGTTCAAAACCTCGATGTTGCAAAGCCTCGAAAAAGGCTCGGTCACCGAGATCGACTTTGTCAATGGAGCTGTGTTGCGCCAAGGCGCCAAATGTGGCGTGCCCACACCGGTTAACCAAACGCTGGTAGCCTGCATGAAAGGCATTGAGCATGGCCTTGCCGATGGTGCACGCCTTTTTCGCTAGAGCGGGCAAGCCAAGCTAACAGGTATTTCTGCGACACCCGCGTGGTGGCTGGGTCATGCGCATACGGTTTTGGGGCGAAATCACACGCGGGTGCGATCGGTTTTGCATGACCGCAGTGCCCGCGCGCCTTTCACCCCAAAGCCCGGTCACATGACTCAGTCACCACGCCTCAAGATCGCTTGAAATGGCAAAAGAGTAGGTTGATCAGAGAAGCCAAGACCGCTCAAGCCATTTATTTCGATTGCAATGACAGTGCCATAAATTTTGTAGAAACAAGCTGCAGCGCCCGTCTGTCAAGCACAACCAGCTATCAAAATCAATGCAAATAACCCGCCAAAATCAGCCAAATGGTTAACCAGTTTGATGGGCAATTGTGTTTTGGTTTGCGCCTTTTCTGTCACTTGCTACCTCAGCAATTTTGAATTTTGAGACGTGGATTTGGTACGGACTGAATGACTTCTGAAGGCTGTTGTGTATAGCTATACATAACAGCCTGCTTCAGTCCGGCGTGGACATCAGCGTGATTGCACTGTGGCTGGGTCATGAAAGTTCAACAACAACACATCACTACGTGGAGGCTGACTTGGCCATGAAGGAGAAGGCGCTTGCGAGACTACAGGCACCTGAAGGAAAAATTCCCCGGTATCGGGCACCAGACTCGTTGCTGGAATTCCTGAAGACGTTGTAATTATGCATAGCTGGCAAGCGTGTTCGTGAACGTTGCGCCAACGCTCAGCATGCTTGCTCGCGTACCACTATTCATAACCGGCCACTATGCATAAAGGCTGGATGCGGACGGACGTCGCGAACCAATGCAGACATTCGACTTTTGAGTTAAGAAGGAAGCAACGGCAGCGCACTTGGCTCGGCGATTACCGGTTAGTGTGGCAAGGCCTTTGCTGCGGACCTTTTGCCAAGGACCCAGATGCTGAGCAAAAGCAACGCACCCCCCAGCCACTGCATAGCATTCAGGCTCTGTCCGAGCAAAACGGTTGAGAGAATTACCGCAGTCAGGGGTTCAAGAAGCGTCGCAACGGTGAGCGCTGTCGGCTTTAAACGGGCGGCACCCCAGCTGAACGCAAGCACTGCCAGAGCTGCAGTCACGACACCGAGATATAGAAACCAAGCTTGCGGAGGAACTTCCGTGGGCCATGAAAGCGGGCGATACAACACAAAGAGTCCCATTGCAGCAGCAGCGACAACAGTCAAACAAGTCGTAGCTGGACCAGCGCCAAGTGCGATGGATATTCGGCCACTGATCATTGAGAATCCGGTGTAGAGAAGAGCCGAACCGATCGAGAATAAGACACCGAGAAAAGTGCCACTCGGATTGCCACCC
>CAIYYA010000338.1 GCA_903930255.1 uncultured beta proteobacterium
CAACTTTCCACGCCACGGCCTGAAGTGGCTGGCGCTGGGTATTGCCAAGCTGACCCCGCTGCCGTGACCTTAGCCGGGGTTTAACAGCCTAAAAAACTTCTTACAAATCAATGGGTTACAAGCGATTTTTGCACAACAAAAGTAACTATTCGGCCAACCCCCTTCACCATCAAAAACCGCTGGACACATCGCCGTTTATTTGTTATCGTCGTGGCCCATGCCCACCGCACAGCCGCCGACATCATTGCCCACCCAAGCGCCCACCCATGGCATGGCAAACGCTGCGACCCCATTCGGCAACGAGCAGGTTGTTCTGACCCGGCAAGAATACATCCAACTCCAGAGTGACCTGAATCGCTACAAGGACCTGCACGAGCGCGCATCCAAGCGCGAGCGCTGGTACAAAGAACGCTGGCGCATCTTGCTCAACCTGGCGAGCCAAGCCAGACGCAAACGCGAGGCAGAGCTGATTGCACAGCTCAAAACCAGCGATGCAAAAATCCGGGATCTGCAACAACGCCTATTTGGCAAGCACAGCGAAAAAGGCAAAGGCAGCAATGAGAGCCTCAGATCGGTGGCCGCGAATCACACCAAGCGTAAAAAAGGTCATCAACACGGCGCACCCAACCACGGGCGCACCATGCACCCTGAGCTGCCAGTGGTGCATGAACACTGCACACAAGAGGGCAGCGTCTGCCCGGCCTGCCACAAGCCTTTGCGCGAACTCTGCACCACCGAAGACAGTTCAGTCATCGAAATCGAAGTCAAAGCCTACGTGCGCAGAATCCACCGCCACCATTACATCCAAGCCTGCGACTGCCCTAACCCGCACCCCATCATCTGCGCGCCTGTGCCGGCGAAGCTCATCCCCAAAGGCAAGTATGGTGTCTCGGTCTGGAGCACGATCCTGCTGGACAAGTACCTGGGTGGCACCCCCACAGAGCGACTGCTGCAAAAGCTCGCCGACATCGGGCTGCGCATCGCACCAGGCACTATTGGCGACGGGTTAAAGAAGATTGCCCCCTTGTTCGAGCCCATTGATGCGGCTCTGCTCAAACAGCTGCGACTGCAAAAACACTGGCATGCTGACGAGACCCGTTGGGCGATGTTTGTTGAGGTGGCGGGCAAGATTGGGCACCGCTGGTACCTGTGGGTGTTTCACAGCGCCCAGGTGGTGCACTATGTGCTCGACTCAAGCCGGGCCAGCCAGGTCGTCATCGATGAGTTTGAGGGTGTCGTCTGCGGCATCATCAGCTGTGACCGCTATTCGGGCTACAAAGGCTTTGCCCGCGAGACACCGGGCTTTGAGCTGGCGTTTTGCTGGGTCCACCAGAGGCGTGACTTTCTCAATCTGGCCAACAGCTACCCCGAGCATCTTGACTGGGCGTTTGGCTGGGTTGAGCGCATCGGGCACCTGTACCACCTCAATGACCTGCGCCTGCAAGCTCTCCCGACTAGCCCCGAGCGTACCCAGGCGCAAAGCACCCTGGAGGTTGCCATGCAGACAATGGCGAATAAGTGCGAGCTGGAACTGCAAAACCCCAAGCTGGCCCAGCCGTGCCAGAAGGTGCTCCAAAGCATGACACGCCACTGGGCGGGGCTGAGCGTCTTTGTTCGCCACAGCGAAGTACCCATGGACAACAACACAGCAGAACGCGATATGCGTGGCCCGGTGGTGGGACGCAAGAATTTCTTTGGCTCAGGTGCGTTGTGGTCGGGTCAACTGGCGGCCACGCTGTACAGCCTGTTTGCCACGCTCAAGCTCTACGGCATCAATGCGCGCACGTGGATGCTGGCGTATTTGCAGGCCTGCGCTGCCAATGGGGGCACGGCACCAACGGATTTGAGCAGCTTCTTGCCTTGGTCCATGGATGAGGCGCGCCTGCAAGTCATGCGCGCCAGTGTGCCGATGTCGCCCATTGAGTCCATCACACCCAAAGGGCGCAGCACCGCCCTTGCCGCCCTCAACCCCCAAGTCGCAAGCCCCGCCAGACCACACTGCCAACCAAACAGCAACTCAAGGGGCAACCCAGACAGCAGAAGTTGACAGTTCATGAAGGTTTACTGCGCTCGGGCCATGAGCGCGGTCGATGTGCAAACCATCACCACCTTGATTGAGAAAAACCCGGCACTGACCCGTGCGGCGCTGTCTCGCTTGCTGTGTGAGTTGTGGCAGTGGCGCAAGCCCAATGGTGAGCTCAAGGACATGACATGCCGGGTGGCGCTGCTGCGCATGGCCGCTGATGGCTTGATTGTGTTGCCGCCCTCGCGCATGCCGCCCGGGCGGCGCAGGCCCAGCTTCGCGCCTACACCTGCCACCGATCCTGCTCCAACCATTGAGCTGCCCGTGCATGCCCTGGGCCCGTTGTCCTTGCGTTTGGTGGCTGGAACCAGGCAGTCCAGGCTGTGGAATGAGTTTGTCGCACGCTATCACTATTTGGGCTATTCGCCCATGTCTGGCAGTCAGTTGCGCTACAACGTGTTTGCCGGTGAGCAGTTTGTGGCTTGTCTGAGTTTTGGTGCTAGCGCCTGGAAGCTCAAGGATCGCGAGCGCTTTATTGGCTGGAGCGAGGCACAGCGTGCAGCCAATTTGCATTTGGTGGTCAACAATGCGCGTTTTCTGATTCTACCTTGGGTGCGCAGCTTGGGCTTGGCCTCAAAGATTTTGTCCAAGGCGGCACGCCAGTTGCACAAGGATTGGATGGCGCGCTATGGCTTTGCGCCGGTGTTGCTGGAGACGTTTGTGGAGTTTGAGCGTCACAAGGGCACATGTTACAGGGCCGCCAACTGGACTCTGGTGGGGCGCACTGCCGGGCGAGGCAAGAAGTCCAGGAGCAACAAGCCTCTGATTCCCATCAAGGATATCTGGCTGTACCCGCTGCGTCGGGACTGGCAGGGTGTATTGTGTTGTGACGGGGGTTAGGCGAATAGTTACCAACAGCCAAAAACTAGTACTCTCTAAGATATTGATTTTTAAGGGTATTTTTAGGTGGTTGTTAAAGACCGGTTAAGAGACGGGTTATTTCCTCCGCCAATACGGAACACATCCAGCGATAGCGCATCTGGCGTGCCGGCGCGGCTTGTCCCAAGCCAAAAAGCTGGTTCAGCTCGCTGACTATTTCTTCGCTTGGCATGATTTACACCTCCCACCACTGGCCATCAGTGTGCGCTTGCACGTTGGCAAACAGCGCCGGGTAGTGCTCGGGCATCAAGCTGTGAATCGGCACCACCTAGA
>CAIYYA010000339.1 GCA_903930255.1 uncultured beta proteobacterium
GGTGGTTTGGAAAGCGATGCCGTCGATCACGCTGATGATGTCGCTGATCTTGCGAGACGCATCGTTGATGCCGCGCATGGTGTCCACCACTTGCGCCACCACTTCGCCGCCTTGCACGGCCACGGTTGAGGCACTCATGGCAAGTTGGTTGGCCTGACGCGCGTTGTCGGCGTTGTGTTTGACCGTGGAGGAGAGCTCTTCCATGCTGGCGGCAGTTTGCTCCAGCGCGCTGGCCTGGCTTTCGGTGCGGTCGCTCAGGTCTTGGTTGCCTTGGGCGATTTCGGCGCTGGCGGTGGCCACCGATTCTGATCCCTGGCGCACTTGTGATACGACCTTGACAAAGCTGGCGCGCAGTTCTTCAAGGTCGCGCATCAAGACCCCCATTTCGTCAGCCGGGCCCACATCAATCGGTTTGGCCAGATCTCCGGCTGCCATCTGCACCAAGGCAGCTTGCGCTTTTTTAATGGGACGTGTCACGGCACGCGCGGTCAGGTAGGCAACCAGCAAAACCAGACCTAGACCGATCACGCCCAGCACTTCACCAATCACAGACCAGCGTTGAATGGTCTCCAGGTTTTCAATATAGGCTTGCTCAGCACCATCGCGCGTCAGCGGAACCAGTGCCTGCAAATGTTTGATGACGTTTTTGTGCAGCACCGGCCAGTCATCTTCAAGCACGCTGGTCAACGCCGCTTTGTCGTTGTCGTTGTAAGCCTTTTCAATTTTGCCTAATAGCGAATCAACGCTTGACCAGCTTGCTTCTACTGCTTTGAATTTTGTAGCGCTTTCGCTGCTGGTAAAGAGTTTTGCAAAAATCGGCATAGCCAATTTGCTGTCTGTAGCCAATGACGTGCGCGCATCCTTGAGGTGGTTTAGCGAGCCTTGCACGGGCAATTGATCGAGCAACACACCAGCGATGCGAAAACGCACTTCGAGCAGCGTGCTGTCGATTTTTTGGATGTACATAATCGACAGGGTGTGCTCTTCATACAAGGATTTGAGTGCGTTGGCACTGATGCGGTTGGCCATGAAGATGACGACCGCCAACACAGCCACGCCGGCGAGGGCAAACGCTGAGAGCATCCACAAACGGTTCTTGATCGATAAATGTATGCCCATGGCGCTGTCTCCTCGCAGTTGGTGCTTTACGAATCTAACTTACTGTGTTGGTAAACCAGCAGCCACCCATTCAGGCATCCCACCGCGAAACCAATGTATTTTGGAGTAACCCGCCTTGATGGCCACAACCGATGCCTTGTAGCTCTTCCAGCAGCTGCCTGCATTGCAAAAGAACACCACTGGCGCTGCTTTGTCGGCTGTTAGTTTGCTCAGGTCAAAAGAATCCTGCGTGGCATCAAAAGTGACATCCTTGGCACTTTTTTCCTTGTAAGGCACGCTCTTGGCGCCTTTGATGGTTTTTTCAGCATATTCTGCCGCCACACGTGTGTCAACCACCAGTGCACCACTGTCCTGCATTTTTTTCACGTCAGCGGCGCTCACTAGCTTGGCTCCGGCAAGTGTGGCGGGGGTATCTGCAGCAATGACAGGGGCAACCAGACCGAGCGTTAAAGCCAGGACTGAGGCAAATTTCAGACAACTTTTGATGTTCATTCGAATCTCCGGTTAGTTAATAAAACATGGGCTCAACAAGTCACTGGAATCACTTTAACCGAAAACCCCCCCATATGGCTGGGGCGCTCGAGTTCGAAGAGGGTTGCTTTGCAAAAAAGCCCGCGCTGCGACGGCGCGTTGACGCACGCTTTTGATGGGCGCGGTATGGTTAGCGTAATAACAGTGCCATGCCCCAGTGTGCTTGAAACGTGTTTTATCATTGACTCATCTCAAAGACCGATACCTTTAAAAATCACGCCAAGTCGAAGTACTGGATAAAAATAGTCACGCGAAAATACACGTCGTGAAGTTTCAATTGACAACTAACCGAAAAATATATGGCAAATTTGAACACCACCCAACTACTCCAGGATATCACCCAAGCTTGGGACAACGACCTTGTTGGGCAGCTTTCTGACTACATTGCCATTCCCGCCAAATCGCCCCTTTTTGACTCCGATTGGGTGCAACATGGCTATATTGAGACGGTGGTGCGCAACGCCGCAGACTGGGTGCTTGGGCAAAAACTGCAAGGGTTAACGCTTGAAATCGTTCGCTTGCCGGGCCGCACGCCGGTGCTTTTTTTCGAGGTTCCGGCCTTTTCTGGCGCTACTGAAAACAAAGCACCTCACGCAGAACTGGTAAGCGCTGAGGTCGAAAATGTCTTGATATATGGGCACCTCGACAAACAGCCCGAATTCACCGGCTGGCGCAGCGACCTGGGGCCGTGGACGCCCAAATATGAAGACGGCAAACTCTATGGGCGCGGTGGCGCCGACGATGGGTATTCCATTTACGCAGCCATCACAGCCATCGCTGCTGTGCAAGCTCAGCAAGTGGCTCATCCGCGCATCGTGGGCCTGATCGAAACCTGCGAAGAAAGCGGCTCTTACGATTTGCCGCACTATGTCGACGCGTTACGCAACCGTTTGGGTGACATCGGTCTGGTGATTTGTCTGGACTCGGGTGCTGGAAATTACGACCAACTGTGGCTCACCAGCAGCCTGCGCGGCAACGCCAGTGGCGTGCTGAAGGTAGAGGTGCTGACCGAGGGTGTGCACTCTGGCGATGCCAGTGGACTGGTGCCTTCGAGCTTTCGCATCCTGCGCCAGCTGCTCGATCGCCTCGAAGACAGCAGCACCGGGCGCTTGCTTCCGGCCAGTTTTCATTGCCAGGTGCCTGCAGACCGGCTCAAGCAAGCGCAGGCTACCGCTGAAATTTTGGGTGACGAAATTTATAAGCGCTTTCCTTGGGCGCACTCCGATTGCGGCGGCTCCAGCCAGAGCATGCTGCCCAGCACAACCGACCCTTTGCAAGCGTTATTGAATCGAACCTGGTTACCCACACTCAGCGTGACGGGCGTTGACGGAATTCCTGATTTGAAAAATGCGGGCAATGTGTTGCGCCCCTATACCGCCTTCAAGCTCAGCTTGCGCTTGCCGCCGCTGGTCGAAGCGGCTGCCGCCGTGGTGGAACTGAAAAAACTGCTCGAAGACAATGCGCCTTACCAAGCCAAGGTAACTTTTGAACACGCCACCGGTTCCACCGGCTGGAATGCACTCAGCACAGCAGCGTGGTTTGAGCAGGCGTTGAACGCAGCCTCGCAAAGCTGTTTTGGTGCTTCCTGTGGTTACATCGGTCAGGGTGGCACGATTCCGCTGATGAACCTGCTCTCAGAAAGCTTTCCCAAAGCGCAGATGATGGTTTGCGGCGTGCTGGGGCCCAAGAGCAATGCCCACGGCCCCAATGAGTTTTTGCATGTGCCCTATGCCAAAAAACTTACTGCAGCGGTGGCGCAGGTGCTTGCGGCTGCAAGCGAGCACAACGCACACCCATCAGCCGCCTGACGTCTGTGTTTTCACAGTAGGTGCCAACACGGCCATGGTGATGCGCGAGACGCAGGTCATCTCGCCTGCGTCGTTCTTCATGTCGATTTGCCACACCTGTGTGGTGCGCCCTACATGCACAGCGCGTGCCGTGCCGGTTACCCAACCGCTTTTGACACCACGCAAGTGGTTGGCGTTGATGTCCAAACCCACCGCCTGGTGCCCGACCGGGCAGGCGTAGTTGGCAGCCACCGAACCTAACGTCTCGGCCAGCACCACGCTAACACCACCGTGCAACAGGCCAAACGGTTGGCGTGTGCGCGCATCCACGGGCACGCGCGCAGTCACAAAATCGTCACCAACATCCAAAAATTCAATGCCCAGATGACTGACAGCGGTATTGGCGCTGATGCGGGTGAGTGTTTCAACAGAGATAGCTTGTTGCCAAATGCGCATGGGATTCTCAATAAGTACGAAGGGCTACACTATATTTCATGGGTTTTCCCACATCCTCTTTTGCCTATTCACCCGCTCACTGACCATGTTTCGTTATCTCACCATCCCCGTCACCGCATTTGATCAAAATTGTTCACTGGTCTGGTGCGACCAGACCCTGCAAGCTGCAGTGATCGACCCCGGAGGCGACCTGGACGAATTGCTGGCTGAGGTGGCCAGACTGGGTCTGAAACTGGAGCAAATCTGGCTGACCCATGCCCACATTGACCACGCAGGTGGTGCCGGTGAACTGGCTCAGCGCCTGAGTCTTCCCATCATTGGTCCGCATGAGGGCGACCAATTCTGGATCGACGGTTTGCCCAAACAAAGTCAGATGTTTGGTTTTCCGCCCGCCTTGTTGTTCAAGCCCACGCGCTGGCTGGTTGATGGCGACACAGTCAAGCTGGGCAACAGCACGGTGACGGTGCGGCATTGCCCAGGCCATACACCAGGGCATGTGGTGTTTTACTCCGCCGAGGCCAAGCGCGCTTTTGTCGGTGACGTGTTGTTTGCCGGGTCGATTGGACGCACCGATTTTCCGCAGGGCGACCACGCCACCCTGATTGCCAGCATCAAAAATCGCCTGTGGCCGATGGGCGACGATACGGTGTTTATTCCCGGCCACGGTCCTGAGAGCACATTTGGCCGTGAGCGGCGCAGCAACCCCTATGTGGCGGATCAATAGCGCTATTTTTTAGATAGCTGCTTGCGCTTTCTGCATAAGCGTTACAGGTCATTTTTATATAAGCTTTGAGCACAAAAAACCCGGCCGAGGCCGGGTTTAATTGACTGTGCAGATGTTCTCTCGCCTACATCATGCCCAACCAGCGTGGGAACCAGGTTGACAAGCCTGGCCAATAGGTTACCAGCATCAAAAAGCCGAGCATCGACAGCAACCACGGCCACACCGCCACGGTCAACTCGGTAATACCCATCTTGGTAATACCCGAAGCCACATACAAGTTCAAACCGACCGGTGGGTGACACATGCCGACTTCCATGTTGACCACCATGATGATGCCAAAGTGCACCGGGTCAATGCCCAGTTTCTTGGCCACCGGGAACAGAATGGGGGCAAAAATCAGCACAATGCTCGACGGCTCCATGAAGTTGCCCGCCAGCAATAGCATCACGTTCACCGCCAGCAAGAAGGTGATCATGCCCAGGCCGTTGCCCAGCATCCAGTCGGCCAGCGCCTGTGGAATGTTTTCGTTGGCCATGATGAAGCTAAACAGCACTGCATTGGTAATGATGTACAGCAACATGGCTGACATGTTGGCCGAGCTCAACAGAACGCGTGGCACGTCTTTCAGGCCCATGTCTTTATAGACAAACACGGCCACAACAAACGCATACACCGCACTCATGGCAGCCGCTTCAGTGGGGGTGAACATGCCCGAGTAAATCCCGCCCATGACAATCACGATCAACAGCAAACCCCAGGCCGAGGCTTTGAAGGCTTTGAGTCGCTCCAGCCAGGTGGCTTTGGTTAAACGTGGGTAGTTGAACTTGCGAGCGCGGTACCAGGTGACACCGCCCAGCACGCAAGCCAGGGCAATGCCTGGCACCACACCAGCCATGAACAAAGCACCGACCGAGGTGTTGGTAGCCCCCGAATCCCTCACCATCCCGCTCGAGGGCGGGATCAGGATACCTAAAGCGCCCGATGTGGTGATGACGCCAGCACCAAAGCTTTTTGGGAAGCCGGCACGCACCATGGCGGGCAGCAAAATCGAACCAATCGCCACCACGGTAGCAGGGCTTGAACCCGATACAGCCGCAAAGAGTGCGCAGGCCATCACACCCGCCAGCCCCAGACCGCCGTACCAATGCCCAACCATACTGGAGGCAAAATTGATCATGCGCCGAGCCACACCGCCGTGCGTCAGGAAGTTGCCCGCCAGAATAAAGAACGGGATCGCCATGATTTCGAACTTCTCGATGCCGGTAAACAGCTTGAGCGCTACCGATTCCAGCGGCACATTGGTAAAGCCAAACAAAAAGGTCAGCACGGTGAGGCCGAGCGAGATCGAGATCGGCATGCCGGTGAGCATCAACCCCAGCAACAACACAAAAATAATGGTGGCGTTCATTTGGCGGCCTCTTCTTCCAGACCATCAACGTGGCCATGGTCGTGGTGCGGCAACTCGCCGGTTTTGATAAAACTGACCATCACTTGCAGAAATCGGAAGCACATCAGGCTCGAACCCAAGGGCACAGCGCTATAGACCACCCAGGTCGGCCACTCTAGGTCAGGTGTGGTTGGGCCTTCGGGAATACCTTCCACCGACATGCCCAGCACTTTGAACCAGGCGTAATGGGCACCGTTTTCCCAGACAAAACCAGCCGCCAGAGCCGCCACAATGCTGGTGAAGACCACACCAGCAAGCAGCCCAAAAATGACAAACTGGCCGCGCATTTTTTCGTCCATGCGGTTGATCAGCACATCCACCCCAACGTGAATGCCGGTGCGCACGCCATAGGCCGCACCAAACTTGCACATCCAGACAAACATGATGATGGTGAGCTCTTGTGCCCAGCTCATGCTGAGCGACAAAAGCCAGTCTTGCAGGCCAGGAATGGCTATGCCTGCCAGGTAGCGGTGCACCACCGCTACAAAGATGATCAGCGTGGCGCCGCCCATCAGGAAGGTGACCAGCCACTCTTCCAGGTGATCAAGAAATTTCATGGTGTGAGCTCCGACGTTAAGTCATCAATGCTGCGCGATGGTGTTAGGTCAACTCAGAGCTTGGCTGGGTCAAATCCGGTGGCTTTGTAAAACTCTTGCAGGGTTTCTTTGCCCACGCGATCAGCCATCTTGATGTGCACGGGTGCCATGGCCTTTTTCAGAGCCAAACGCTCTTCTTTAGTGGGTTCGTAAACGGTGGTTTTGCCGCTCTTCTTGACGCCCGCCAAAGACAGGTCGTTTTCTTCCTGTGCAATCTTGTTGGCGTAAACCGTGGCTTCTTTCATGGCTTGCTCAAGTTGACCACGCACATCGGCAGGCAATGCGTCCCAGAACTTCTTGTTGACGATCACGGCATAGCCAAGGTAACCATGGTTGGTGATGGAAAGATGCTTTTGCACCTCATGCATTTTTTGCGTGTAGAAATTAGAGATCGGGTTTTCGGTGCCATCAACCACGCCGGTTTGCAGTGCCTGATACACCTCAGAGAAAGCCATCACCTGGGCAATGCCGCCGATCGAGCGAATCTGTTCTTCAAGAACTTTGGAAGACTGGATGCGGAACTTCTTACCCTTGTAATCAGCCGGCATTTTCATAGGCGTGTTGGCCGAAAACGATTTGAAGCCGTTGTCCCAATAAGCCAACCCTTTGATACCCTTGGGTTCTAACTTGGCCAACATGGCAGCGCCGACCGGGCCTTGCGTAATTGTGTGCAACTCGGCTGTGTCATCAAACATGAACGGGAAGTCAAACGCCTCAAACTCCTTCACGCCCAGAGGACCAAACTTGGCCAGCGACGGGGCCAGCATTTGCACGGAGCCAATTTGCAGAGCTTCCATTTCCTCTTTGTCTTTGTACAAAGCACTGTTGGCATAGACCTCAACCTTAACTTTGCCTTTGGTCAGCTCATTCGCTTTTTTGGCAAAAAACTCAGAAGCTTTGCCCTTAGGGGTATCGGCTGCCACGACGTGGCTGAACTTGATAACGGTTTGTGCGCTGGCGCTTAAGCCGATCGCGAGCAAAGCGGCGGCAAGAATGGTCTTCAATTTCATGGGTGTCTCCTGAATAATAAGTTGGGGGAAAACTGACCGGCGAAGGTTAGCGCGCCCCTGAGCCCTAGGCAACTGTGGTGTTCAACAGCTAGGGTTTACCCGGAATTGACCTGGCCAACGCATCTTGCAAGGCCTGCATCCATGACTCCCCGATGCGTTTTGTTAGCGCACTGTGCACCGGTTCAACGGCTTGGCGCAAGCGTGCGCGCTGGCTCGCGTTCAGGCTGTGCACATGGGTTGTCCCGGCCGCACTCAATGCCAGCAAAGCATTGTCGTTTTGTGAGTCGGCAATCGTATTGCCATAGGCCAGTGCTTCCTGCAGTGCCTGATCGAGCAGTGACCGATCGGCGACCGACAGGCTCAGCCAGAAGCGTTGATTGCTCACCACAGCGTAGCCCAGATACCCATGATCGGTCAGGCTCAGGTCACTCTGAACTTCATGCATGCGCTGTGTCCAAAAATTGGACACCGGGTTTTCAGTGCCATCCACTACGCCGGTTGCCAAAGCTCGGCGGGTTTCGCTAAATGGCAGGTTGACAGGTTGTGCGCCGAGCGCGCGCATTTGTGCAGCAATGACCTGCGAGGCTTGCACGCGCATGCGCAAGCCGGCAAAGTCAGCCGGTTGCAACAAGGGCCGGTTAGCACTCATCTGCTTGAAGCCATTGTCAAAATAGCCCAAACCCACCAAGCCCTGCCTGCGCAAGCCATTCAGCAAACGCTGCCCCAGCGGTCCCTGTGTGATGCGCCGGACGTCAGAGAGCTTGTTAAACAAAAATGGCAGGTCAAACAGTTCAAATTCTGGGAACCCAATGCGGCCAAATTTTGACAACGAGGGCGCCACCATGTCGACAGCGCCCAACTGCAAAGCCTGTATTTCATTATGGTCACCATAGAGCTGTGCATTTGGAAAAAGCTGCACATCAATGCGCCCAGCAGAGCGCAATTCAACCAGTGTCTTGAAATGTTTGGCGGCCAAGCCTTTCGGTGTTTCTTCAGCGACCACATGTGAAAAACGCAGCGTAATATGGTCGGTAGCTGCACTTTTCGCAGTCAGCGGCAATAGGCTGGCAGCAGCCCCTTGCAGGCATTGCCGTCGAGTTATTCCAGGCGAAGCAGTTGGGCTGGTCATGCTCGCTATTATGCGAGGACTTGCCCGTCCAACTCCAGCCGGTTTTCCCGCCAATGAAAGACCATTCACTCGACTTCGCTTTGTTGCAGCAACCCTTGCCGCGACTTGCTGCACGCAACCGGCGTGCCCTGCTGTGGCTGCTCGGTTTGCTGGCGTTGCTACTCGGATCGGTGCTGTTGCTGGTGTTGTACCTGAATAATTTTGAAGCTGAAGAAGAGACACGCAAGCGCGCCGCCGATGCCCAATGGCTAGAGCAAAGTGTGCAATTCCATTTTCGTCGTCTCGAAGACGATTTGCTGGTGCTGGCGCGTCAGGCCTTGCTGCAAGTCAACGCTTCAGATCCTGCCAATTCAGCAACCGAACCAACTCCCGGCGCAGGCAATGTGCAGGGTGGCTTGTTGTGGCGCGAGCCGGGTGTATTGCTGTCTCAAGGCTGGTTGGTGGCAGGCCGTGTGGCTGATCTGCGTGTGGGCCCACCCCGTTGGCAGCTCGATTGGGCAGCCCATGGCGACAACGCAAGCGCGCTGGCTCAAATGCAAACCACCACCGTTGGTTTGCGCAGAGCAGCCTACGCCGGCTTGATGCGCCAGGCAGACGGCAGCTTTTCAGATGTGATCTGGCTTGCCGTGCCATTTTTTGACCGTGGCCAATTTGCTGGCAATTACCTCGCAGCGATTTCGATGGATCGCGCCATGACGGCCTTGCTGCCGGGCTGGTTTGCTCAAAATAATCAGGTGCAACTCAAGCGTGACGATGCGATAGCCAATGCTGCTGCGCTAGCCCAAGCTGGCAATTACTCTGTGGCGTTGAACTTGCCGGGTACTGAGCTGTTGTTGCACGTGAGTGTTATCCAGAATCAGCCCGCTACGGTTCCCCGCATATTTTTCATGGTTGCCTTGCTGTTTTTGCTGGGCATGCTGCTGAGCTTGTATGTATTGCGGCGTGACATTGACAAACGCCAGCAAATACAGGCGCATTTACAAGCCGAAGTTGCTTTGCGTACGGCCATGGAGAACTCTGTCACCACGGGTTTACGCGCCTGGGATTTGCAAGGCCAAATTTTGTATGTCAACCAGGCATTTTGCCGTTTGGTCGGATTTTCTGCGACCGAGCTGGTCGGGTGCTCTTTTCCGTTGCCTTATTGGCCACCCGATCAGGCGGATGAACTGCGCGCCATTCACCGCGACATCATTGCCCAGGGCACGCAGGATGATGGCGTTGAGGTGCAGTTTCAGCACCGTGATGGTCGTTTGATTGATGTGCTGATTCATGAGGCACCGCTGCACACAGCCAATGGTACGCAAATTGGCTGGATGAGTTCGGTGCTGGACATCAGCGAGCGCAAACGCTCCCAGCGGCTCGCTACTGTGCAGCAAGAAAAGCTCGAAGCCTCGGGGCGACTGGTGGTAGTGGGTGAAGTGGCTTCGACGCTGGCCCACGAACTGAACCAACCCTTGGGTGCACTCAGCAGCTTTGCTGCGGGTTTGCTCAACCGCTTGCGCAGCAACAGCATTCAGCTGGATGAGTTGTTGCCGGTGGTGGAGCGTATGGCGCGCTTGGCAGAGCGTGCCGGCAGCATCATTGCTCGTGTCAACGCCTTTGCACGCCAGCGTGAACTGTCGCGCCAGCAACTCGATTTGACGGCGCTTTTGCGCCGCGTTCAGTCAGCAGAAAATCTTCAGCCGGGGGTGCAATGGGTACTGCCTGCGCAACCGGTTTGGATTGAGGCCGACGAATTGCTGCTTGAGCACTTGATCAACAATTTACTCAGTAACGCTCTGGAGTGGGCCAGCCGCGGCACGAGTTTGCTGGCGCAGGTGCGTGTTGAAATGCGTCTGGACAACACCCAATCGATGGCCTTGATTGCTGTTGCAGATACTGGACCTGGCGTTCCTGAAGCAGCGCAGGAGTCCATTTTTAATGCTTTTTTCAGCACCAAAGAAGGTGGCATGGGAATGGGTCTGGCAATCTGCCGCTCGATCGTCGAGGCCCATCACGGCCGAATTCAGGTTGGGCGTGATGTCGTTCTGGGCGGAGGCTCTTTCACGGTTTATCTGCCCCTGTCGAACGCTCAGAGTCTTGCCATTTAGAATTTTCAGTCAATCTGCAAGGAACTTCATTGAACCGCACTGCCATTCACATCGTTGACGATGATCCGGACATTCGTGATGGCTTAGCCTGGCTGTTTGATTCGCGTGGCTACAAAGCGTTGACCTGGATCGGTGGCAGCCAGTTTCTGGACGCAGTGCGTGTGCAAGCGCCTCTCTGGGAGCCTGCCGTGGTGTTGCTTGACGTGCGCATGTCGCCGATGTCTGGACTGGTCACGTTTGAACAGCTCAAGGCGCTCAACTGTCCTTGGCCTGTGCTTTTTTTGACCGGTCATGGCGATGTTGGAACTGCGGTGGCAGCTGTCAAAAATGGCGCCTGGGACTTTCTGGAAAAACCTTTTCAGGACAACGAACTGGTTGATCGGGTTGAACAGGCGCTTTCAGCGGCGAGCGCCGCAATTGACCAAAACCAGGAGTCAAACCGCTTGCGTCTTGCGTTGGAGAGTTTGAGTCCGCGCGAGCGCGAAGTTCTGGATGAGTTGCTGTGCGGGCACTACAACAAAAATATCGCTGACCACTTGGGAATCACGCCACGAACCGTGGAATTTCATCGTGCCAATATTTTTGACAAAATGGGGGTCAGTTCGGCCGTTGAGCTGGCACACAAGCTCGGCCGATTTCAAGCTAGCCCATGAGCATAAAAACAAGCTATGATGCCCGCCAGATAAGCGTAGGCAGCTATTATTTTTGGAGTATTTATGACTAAACCTATCAAACGCATTGCCATCAACACTGGTGGCGGCGATGCACCCGGACTCAACGCAGTGATTCAATCTGTGGTGATTGCTGCGGCCAACCGGGGCTGGGAAAGCTACGGCATCCGTGATGGTTTCAACGGCATCCTGTTCCCCGAGCGTTACGCCGAAGGCGGTGTAAACCGGCTCACACGCGACAAGGTACGTGGCATTGGTCATTTGGGTGGCACCATTCTGGGCACAACAAATAAGGGCAACCCGTTGCATTTTCCGATCAAAATGCCCGATGGCAGCACGCGCGAAATTGATCGCTCCGACGAAATCCTCACCTACTTTGCAACCCATGAGATTGATGCGCTCGTGTCAATTGGCGGCGATGGCTCGCTCACCATTGCCGAGGCGCTGCACCGCAAGGGCTTGCGTGTTGTGGGTGTTCCAAAAACCATCGACAACGACCTGGATCAAACTTATACGACGTTCGGCTTTGATACGGCCGTGGGTTTCGCCACCGAATGCCTGGACCGCCTGCACAGCACCGCCGAGAGCCATCAGCGCGTGATGGTGGTTGAAGTCATGGGACGCTACGCCGGCTGGATTGCCCTGCATGCGGGCATTGCGGGCAATGCTCACGCTATTTTGATGCCTGAAATCCCGTTCAACCTGGAAGACGTTGCCGCCAAAATTCGTGCCCGAGATTCCGAAGGACGACTCTATTCCATCGTGTTGGTGGCCGAAGGTGCGCAAGCTTCAGATGGCCAACGCGAATTGCTGGCGCCTGCCGAGGTGGGGCATGCCGAGCGCTTGGGTGGCATTGGTGAGCGCATTGCCCGTGATCTGGCGGAGCGCACAGGCAAAGACACGCGGGTCGTGGTGCTGGGTCATTTGTTGCGCGGTGGCAGCCCGACCGCCTTTGACCGTTTGTCGGCTTTGCGCTTTGGTGCAGCCGCCGTGCGGGCGCTGGATGAAGGTCACAGCGGCATCATGGTGGCACTCGGCTTGACTGGGGTCAACCATGTTGCGCTTGCTGAAGTCGCTGGGCGCATGAAGGCGGTTCCTCTCGAATGCGATACGGTGCAAACCGGTCGCGATCTGGGGATTTGCTTTGGTGGGTGATTCCGCTATTTGGGCGATCTTTCTGTCGTGCAGGTGCTGAGTTCAACTGCGCCCAACCCCGTTTTGGTGGTTTGCCTGTGCGCGCAGTGGTGCCACGTCTGCTGTGACTATCGCAGCCGCTTTGCGCAAGTGGGCGCACAAATGCAAGCGACCGATCCGCAAGTGCAGTTTCTATGGGTTGATGTTGAAGATGAGGCAGATTTGCTCCATCCGCTGGACGTTGAAGATTTTCCAACCCTGCTGATTGCTGCTGGAAATGAGCCGCGATTTTTTGGCTCGATCACACCGCAGGCAGAAACGCTGCTGCGCATGGTTCAAATCAAGGGACTTGAGCCGGGTGTCGCGGCTTTGGCTCAGCCCGATTTGATCGCGTTGGTCGCAAGGCTTCGTGCGAAAAGCCATTCTGCTTGAGCTCGTTTGTGTGGGCACTTTGACTGGTAGCTTCAGGCTTTCAACACCCGAGAATTGGGTCTGTCCCGCAAGCTTATGGGGTGTTGCACAAATCAGCCATTGCCGCCATTGGAATGATGGCACCCCGGTGCTGTATCACGCGCGCTGCCAGTTGATTGCCAAACTGGGCACACACGTGCGGCATTTGACCCTTTAATCGCTGGCTCAAGTAAGCTGCAGCAAAAGAATCGCCAGCAGCCGTGGTGTCCACGACACGCTCAACAGATTGCACCGCAATACTTTGCCAGGGCTGATCGCCCGAACGCACCAAAGTTGGCTTGGCGCCACGTTTGATCACCACTTCTTGAATCGGCAAATTTTGTACTGCCTGCACAGCGGCATCCAAATTTTGCAGGCCGAACAACAACTGATGGTCATCCGCCGTGATCAGGGCTATGTTGGCGACTGCGAAAGCCCGTTCAAAGCTCGCGCGTGCGTCATCGATGCTTGACCAAAGTTTGGCGCGAAAGTTGTTGTCAAAAACCACCGTTGCGCCGCGCTGGCGCAAATTCTGGGCAAAGGCAAACAGCCGATCACGACCGGCTGGCGGCAATATGGCCAGGCTGATGCCTGAAAAATAAAACGCATCCCATTCACTGGCACGGGCTTCAAGGGGGGTGATGGGTGTATCAAAGTAGGCGCGGGCAGCGCTTTGATCGCGCCAGAAACTGAAGGTTCGCTCACCCTGTGCATCCACCGCAATCTGGTAGAGGCCGGGCAGTTTGTCGGCAATGGTGCGCACCAAATCCAGCTGCAAACCTTCGCGCTTCCAATGCTGTAGCAAGGCGGCGCTCAAGGCATCGTCACCCAGCGCGGTGGCGTAGCAGACATCCAGAGTCTTGTCGGAGCACCTGGCCAAGTACACCGCCGTGTTGAAAGTGTCGCCACCATAACTTTGTTGCATGGCGCCCAGCGCTATGCCATTGAGTTCAAGCATGCACTCACCCAACAAGGCGATCTTCATGGGTTTTGGGGGGCTTGATCCAACGGAAATTGGGTGCAGCCTAACTGGGCTGAGATGTCGCGGCTGGCGTTTCGCAGCATGGCGATCACCTCTTGCTCGCGCGCTGGGTCGTAGCGGAAGGTTGGAAACGACACACTCATGCCGGCTATCGGGCGGTTTAGCCGGTCAAAAATGGGCACACCGCAGCAACGGATATGGTCTTCGAATTCTTCACGGTCTTCGCCGTAACCTTGTGCCAAAACCCGTGCAACCTCTTGCTCAAACTCAGCGGCATTGGCAATGGTGCTGTCACGATAACGCTTGAACTCGGCTCCCTGCAAAATGTTGGCGCGCCGATCGGGGTGCTCCCACGCCATCAGCACCTTGCCGATAGCCGTGCAGTAAAGAGGGGCACGCCGCCCGATCTTGGAATACATACCCAAGGCATGGTTGGAGTCGACCTTGTGCAGGTAAATGATCTCGCTGTCAATGAGCGCGCCCAAATGCACGGTTTCACCGGTTTTGTCCGAGATCATTTGCATGTGGTGTTTGGCCAAGTCCACCAGTTCGGGGTATTGCAGGGCTTTGGTGCCCAGTTCAAACACCTTCATGGTCAGGCCGTAACGTTCGCTGTCGGCGCCCTGGCGCACGTAGCCCAAGGTCATCATGGTTTGCAAAAAACGGTAGACCGTGGCTTTGGGCATGGCCAAGCGCACCGAAAGGTCTGAAATGCCGGTTTCGCTGCGCTCAGCCAGCGCTTGCAACAGACCAAAGGTTTTAAGCACTGCCGCGACCGACTCGGGTTGCTTGGCGCCTAGAGATTCATCATCCATTTGTTTTGCTTCCCTTGAAAACATGTTTCAAATGCCATTGTGAGCGATCGGGCGCCTGATTTGAAGGCATCAGCGCGCCAGCCAGCCACCATCGACCGCCAGGGTATGGCCATTGACGTAGTTCGACGCAGCGGATGCCAAAAACACCACCGGCCCAGCCAGATCGGCGGGCAGACCCCAGCGTTTGGCAGGAATACGCTCCAGAATGGCGGCGTTGCGAACAGGGTCGGCCTGCAGCGCTGCGGTGTTGTTGGTGGCCATATAGCCCGGGGCGATAGCGTTGACATTGATGCCATGGGTAGCCCATTCATTGGCCATGGCTCGTGTCACACCCATCACGCCACTTTTGGATGCGGTGTAAGACGGCACCCGCACCCCACCCTGAAACGACAGCATCGAGGCCACATTGATGATTTTGCCGCCCGTGCCTTGAGCGATGAACTGTCGTGCGGCTGCCTGACCCAGAAAAAACACGGTTTTCAGATTCAGATTGACCACATCGTCCCAATCTTGCTCGGTGAAGTTGATGGCATCGGCGCGGCGAATGATGCCAGCGTTGTTCACCAAAATATCCAGTTGACCGCTCAGGCTGAGAGATTGCTCGACCAGGCTGCCCAGGTTGGCGATATCCGATAGGTCAGCGTGCAAATCCAGAAAACGTCGCCCCAAAGACTCTACCGAGAGCCGGGTCTCATCGGGAGCACTTTGGTTCACCCCCACAATATCGGCACCGGCTTGCGCCAGCGCCAGCGCCATGCCTTGCCCCAAACCGGTGTTGCAACCGGTCACCATGGCCACGCGGCCCTGCAGTTGAAAGTTGTCAAGCGTCATGCAGCCTCCGGTTAGCGCAAGGTGGTCATGGCCACGTGGTCCATGTCTTTGAAAACCTGGTTTTCACCGACCATGCCCCAGATGAAGGTGTAAGCCTTGGTGCCAACCCCGCTGTGGATCGACCAACTGGGGTTGATCACCGCTTCTTCATTGCGCACCACCAGATGGCGCGTTTGTGTGGGCTCGCCCATCATGTGAAACACCACCGTATCGGGGGCCATGTCAAAGTAAAAATAAACCTCCATGCGCCGATCATGGGTGTGGCAGGGCATGGTGTTCCACAGGTTGCCAGGCTCCAGCTGGGTCATGCCCATCGACAGCTGGCAGGTGCTCAGCACATCGGGAGTCATGAACTTGTAAATAGTGCGCCGGTTGCCCGACTCGGCTGCGCCCAGGGTCTCGGGCGAGGCCTGCGCCAACGTGATGACGCGGTGCGGGTAGGCGGTGTGCGCCGGGGCGCTGTTGAGGTAAAGCTTGGCCGGCTGGGCGGCATCGACACTGAAAAACTCCAGCGCTTGGGCGCCCTGGCCGATATACAGCGCCTCACGCGAGCCTAGTGCAAAGCTTGCGCCATCAATCACCACCCTGGCGGCACCGCCAATGTTGATCAGGCCCAACTCGCGGCGTTGCAGAAAAAAGTCAGTGCCGGTGTGGCGACCCAGATCAGCCGCAAACGACACACCACCACGCACTGGCATGATGCCACCCACAATGATGCGGTCAATCTGGCTGTAAGTCAGCGTGACCTGGTCGGCCACAAACAGGTCTTGCACCAGAAAGTGACGGCGCAGACCTTCGGTGTCGAGGCTGCGCATGTGCTCACTGTGGACGGGCTGGCGAATTTGCATCATGACTCCAAATGGTAAAGGTTGGCAAGCTGTTCAAGAGATTTGAAATGCCGCTGATTTGTTATTGAACCGATGTTTCAAAAAAATTGTTAAATGCTATAGTAGCACCAAAACTGGGGCTTGCTCGCAATCGGGGCAGATTTCCAGGCTCCTTCGGAATCCACCGCAATGCAAGGTGATACATGAACTTTTTTGAAGATAGCGCGACCGCCTGGACTGATTTGGGCGCTGGCTTGCGGCGCAAGATCGTCGGCCATACGCCGCAACTGATGTCGGTGCTGATGCAGTTTGACAAAGGCGCTGTGGGCACGCCGCACGCACACGAGGTGCATGACCAGATTGCCTATGTGATCGCCGGCCGTTTTGAAGTGAATATCAACGGCGAGCTGCGCATTCTGCAAACAGGCGATGCTTTCATTGCGCCTCACCATACGCTGCACGGTGTGGTTGCGCTGGAATCCAACAGCATGCTGTTGGACCAGTTTTCGCCAAGGCGCGACGATTTTCTGTCTGCATAAGCCAGTCAGGCGGCGGGCGTGAGGTGTCGATTTAAGCATCAAATTAGCCTGTAGTCCTTGCTAGTCATACGCAGACAGCTATATAAAAAATAGTAAAAATGGTAATCTGAGCGGTGTGAAGCGGTGCTCATTCGAATTTGTTGGGCTTTGGTGCGAACTTGCTTGTCGCCTCCCACAAGCCATTCAGGTACACGGCGCCGAGCGCCCGGTCATACAAGCCATAGCCGGGTTTGCCGGTTTCTCCCCAGATCATGCGGCCGTGGTCGGGTCGCACATAACCGGTAAAACCAATGTCGTGGTAAGCCCGGACGATGGCTGCCATGTCGAGCGAGCCATCGCATGAGTTGTGGGTGGACTCGTAAAACGTGCCGTCAGGCTCTACCTTCACATTGCGCAGGTGACCAAAGTGGATGCGCCCCTGGCTGCCAAACTCGCGCACCAAAGACGGGATGTTGTTGCAAAGGTCAGCGCCCAGTGAGCCAGAGCACAGTGTCAGCCCATTGGCGGTTGAATCCACGATGCCGATCAGACGAGCCAGATCATCCCGATTTTTGACGATACGCGGCAAGCCAAAAATGGGGCGTGGCGGGTCGTCCGGGTGCATGGCCATCTTGACGCCCACTTCTTCGGCCACCGGGATGACGGCTTTGAGGAAGTATTCCAGGTTCGACCACAGCGCTTCTTCGTCCACCGCCTTGTACTCGGCTAGCAGGCTTTTGAGTTGTTCGGGCTTGTAGCTGGCATCCCAGCCGGGCAGGGAAATGCCTTTTTCCGGGTCGATTTCAGCCACTGCTGCGGCATCAAACGCCAGCGTGGTCGAGCCGTCGGGCAAAACCTTGGCCATCTCGGTGCGGGTCCAGTCAAACACCGGCATGAAGTTGTAGCAAATCACCTTGACGCCGACCGCAGCGCAGTGGCGGATGTTTTGCACAAAGTTGGCAATCAGCCGCTCGCGCGAGGGTTTGCCGAGTTTGATGTCTTCATGCACAGGCACGCTCTCGACTACTTCAAATCTCAGATTCACGCTTTCAATACGCGCGCGCAAGGTTTGCAGTTTGTCCATCGGCCAGATTTCACCCACTGGCACATCGTAAATGGCCGAGACGATGCCATACAGGCCCGGAATCTGGCGAATGTATTCCAGCTTGACCGGGTCTGATTCGCCATACCAGCGGAAAGTCATTTTCATGGGAGTCAACTCCTGGGATGTTGGGGTGAAGTCAAGATGCTCATGGCGTTTGCGTCATCAGAGCGAAACTTGCGGCGCGGTGGCCACCTCGGGGTTTTGCGCCAATTGGCTGAAGGCGGCTAGCAGTTCAGCTGTGAACTCCTCATGCTGGGCCAGATCGGTGCCAAATATTTTCTGAATTGAGAGCAGTCCATGGACTATTTCCTTAGGCTCAAGGCTACTTTTTGCCTGCAAAAGAATCTCGCTTGAGAGGGGGTCGTTCAGCACACTGCCCGGCGTGTGGGCGGTTTTGACGGCAAAGTGCATCCAGCCTGCAATGGCCGTGGTCAACGCGGGGCTTGGCAGGCCGCGCGTCAGCCGCTCGCGCAAGGTGGCCAGCAGGCGCTGCGGCAGTTTTTGCGAACCATCCATGGCAATTTGCAAGGTGCGGTGTTTCAGTGCCGGATTGCGAAAGCGTTGTTTGAGCTGTTCCACATAGTCCGCTGGGTCGACGCCAGTAGGGGCGTGCAGCACTTCCAGCACCTCAGCCCACAAGTCACTGAGCAGGTTGCTGATCAAGGGCAACTGCATGGCGTCGGCCACGGTTTCGCGCCCGGTGAGTTGACCCAGGTAGGCCAGGGTGGAGTGGGCGCCATTGAGGCAGCGCAGCTTCATGGCCTCCCAGGCTTCGATCTCGTTGGAAAACACCGCGCCACCCAGCGTCCAGTCGGGTCGATCCTGGTTAAAGTCGTCTTCAATAACCCATTGCACAAAACCTTCGGTGACGATCGGCCAGGCGTCCGTCATGCCGAGCTGGCTGTTGACATAGGCACGGTCAGCATCGGTGGTGGCGGGGGTGATGCGATCCACCATGGTGCAGGGAAAACGCACCTCCCGCATGATCCACGCGGCTAGTTCACTATCAATTTTGGCAGCAAAGGCGAGCACGGCGGTCTTGGCAGTTTTGCCGTTGTTGGGCAGGTTGTCGCAGCTCAGCACGGTAAACGGCGGCACACCTGCCGTGCGGCGCAGGCGTAGGGCCTGCACGATCAGGCCCAAAATGGTCTTGGGCTGGGTCGGGTTGGCCAAATCAGCGGCCACCATGGGGTTGTTTAGCAACAGTTGGCCGCTGGCAACGTCAAGGTAATAGCCCTTTTCTGTCACCGTCAGGCTGACGATGCGGGTGCTGGGCGCTGCCATGTGCGCCAGCACCTGTGCCAGATCAGCCGCGCCACCGAGCAGATCGATGATGGCGCCCACCACACGCAGTTGCTCTGATTCGGCAGAACGCTCAAGCAGTGTGTACAGGCCGTCTTGCGGCAGCAGCGCATCGCGGGTGCTGGCGGTCATCAACCCAGCACCGATGATGCCCCAGCGCAGGTCGCCACTGGCCAGCACGGCGTCGGTCATCACGGCCTGATGCGCGCGGTGAAACGCGCCCACGCCCAAGTGCACGATGCCGGGCTGCACCTGGCTGCGCTCGAAGTTGGGGCGCTGCACGCCAGTGGGCAACTGATTGAGGTTGGCATTGCAGAGTTGCATAGGGGTCGTCCGGTTTAATCTACGACGCCGGGAATGGCGAAGTAATGTTTGGCATTGCGGTAGCTGATGTCTTGCACCATCGCACCAAAGGTGTCGAAGTCGGGGGGGATTTCGCCCGCTTGCATCCAGCCACCTACCAGGCCACACAACACGCGACGGAAATATTCATGGCGCGGGAACGATAAAAAGCTGCGCGAATCGGTCAGCATGCCGACAAAACGCGAGAGTAGCCCCAGGTTGGCCAGGCTGACCATCTGCCGGCGCATACCCTCAATGTGGTCGTTGAACCACCAAGCCGAACCCATTTGAATCTTGCCAGGACTGGAGCCGTCTTGAAAACACCCCATCAGCGTGCCCAACACCTCCAGATGATTCGGGTTGAGCGAATACAAAATGGTTTTTGGCAGTTGTCCTTCGCTTTGTAGCGCGCTCATGAAGGCGGCCAGTTTCTGCGCAATGGGCTCGTCACCGACGGCATCAAAGCCGGTGTCAGGCCCGAGTTTGGCAAACATGGCGCTGTTTTGGTTGCGCATGGCCGCTAAGTGCAACTGCATCGCCCAGCCACGCTTGAAGTTCATGCGACCTACTTCCAACAGCACGGCGGTTTTGTAGATCGTTGCGTCTTCTTCGGTGGGTGCAAGACCCGCGCGCATGCGGTCAAAGATGGCGTGGATCGCCGCCTTCGGTGCAAAACTGGCAAAGGGGCCGACCAACCCGTGGTCAGATGCGCGCGCACCCAACTCATGAAAGGCTTGATGGCGTTGGTCGAGTGCGCGGATCAAGGCCGGGTAGCTGTCGATCACCACATCGGCGGCGCTGCCCAAGCGTTCCAGGTAAGCGTTCCAAACCAGCAGGTCATCGGTGGCCAGTGCTCGGTCAGGTCTGAAGCTGGGCACCATCACCGGCTCACCGGGTTGGCGCTTGGCAGCGTAGGCTGTGTGGTGCTCCAGCGTGTCAGCTGGGTCATCGGTGGTGCCGACTGCGCGCACGTTCATGCGCATCAGCAGTGAGCGCGCACCAAACTCAGGCGTCGTGATCTGAGCGTTGCAGGCTTCCCAGATCATCGGGGCGCTGCGCTCATTCAATGGCTCATGAATGCCAAAGTAGCGTTGCAGCTCCAGGTGCGTCCAGTGGTAAAGCGGGTTTCCCACCAAGTGCGGCACCGTTCTGGCCCAGGCAAGAAAGGTCTGGTAATCGGGTTCGTGGCCGGTGATGTCGGCCTCGGGCACACCATTGGAGCGCATGGCACGCCATTTGTAATGATCGCCCCCAAGCCAGGCATGCGCCATGTTCTTGAAACCAGCATTGCTCGCGATATCTGCCGGAGGCAAGTGGCAGTGGTAGTCGATGATGGGCATGCTGGCGGCGTAGTCGTGGAACAACTGCTGGGCGCACGCATCCGGCAAAAGAAAGTCGGCATGCAAAAAAGGTTTCATGTGGACATCCAAGGTGGGTAACATTGACGAATTGGCGACTCTACACCAAACAAAATTCAAATTCAATCAATTTGAAACGCTGTTTTAAGTTTATTTTCAATAAACACTTTATCTTGTGCGGTGCAGCAAAAAATAAATGGAATTAAGTTTCAAAAAATATTGAGTACTGTTTGATTTTGGCGTATATTCGCCGAACTTGCAGTGGCGGCTGGCGTATCCGGGCAAGTTTGTTTAGTGGTGTTTCCCTTTTATTCTCAGAAACGAGGCAATGATGAACAGCAAAATGAAAAAACTTTTGGCAGTGGCCGCAGCTTGTTTGTACGTAACAGGCAGCGCCGTCGCTCGCGATTTCCGCTCGGCGGATGTGCACCCGCTGGATTACCCTACGGTGATGACGGTCAAAAAAATTGGCGAAATCATCAGCCAGAAGACCGCTGGCAAATACAACATCAAGGTGTTTGGCAACAGCTCGCTGGGTTCTGAAAAAGACACGGTTGAGCAGGTGAAGATTGGTGCGCTGGACATGGTGCGCGTGAATACCGCTGCTTTCCACGGCATCGTGCCTGAATCGATGGTGCCATCTTTCCCATTCATCTTCCGTGACATCAATCACTTCCGTCATGCCATGAATGGCCCTGCTGGCGACGACATCCTGGCTGCATTTGACAAGGCTGGTTTTGTCGGTCTGGCTCTGTGGGAGTCTGGTGCTCGTTCAATTTACGGCAAAAAGGCAGTCCGTAACCTAGCCGATGTCAAGGGCATGAAGATTCGTGTGCAGCAGTCTGACTTGTGGGTGAGCCTAGCGCAAGCCATGGGTGCCAACCCCACGCCCATTCCGATGGCCGAGGTGTACACCGCATTAAAGACCGGTCTGGTTGACGCGGCGGAAAACAACTACCCTTCGTATGAGACTGCCAAGCACTTTGAGGCAGCGCCGGTTTACAGCGAAACCCAGCACGTTATGGCCCCTGAAGTTCTGGTGTTCTCCAAAAAGGTTTGGGACACCCTGAGTGCAGAAGAGCGCAAAATTGTTCGTGATGCCGTCAAGGAAACTATTCCCTACTACATTGACCTGTGGAGCAAGAAAGAACTGGCTTCCAAAGATGCTGCCAAAAAGGCCGGAGCCACCTTTGTCAGCGATGTCAACAAGGCTGAGTTTGTGGGAGTCATGAAGCCGGTTTGGGACAAGTTCTCTCCAACACCTGAACTGAAAGCACTGGTTCAAAAAGTCGTCAACACCAAGTAAGTCGGAATACGACGTTAAGGTTTGACGATATCGCCCGAAAGTGTTTCGATGCTTTCGGGTTTTTATTGGAGTGAAGTGATGAAATGGCTAACCTGGCTGAATTCACGACTGTCGCGGTGGGCGCTGTACATCGCCGTGTCGTGTCTGATCGGCATTGTCGGCGTGGTGTTTGGGTCGGTGGTTTGGCGCTACTTGCTCAATGATGCGCCCTCGTGGTCTGAACAAGTGGCGCTCATTTTGGTGATCAACGTTGCCATGTTCGGTGCCGCAGCCGGTGTTCGTGACGAGGGGCACATCGGCATGGAGTCCCTTACGGGGCTGCTGCCGCCCAAGGCCCAGTTTTGGGTTGGCAATATTGTGGGTGTGATCACGATTGTGTTTGGTGGCTTTCTCTGCTGGGGTTGCTGGAGCATGGCGCGTTCAGTCTGGGCAAATCAGATCCCGACGCTGGGGATTTCCGAAGCCTTCCGTTACTTGCCTTGCGTCGTCGCAGGCGCAATGATTATTCTGTTTTCTATTGAACATCTGATCGCGATGTCGTCGAACAAGAAGGTGATCCCATCATGGCACTAACCGTTCTCTGCATCAGCTTTTTGGTATTTCTGGTGCTCGGGGTGCCGGTGGCTTTCTCGATCGCGCTGAGCTGCATTGCCACCTATTGGGCGGAGGGGTTTCCGCTGGAGCTGGCTTTTCAGAACATGATCTCTGGCATGAACGTGTTTTCGTTTCTCGCCATTCCCTTTTTTATTTTTTCTGGCGAGTTGATGCTGCATGGTGGTATTGCCGACAAGATCGTCAGCTTTGCCCGCAACATGGTGGGGCATCGCCGGGGCGGCCTGGGCATGGCCAATGTGGTGGCTTGTACCTTGTTTGGCGGTGTCTCGGGCTCACCGGTGGCTGACGTTTCGGCCATGGGCGGCGTGATGATTCCCATGATGAAAAAAGAGGGTTACAGCGCGGATTACGCGGTGAATGTCACCACCCACGCCTCGCTGTGTGGCGCGCTGATGCCGACCTCCCACAACCTGATCATTTATGCTTTTGCCGCTTCCAGCAGCAGTGGCCTGCTCGCCGGCAAAGACATCATGGTGAAAGGCGTGTCGATTGGTGAGTTGATGTTTGCCGGTTTGTTGCCGGTGCTGGTGCTGATGGTATGCATGCTGTTTGCCGCCTATTGGGTGGCCAAAAAAGAGGGTTACCCGATTCGCCCTGATGGCAGCAGCACACTGGACAAGTTTGCCGGTTGGCACGCAGTCATTACCTCGGGTGTGGCAGCGTTGCCGGGCATGTTTGTCGTGGTCATCATTCTGGGCTGCATCATCATGGGCGTGACCACCGCTACCGAGGCGGCAGGCATCGCCGTGGTCTATTCGCTGTTGCTGACCTTTATCGGCTATCGCACCATGACCTGGGACAAGCTCATGAAAGCCGGTGCCAAGGCTGCCAAAACCACCGGTGTGGTGCTGTTGCTGATTGGCGTTTCCACCATGTTCCAGTACATCATGACGATTCTGGAGATCCCCGACCAAACCGCCAAGCTGTTGCTCAGTGCCACCACCGACCCGCTGGTGATGTTCTTTTTGATTAACCTGATTTTGTTTCTGCTGGGCACCTTCATGGACATGGCTTCGACCATCCTGATCTGCACGCCACTGTTTTTACCGCTGGCGATTCAAATGGGCATGGGGCCGGTGCAGTTTGGCATCGTCATGCTGCTCAACTGCGCACTCGGTTTAAATACGCCGCCAGTGGGCACCACCCAGTTTGTCGGGTGTGCCATTGGTGATGTGTCGGTGGAGCAGGTGATGAAGAGCATCTTGCCGTTTTATGGTGCCTTGTTCGTGGTGATGCTGGTGGTGACCTACTTCCCGGCGTTCTCCACCTGGATACCCAGCCTGATCAAAGGGTCACCGGTATTTTGAACCGAATGCCATCAAAACCATAGCTGCTTACGCTTGTCTGGCAAGGACTTCGGGCATATTTTGCTAATAAAATGACGCAATCTTTACTGATCCGCTTGCACGCCAATGACGACGTGTTAATTGCCACCCAGCAACTGTTGCCTGGCATGGCGCTTGAATCTGAAAACCTGGTGGTGGCCGACCTAGTGCCGCCCGGGCACAAGCTGGCAGCGCACGCCATTGCAGCCGGCCAGCCGGTGCGTCGCTACAACCAGATCATTGGTTTTGCCACGGCAGACATTGCAGCGGGTGAACATGTTCACTCGCATAACCTGGCTATGGGTGACTTTGAGCGTGACTACGCCATCGGGCAAGGCATACATGCGCTTCCCAAGGTGACGCAGCCAGCTACGTTCATGGGTTTTCAGCGCGCTAACGGCAAAGTAGGCACGCGCAACAGCATTGCCATCATGGCATCGGTCAACTGCTCGGCCACTGTGGTGCGCGCCATTGCCCGGCATTTCACTGCTGAGCGATTGGCCGATTACCCCAACATTGACAGCGTACTGGCGCTGCCACACCCGTTGGGCTGTGGCATGGGCGCAGCGGGGGAAGGCATGGACATTTTGCGCCGCACCCTGGTGGGTTATGCGATGCATCCCAATTTTGCGGGCGTGCTCCTGGTTGGGTTGGGGTGCGAGCAAAACCAGGTGTCCGCCCTGATTGAGCGTGTCAGTGGGCGCGAGAGCGGCATGTTGCAACACCTGGTGATGCAGGCCGAAGGTGGCACCACAGCGGCTATTCAGAAGGGCATTCGCTTGGTCGAGGGCATGCTGGCGCGTGCCAACGCCTTTGAGCGCGAAGCAGTGTCGGTGGCTAATTTGATCGTTGGCCTGAATTGTGGCGGCTCAGACGGCTATTCAGGCATCACCGCCAACCCGGCGTTGGGCGGCGCATCTGACTTGTTGGTGGCGCATGGCGGCACCAGCATCTTGTCAGAAACACCCGAAATTTATGGCGCTGAGCACTTGCTAACACGCCGTGCTGCCAGCCCGGAGATCGCGCAAAAGCTCATCGCTCGCATCGACTGGTGGAAAGCCTACACCACGCGCAACGGGGGCGAAATGAACAACAACCCCTCGGTGGGCAATAAGGCCGGGGGCTTGACCACCATTCTCGAAAAATCACTGGGTGCCGTGGCCAAAGGCGGCACCAGCACGCTGCAAGGCGTGTACGAATACGCAGAACCAGTTGATGCCAAAGGGTTTGTCTACATGGACACACCGGGCTACGACCCGGTTTCTGCCACCGGTCAGGCCGCCGGAGGGGCGCAGGTCATCTGCTTTACCACCGGGCGTGGCTCGGCTTTTGGCTGCGCCGGGGTGCCCACGATCAAACTGGCCACCAACAACGCGCTGTTTGAGCGCATGCGTGACGACATGGATGTGAACTGCGGCGACCTGATCACCGGCACACCCATGGCCGAGATCAGCCAGCGCATTTTTGCTGCCATCATTCGCCACGCATCTGGCGAGCAGGTGCGCAGCGAGGTTTTAGGCTATGGCAACGATGAGTTTTTGCCCTGGCAAGTAGGCGCTGTCATGTAGTGCTGTCACGCGAGCAGCATGTCGGTGATTAGCTTGGTCAGAAGGCTGAGGACCAGAATGAGAAAGAGCCTTCTGAGCCAGAGATTGCCGCCCTTCATAGCCAAGTGGCTACCCACGAATGAGCCAGCAACCATGGCCACCATCATCGCAATGGCCAGCTCAAGCAGCACAAACCCAGCAGGAATGAAATAGGTCAATGCGCCCAAATTAGTGGCCATATTGACGACTTTGGCGCAGGCGGTTGCGCGCATGAAATCAAAGTGGAAAACACGAACAAACAAAAAAATCAGAAAACTTCCGGCACCTGGTCCAAAAAAGCCTTCATAAAAACCAATCGCAGCGCCAATCGGCAAACCCCGGTAAAGGTCTTTTTTACTCACGGGCTTGGGGGTGTCCTGCTTGCCGAAGTCTGGGCGATACCAGGTATAGAAGAACATCACCACCAGCAGGAAAACGACGAATGGTTTGATCCACGCATTCGGCAACAAAGCTATGGCGCGAGCGCCCAGGTGCGCACCGCAAAACGCAGTGCCTGCTATCAAAGCCAGCAATCTCCAGGGGAGCTGCATTTTGCGAGCATATTGAAGCGTCGCGGTTGCCATTCCGGCCACTGAAGCACATTTTTCGGTGGCGAATAAAGTGGCCGGCGCGGCTGTTGGAAAAAGCGTGAGCATGCCAGGAATCAAAACAAGACCACCGCCTCCAACTGATGCGTTGAGCATTGCAGCGACAAAGGTCAGCGGTAACAGGATGTAGAGTTCAGTTGTCATGCCTAAGTTCTTGCCGGGTAGTGGCATTTTACGTAGGCAGGTGAATCGAATAGGGGGTCAATTTTTGTAAGGTGTTTGTCACGTCACTATGATCAAGTTCGCTTGACTTCAATTTGAAGACGGATTTGTAAAAGGTGTTGTTATGGGAATTGGTTCACTATTTTGGCGTCGTATGGGGTTGGGCGCTAAGCTTGCCGTTAGTAATTTTTTGTTGGTTGCGACGGTTCTCACGGTTTGTGTTGTGGCGATTGGGTATTCAATTTCGCAGACGATTGAAGGTCGTGCTATCGCCGAAGTGAGCGATAAAACCAAGATGCTGACCAATCTGATCGAGGGTACTGACCGCGACCTTCGGGTTCGCACGGCTGCGCTGGCAAAAGCATTTCAAGGTAACTTGAAGGGCACTTTTGAGTTGTTTGCGGCCACGATTGACAGCAAAGCGCAAGCTACACCGACTTTGAAGCTTGATGGCAAAACTGTCAATTTGGACTTCACGGTGGTTGATCGGTTCACTGAGATGACAGGCGCTGTGGCGACCGTGTTTGCCAAATCGGGCGACGATTTTGTGCGCGTGACCACCTCACTGAAGAATGACAAGGGTGAGCGCGCCGTTGGCACGCTGCTCGACCGGGCCCATCCAGGTTACAAGGCGACTTTGGCAGGCGGCAGTTTTACCGGCTTGGCAACGCTGTTTGGCCGGCAATACATGACGCAATATGACCCAATTCGCAACGCCCAGGGGCAAATCGTCGGTTTGAGTTTTATTGGGCTGGATTTCTCCGATTATTTGAAAGCGTTAAAAGCTTCGATCCGAGAGCTCAAAATTGGGAAAACGGGGTATTTTTATGTGCTCAATGCACGTCCTGGCGAGAAATTGGGCGAGTTGGTGATACACCCGGCCATCGAAGGTAAAAACCTGCTGACGGTAAAAGACACCAATGGGCGTGAATTCATCAAGGATATGCTGGAACAGAAAAACGGCATGATCCGTTACCCGTGGCTCAACAAAGAGCTGGGTGAAACCTCGCCACGCGACAAAGTGGTGTCTTTCTCTTATTTGAAAAATTGGGACTGGGTGGTCGCTGGCGGCACTTATGTGGACGAGTACACCGCCGATATTGACAGTTTGCGCAATGTCTATGCCGCTGCCGGACTCGTGATTGTGCTGTTGATCTCGGGTATCTGGTTGCTGCTGATTCGCCGCATGGTGGTGCGACCCATGGGCATGGTCAGCGCGACGGCCGAGAAAATCGCCGCGGGTGATCTAAGCAGTGAGCTGGCGACCGAACGCGAAGACGAAATTGGTCATTTGATCGTTGCCATGGCCAGCATGGAATCCGTGTTGAGCCAGTTTCAGGCAGCGCAAAGCGATATGGCACGCCAGCACGAAGCCGGCAATATCGACCACGCCATGCCACATCAAAATCTGCCGGGCGCTTACGGTGCCATGGCACAAAGCATCAATAGCATTGTCAAAGCCCATATTGCCGACACCATGAAGGTGGTGGATGTCGTGGCAGGCTATGCCGATGGCAAGCTGGATGTGCCGATGGATCGGCTGCCGGGTCAAAAAGCACGCATCAGCACAGCAGTGGATAAAGTGCAGGAGACCTTGCAGCGAGCGAGTGAGGCCTCACGCTACAACGCCCGAGTGAAAACGGCGCTGGATAGCGTCAGCCTGCCGGTGCGCATTGCCGATGTAGATGGAAAACTGATCTACATCAACCAGGCCCTGCAAAACACATTGCGCCAATCTGCTGAAGGTTTCCGCCAACAGATTCCCGGTTTTGACCCCGAAAAAGTGGTGGGGGGCAGTATTGGTATGTTTTACGCTGACCCACCGGCCGCACTGGCACGCCTGCGCAACCTGAGTGCCATGGCGCAAACGCGCTTAAATCTGGGTGGGCGCATGTACGACCTGACTACCACGCCGGTGATGGCCGAGAATGGTGAGCGCCTGGGTACCGTGGGGCAATGGCTTGACGTGACCGAACAACTCGCGGCGGAGCAAGAAATCGCCAAAACTGTCGCTGCTGCGGTGCAGGGTGACTTGACTCAGCGCCTGACCTTGCAAGGTAAAACCGGTTTCTTTGCCAACTTGTCAAATGGCATGAATCAGTTGCTTGACACCAGCGAAGAGGCCATCACCGATGTGTCTAACGCCTTGGGTGCCTTTGCGCAAGGTGACCTGACGTATCGCATCACGCACAATTACGGAGGCTTGTTTGGCAAGGTCAAGGAAAGTGCCAATCTGACGGCACAAAATCTGACGCGTGTGATGGAAGAAGTGCGCGGCGCAGCCGATGCGCTGACCGGTGCCGCTAATCAGGTTAGTGCTACTGCCCAATCGCTATCGCAGGCCGCCAGCGAGCAGGCTGCCAGTGTGGATGAAACCACCTCCAGCATTGGGCTGATGTCAACGTCGATCTCGCAAAACAGCAACAACGCCAAGATCACCAACGAAATGGCCACTAAAACCAGTCAAGAGGCGGTGCAGGGTGGTCGAGTGGTGAGCGAAACGGTGACCGCCATGAAACAAATAGCGGCAAAAATTGGCATCGTTGATGACATCGCCTACCAGACCAACCTGCTGGCGCTGAATGCAGCGATCGAAGCGGCACGCGCTGGCGAACATGGCAAGGGCTTTGCTGTGGTCGCCGCCGAGGTGCGCAAGCTCGCCGAACGCAGCCAGGAGGCCGCCAAAGAGATTGGCCAACTTGCCCAAAGCAGCGTGACAACCGCCGAGCATGCGGGGCATCTGCTCGATGCGATCGTGCCGAGCATCCAGAAAACATCGGCGCTGGTGCAAGAAATTGATGCGGCTTCGAGTGAGCAAAGTGCCTCCATCTCGCAAATCGGTGGCGCCATGAACCAGCTCAGCCGGGCGACCCAGCAAAATGCCTCTGCTTCCGAAGAACTAGCAGCTACCAGCGAAGAGCTATCGGGACAGGCCGAGCAGTTGCAGCAATCAGTGGCATTTTTTAAAACTGCAGACTCAATGGTCATCACCAACAGCCACAACGCCAAGTTGGCCACCCATGAGCGCAGAGTGGTAAACACCAGAGCGCTGTCGATGGGGAGGCATTAGGTCGACCAAGCCAATTTGCCGAAGGTCGCTCAGATCAAAATTCAATGCCCTCTGCTATCGCCCCAGCGCTGAGCCCTGGTTTTATGGTTTTGCACGGCAATCGGCTGGAGGATTTGCGCGATTTGTTGGTTAATTTCTTGCAATCACACCCGCTGCCGGTGTTGGTGCCCGAGGTGATTTTGTTGCAAAGCAACGGCATGAAGCACTGGCTCGAGCAGGCCTTGGCTGACGATAATGCTTTGGGCATTTGCGCTGCGACTCGACTTGAGCTGCCCAGCGCTTATCTTTGGGAGGTGTACCGCAGCGTGTTAGGTGCGCGCGCAGTGCCCGTGCATATGCCCTTTGATAAAAGCGCATTGCTCTGGCGCTTGATACGGTTGCTGCCCGAATTGTTGGCGAGTAATCCGGTTTATGCACCGCTGCAGCGCTACCTGAGCGACCGCACCGATGACCGCAAACTTTACCAGTTGGCCTTGCAAGTGGCCGATGTGCTGGATGGCTACCAAAGTTACCGAGCTGACTGGCTTGCCGACTGGGCTGTCGGTGCGCCAGGGCAAGACCTGCTGCGCCAGCATGACGGCAAAACACGCCCCATTGCCGACGCACACGCCTGGCAAGCCCAGTTGTGGCGCGACATTGGCACTGATGTCGGTTTCGAGCTGGCGCATGCCTCCCGCGCCAGCGTGCACGAGCGATTTATGCTCGCCATGCGTGCGCAGGCGCTAACCTCAGAACTGCGCCCGAGCGGTTTACCACCGCGTCTGGTGGTTTTTGGTGTGTCGTCCTTGCCCCTGCAGACGGTGCAGGCGTTGGCGGCTTTGGGTCAGGTGAGTCAGGTGCTGATGTTGGTGCAAAACCCGTGTCAGCATTATTGGGGTGATATCGTGCAAGGTCATGAACTCTTGCGCGCCCAGTTGCGGCAGCGCCAAAACGTCAAACCGATTCGTGCATCATCCCTGTCGCCAGCTGGTTTGCACAGTGAGAGCCATCCACTGTTAGCGTCCTGGGGCAAGCAGGCGCGTGACTACCTGCATATGCTGGATGGCTTTGATCAGCTGAGCACCTATGCCCATCGATTCAGTCGGGTCGATGTGTTTGTTGACCCGTTGGATGATGCCGAGAGTCCGAGCATTCTGAGCCAATTGCAGTCCAGCATTTTTAATCTTCAAGGCATGCCAGATAAGCGTGAGGCGCTACAAAAAGACGAGTCGATCACACTCATCACCTGCCACAGCGCGCAGCGCGAAGTCGAGGTGTTGCACGACCGTCTACTAGCCTGGTTTAACGCAGACCCAAAACTGCAGCCACGCGATGTGATGGTGATGGTGCCCGACATGCAGACTTTTGCAGCCCACATTGCGGCGGTGTTTGGCCGTTTTGCGAGCGGTGAACCCAGGCACATCCCGTATTCAATCGCTGACACCACACCCCGTCAGTCACCTATCGTGCAAGCGCTTGAACAATTGCTGAAACTGCCCACGGCGCGTTTGTCGCTGGCCGATTGGCTAAGTTTGTTTGAAGTGTCAGCAGTGCGTGCACGCTTTGGTCTCAGTGCAGCCGATGTAACGCAGCTGCACGATTGGCTGGCGCTGGCTGGGGTGCGCTGGGGGCTCGATGCCCAGTATCGCGTGGCCTGGGGCTTGCCTTGTGAGCTTGCCGGTCTTGATCAAAACACCTGGGCTTTTGGCTTGCGCAGACTTTTGCTGGGCTACGCCGTGGGTCACGCCGCACCTTGGGGGGGGACATTTGGGCAAGCTGCGCTGGGCTCGCTTGACGCGCCGCTGATGGGTGCGTTGCTTGAATGGTTGCAAGCCATTCAGACCACACAGGCTGAGCTTTCCTCGGCTCAGTCGCCCGCGCAGTGGGGGCTTACTTTGAGTGCCCTTGTGACGCGCTTCTTTCTAGCGCAGGATGAAGCCCAGGAGCGTTTATTGCAACGTTGTCTGGCTCCGCTTGAGCCGTGGCTGCAGGCCTGCGCTGATGCACGACTGGAGTCGCAGTTGTCGCTGGATGTGGTGCGTGATCACTGGCTGGCGCAAATCGAAGAAAGCAGCTTGCAGCAGCGTTTTTTTGGTGGGGGCGTACAGTTTGGCACGCTCATGCCCATGCGCAGCATTCCGTTTCAGGTGATTGGTTTATTGGGCATGAACGATGGTGACTATCCGCGCCAAAAGCCTGCCCGAGATTTTGACTTGATGGCACAGAGTTGGCGTGCGGGCGATCGCTCGCGCCGTGAAGATGATCGCTATCTGTTTCTCGAGGCGCTGCTGGCGGCGCGTCAAAAACTCTATATCAGCTGGCAAGGTCATAGTGCCACCGACAACTCAGAGCAGCCTCCATCGGTTCTTGTGGCGCAACTGATTGACTATGTGCAGATGCATTTGAGCCCATCGATCGTTGTGCAAAAGCAGCCACTACAGGCGTTTTCTCAGGCTTATTTTCTGCAAGATTCGCCCTTTGAAACCTATGCCGATGACTGGGCGCGTGTGCATGCAGCTGACACGGGCACGGCTGCCACTTGTGAAGTACTCGAATCCGGTGTGTCACCAACTGCATTGACACTGGCGCATTTGCGCCAGTTGCTGCGCCAGCCGGTGGAGGTGTTCTTCAAGGCCCGCTTGCAAGTGTGGCTGAATACCCTCGATGAAGAGCTCCCTGAAGAAGAGCCGTTTGCCTTGAACGCACTGGCGCAATTTCAGGCGACACAGAACTTGTTGGATGCCGCTGATCCAGAGCTGGCAGCCCAGCAACTCACACTTGGCGGCGTGCTGCCACTGGGCGCTTTTGGTGCGCGTGCCTCAGCCCTGTTGCAAGACAAAGCGCAAACTGTGCGCGAGCGCTGCCTGCCCTGGCTGCAGCGCTATCCAACTCAGCTCGGGGTGCAGTCGATTGATCTGGAGATTGATGGCAAACGCCTCACAGGTGTGCTTGGCGGTTTGCGCATGGCGCACGATCACACCCTGTTGCTCTGTCGCCAACGTGCCGGTGCGCTGCTGGATGGCAAAAAGGGCGCGCAAAGTTTGCGCGTGCATGCCATGGTGGATTTGTGGGTGCAGCATTTGGCTGCCTGTGCCAGTGCGCTGGCGCTGACCAGTGTGCAATTGGGTGTGGATGCCCAGGTGCTGCTAAAACCGCTTGACGCAGAAGCGGCACGCAGCCGCTTGCAGCGCCTGCTGCAGGTGTATCAGCAGGCTTGGGTGCAGCCGCTGCCGGTGGCTTGTAAAACTGCCTCGGCCTATTTGCATGCGCAAATACAAGCCCTGCAGCAGGGCGACTCCGAAAAAGCACCGAAAGATCCGCACGATGCAGCCCAGTTGATTTTCGAAGGTGGCTCGCAAGCCCCGGGTGAATGTGAGGAAAATGTTTATCTGGCGCGTGCTTTCGTGGGTTATGACGACATCAAAAGCACGTTACCCGAGCTGGCGCAAGCGCTTTATGGCGACTTAATAGCGCACGTGCAAATATCAGTTCACGAAGGGGGCTCGGCATGAATCCGATGCTGCCAAAAAAACTCGATCCTTTGAGTCTGCGTCTTCAGGGGCAGCAAGTGATCGAGGCCTCGGCAGGCACGGGTAAAACATGGACACTCGCGGCTCTGTATGTGCGGCTGGTGTTGGGGCACGAGCCTGCGGGCGTCGATGGGTGTCGGGCTTTGTTGCCGCCACAAATATTGGTGATGACCTTCACCGACGCGGCCACTGCCGAATTGCGTGCTCGCATACGCAAGCGGCTGGCACAAGCCGCACTATTTTTTGCGCAAAACGAGCAAGCTGACGCCGATGCGTTTTTACACCAGTTACGCGCGGGAATTGCGCCGTGCGATTGGCCGCAATGCGCTGCCCGACTGGACATGGCGGCGCAATGGATGGACGACGCGGCGATCTACACCATTCATGGCTGGAGCAGCCGCATGCTGAAAAGTCACGCCTTCGACAGTGCCAGCTTGTTTGTGCAAAGCCGGGTCGAGGATGCTGAAAAGCTGCTGCTGCTGGCAGCGCAAGACTATTGGCGCGAATGGTTTTATCCGCTGCGCCCAGAGCAGCTTGGGGCGTTGCAGGGGCTGGGGAACACACCGCTAGAGTTGCTCAAGCGCGTTGAAAAACGGCGCAAACAAACCAGTAAAAGCCCGCAGCTCGAGGCAACCCCAGACCAATCACCTGCGCAACTGCTGCATCAATGGACACTTTGGCAAAGTCGTTTTTTGCTGCTGGAGAGCGCCGCTGTCAGCGCTTGCACCGAGGCGCTAGTTGGTTTACTGGCAGACACCATTGGTGCCAAAAAACTCAAAGGCTATCGTGCCGATTGGCCTGGCAAATTGCGTGATTGGGCGCAGGCCGGGTCGATGCTGTCAATGAACAAAGCCGACAGAGAGGCCTGTCTGAAGACACTCGAGCGTTTTGGTTTGGCTGCTTTGCGTGCCAAAAATTGGGCTGATGCCGACTTGCACCCGGCTTTTGCTGCCTTCGATGCCTTGCTTTTGCAGCACGCCCAAGAGCCCCAGGTGAGCGAGCAGCTGATTCAGCACGCCGCCTTTGAAATCGACCGGGCTTACCAGCAAGCCAAGGCGCGTCTGGCGCAGTTTGACTTTTCAGACTTGTTGCAAAACCTGTACCACGCCTTGCAAGCCAGTGATGGCCGTCTGGCCCAGGCGATTCGTGACGAGTTTCCGGTGGCCTTGGTCGATGAGTTTCAGGACACTGACCCTTGGCAATATGGTGCCTTGCGCAGCATTTATGGCCAGTCCGACGATCCATCAGCCGCTGCAAAAACGGCACTCATCATGATTGGCGACCCCAAACAGGCCATTTACAGCTTTCGCGGCGCCGATCTGGCAACGTATCTGAGTGCGCGCCAGCAGGCGCAGGCCGTGCACACCCTGACGGGCAATTTTCGCTCGACCGCCGGTGTTGTGGCGGCTGTCAACCATGTGTTTGGCCAAGCCAAACTGCCTTTTGGAGACCTGCCTTTTGAAAAGGTTGACGCTTGCAACCCGAATATCCAGCCGCTGCAAGTGGCGGGGCAAGTGCAGCCTGCCATGACCGTGTGGCATCTGCCCAGGGGCGATAGCCTGAACAAAAACAGCATCAATGCCGACATGGCGCAGGTGTTTGCCACGCAAATGGTGGCCTTGCTCAACCAAAAGGTCGCCCAACCTGGCGACATGGCAGTGCTGGTGCGCAACTGGAGCGAGGCGCGTGCCATTCGTCTGGCGCTGGCACAGCGCGCGGTGCCCAGTGTGTATTTGTCGCAGCGTGACAGTGTTTTTGCCAGTCAACAGGCCAGCGATTTGTGGCATGTTCTGCGCGCTGTGGCCACGCCCAGTGCCGGCAAACTGCTGCGCGCTGCACTGGCAACCCGGCTCTGGGGCAAAAATTGGGCAGAGCTTGACGCCCTGTTTCAGGACGAGGCTGCCTGGGATGCCATGACCGAGCGTGTGCACCATTGGCAAGCCGTCTGGCAACGCCAGGGTTTTTTGCCCATGTTGCACCATTGGTTGCACGAACAGCAGATTGCACAACGCTTATTGCAGCAAAGCGAGGGTGAGCGTGCGCTGACCAATGTGCTGCATCTGGGCGATCTGTTGCAAAGCGCCAGCCAGAGTCTGCAAGGTGAAGCGGCGCTGATTCGTTATTTTGAAAACCAATTGCGTGACCCGTCTGCCGGAGCTGAGGCGGCTCAACTGCGCCTGGAAAGCGATGCGGCGCTGGTGCAGGTGGTCACCCTGCACAAATCCAAAGGCCTGCAATATCCGCTGGTGTTTTTGCCCTTTGTGTCGAATTACACAGAACAAGACGCGGCGCCAGACGATGCGCTGCGTCTGGCTGAGGATGTTCGTCTGCTGTATGTGGGCATGACGCGCGCCGAGCAGGCACTTTGGCTGGGTGTGGCGCAAACCTTTGGGGATGTGGATGGCAAAACGCCGGTTGTGAAAAGTGCCATTTCACAGTTGCTGGCGCGAAAAGATCCGACCGACTTGGCGCAGCGGCTGCAAACCTGGGCAGACGGGGTAGACGGGGCAGCCAGCGGAGCCGGCGCGACCATCGTGGTGCAATCAGCGCCAATTCCTAATATGGCATGCTACTGCCCTCGTGTGCAGGTGCAAAACGGCAAAGCAGCCAAGGTGCCGCAGCGCCAATTGCGCAGCCGTTGGTGGAGCGCCAGCTTTAGCGCCCTGACCCGTGCCGTGGAGCCGTCAGCTGCGCCCGCAAGCGAACTTCCGTCTTGGCTCGATGAACGCGTGTTGGATGCCCAAGTCGATGCCCGTGCTAACGATGTGAGCGTGACGGGCCAGTTCAATGCGTTTCCTGCTGGCAGTGTTTATGGCACGCTGCTGCACGATCTGCTGCAATGGCATGCCCAAAATGACTGGCCAGATGCGCAGCATGCAGGTTGGCAAAAACTGCTGCAGCGCCATGCACAACGGTTGCATTTGGATGAGGCACAGCAAGCCCTTCTGGTGTCTTGGTTTGAGTCTATCGTCAGCACTCGTTTGACCCTTTCAGTGCACTCGGTTACTATTAATTTAAGAGCGCTTCGTGCTTGTCAGTATTGGTCAGAGATGGCTTTTAGCTTGAAGGTTGAAAACCTGCAGTCAGCGCGTTTGGACGCGTTGATCCAGCACTACATTCACCCGGAGTGCTTGCGCCAGACGCTTGCAGAGCAAACACTGCAGGGCATGCTGACTGGATTTATTGATTTGGTGCTGGAAGTCGAGGGGCGTTATTACGTGCTTGACTACAAGTCGAACAAGCTCGCAAGCTATGCCCCTGCGGCGTTGCAGCAAGCCATTTTGGCGCACCGCTACGATGTGCAATACACACTTTATCTGCTGGCCTTGCATCGTTTGCTGCGCTCGCGTTTGCCTGATTACGATTACGACCGGCATGTGGGTGGTGCGCTTTATTGGTTTTTACGCGGCATTGATCAAAGGGATGCTGGCCTGTATGTGATGCAAGCCCCCAAGGCGCTGATTGAAGCGCTCGATGCGGCTTTTTCCGGTTGCAGCGCTCTGCCATGCGAGGCCTCGATATGAGTTTGGCCTCCATTGAGTTGTGCGCGCTCGATCTGGCTTTTGCTGGATTTTTGCAACAAGTCCAGCCCAGTGCAAATCCGCATCACACGGAATTGGCTGCTCTGGTTAGTGCGCATTTTGGGCGTGGACATGTTTGTTTGGCGCTGAATTTGTTGAGTGCTGATTTGCAACAGGCTGCGCACAACCTGCCCTGGACGCAAAATCAGGGCGATGCGGTTAATAGCCCGCTGGTGCTCGACGGTGCGCGCCTGTATTTGCGGCGTAACTGGTCGGCGGAGCAACGCATTCGCAGCAGCATCACGCAACGCCTGACCCAGCCGATGCTGGCTTCTGAGCATCTGGCAGAACGATTGCAGCAACTGTTTGCTTCTAATGCAGAAGCGCTTGATTGGCAAAAAGTGGCTTGCGCAGTGGCCGCACGCCAACACTTTACACTCATCACTGGCGGTCCGGGCACAGGCAAAACCAGCACCGTGGTGCGCTTGCTGGCGTTGCTGCAAGCCGACCCGGCGCGCGCTACAAACCCCCTGCGCATGGCACTGGCGGCGCCCACCGGCAAGGCCGCGGCTCGGTTGGCCGAATCAATCGGCTTGGCCATCGCCAAGTTGCCTGTTGAGTTGCAACAAAACCTGCCCAACCAGGCGTTCACGCTGCATAAGCTGTTGCAGGTGCGCAGCAGTGTGGCTCACGACCCGCTGCCTGAGCTGGCATTGGATGTGCTGGTGGTCGATGAAGCCTCGATGATTGACCTGGACATGATGGCTCGCTTGCTGAGCGCTGTGCCCTTGCATGCGCGGCTGATTTTGCTTGGCGACAAAGACCAACTGGAATCCGTTCAGGCCGGTGCCGTGTTGGGTCAGCTTTGCGCCAACGCTGATCAACCCCACTATAGCCCCAGCACTTTGGCCTGGATCACACAAGTTACCGGGCAAGACCTGAGTGCCTGGGCTGGCGCTGGTTCTGCTTTGGCGCAACAAACCGTGCTGTTGCGGCAAAGCCACCGCTTTGCCGCCGACAGTGCCATCGGTCAATGGGCGCAAGCGGTGAATCAGGGTGATACAGCGCGTGTGAGCCAACTCTGGCAGCAAACGCCTGCCTGGCAGGCCGAGTCTGCCGCCCCGGTGAATCGTTTGTTGCTGACACAACTGTATGCTGTGGCGCTGCGCGCGCTGGTATCGCAAGGTTGGCGCGACTTTCTGCAAGGCTTGCAGGCGGCGCAAGCAAGCCCCTGCAGTGACGCACAAGCATTCACTGCACTGCAGGCCTTCAGCCGTTTTCAGGTTTTGTGTGCGGTGCGAGAAGGCCCCTGGGGCGTGCTGACATTCAACCAGCGCATTGCCAGCAGCTTGGGTTTTGCTGAGCGGGGTTGGTATGCCGGGCGCCCCGTCATGCTGGTGCGCAACGACTACAGCCTGGGTTTGATGAACGGCGATATTGGTTTGTGTCTGCAACACACCTTGGGTTTGCGTGTGGCATTTGCCGATGTACAGGGTGGTGTGCGCTGGGTGCTTCCAGCGCGGTTGGATGCCGTCGAAAGCGCTTATGCCATGACTGTGCACAAATCACAAGGCAGCGAGTTTGAGCATGTGGCGCTGGTCTTGCCCGATGTGGCGGTGCTCGGGCGCGAGCTTGTTTACACCGGCATTACACGCGCCAAACACCAGCTCACGCTGCTAGTGCCACACCTTGCTGCGCTGAGCCATGCGGTAACCTGTCAAGAGCTGCGCCGTGGGGGTTTAACCGACTTTTAGGCAATGATTGCTATAAAAATCAGAGCTTTCAGCGCTTTCTGGATAAGCGTTACAGCTATATTATCTTGGGATAAATAAAATTACGCCAGAATATGTTTCAATCTTGCCCTTCGTCTGAACACGCACCTGAACACTGTGAGCATCCCGTCCCTGAATGTTGATGTCAAAGCGCAACACCTGAAAACGGGGTTGCTTTTTCGCAATGCTGGCGTTGCTCTGCTGGTCAATCTTATCAATGGCGCTTTGCTCGCGTATGTGAACGCCACGCTGCATGCCTCTGCGAGCATGGTGCTGATCTGGCTGTTTTCGATCGTCGTGATCGCACTGGGGCGCTATATGTTGGCCCGGCGTTTTTTGACCGTCAAACCAGATGCCCTGCAATCGCCACTTTGGCGCCAGCGCTATACCCTGGCCACGGCGCTATCGGCTGCGACTTGGGGTGCTGGAACCATTTTGTTTGTTTGGAATGCTCCCGACGGCGCGCGCTTGTTTACCGGGTTGGTGCTGTCAGGCATGGTGGCTGGCGCGGTGCCAATTTTGTCGCCAGTGCTGCGCACCTTCCGCATTTTTACGCTGCTCATCATCACCCCTTTGTCGGCGAGTATCTTGCTGCAGGCTGATTCAGCTTTGGACTGGGCTTTTGGTGCGATGACCTTGGTTTTTTTTGCGGCGGTGATGGAAAGTGCCCGTTATGTGCATGAAACGCTCGACGCCTCGATTCATCTGGGGTTAGAAAAAGAAAGCCTGGTGGAGAACCTTGAGCTCGCACGCCAACAGGCCGAAGGTGCCAGCATTGCCAAGAGTCAGTTTTTAGCGAACATGTCGCACGAGATTCGCACGCCCATGAACGGCGTGATTGGCATGACTGGCTTATTGCTGCAAACGCAGCTGGATGAAAAACAGCGGGGTTTTGCCGGCACCGTCAAGAAAAGTGCCGACGCTTTGCTGGTGTTGATCAATGACATTCTGGATTTTTCAAAAATTGAGGCCGGCAAGCTCGATCTGGAAAACATCGCTTTTGACTTGCGCGACTTGCTTGATGAGTTAGCCGAGATCTTTGCATTGCGTGCGCAGGACAAGCAACTGAGCTTGCGCTGTGAGTTGGAGCCGAATATCAATGGGCATTTGGTGGGTGACCCTGGGCGTTTACGTCAGATTTTGATCAACCTGACCGGCAACGCCATCAAGTTCACAGCCGCAGGGCAAGTCACGATACGGGTTGTCGTGCTGGGGCAAGAGCAGGGCAGGCTGCACTTGCGCTTTGAAGTGCAAGACACGGGCATTGGCATTGCTGCTGAAAAAATAGATGCCCTTTTTAGCGCGTTCTCGCAGGTGGATGCTTCTATGACGCGCCAATATGGCGGTACCGGTTTGGGTCTTTCGATCAGCAAACGATTGGTGTCGAGAGCACGCCAGGTGTTGGCTCAGTGTTCTGGTTTGTGCTTGAGTTACCCAACCCGCCGGGTCCAGCCAAAGCCACTATGCACATGACACCCCAGCTCACAGCGTCTGAACCTGTGCTGCGCAGCCACATTCTGGTCGTCGAAGACAACCTGGTCAATCAGCAGGTGGTGATGCATATTTTGGAGGGTTTAGGCTACCGAGTTGACTTGGCGGGGAATGGGTTGGAGGCGTTGCAGGCGCTAGCGACTACGCCATTCGACCTGGTGCTGATGGACTGCCAAATGCCCGAGATGGATGGGTTTGAGGCGACTCGAGCGATTCGAGACAACAGCTCAAAGGTGCTCGATCACGCAATTCCTATCATTGCGCTGACCGCAGGAGCCATGCAGGGTGATCGTGATCAGGTGCTGGCGGTTGGCATGGACGATTACCTCACCAAACCGATCAATTATGAAGCGTTAGCGCAGACCCTGGCACGCTGGCTTGCGCCCGGGCGACGCGTTAATCGGTGACATCACGTTCAAACGAACCCTTCGGCAGACGCAGTCATAGGGAGTCGCTAAACTCGCGTTGATCATGCTGAAATTTACCTGTTGCAATCCGCTACGTCAGTTTGACGAACGCTCGCAGGCGCAATTGCTGCGCGGCATCACACGCGGCTTTGAACGTGAGTGTTTGCGAGTGACAGGCAGTGGCCAACTCGCCAAGAGCGCACATCCGGCGGCACTGGGTGCCAAGCTGACGCATCCGTGGATCACCACCGATTATGCGGAGGCGCTGCTTGAGTTCATCACGCCACCATCGCAAGACCCGCTGTTTCCTCTGTCGTTTTTGAAAGAAATTCACGGTTTTAGCGCGCAACAGCTCGATGATGAGTTTTTATGGGCTGGCTCCATGCCTTGCAAAATCGGTGCAGATGCTGGCATTGCCATCGCTGACTATGGCCGTTCGAACGAAGCACGTTTCAAAGGGGTTTATCGCGAAGGGCTGAGCTTGCGCTATGGGCGTGCCATGCAAACCATTGCCGGTGCCCACTACAACTGGTCATTGCCCGAAGCGTTTTGGCTGGCGCTGCGTGACAGTTGTTGCGGGGCTGCTGACTTGCAGGACTTTATCAACCAACGCTACTTTGGTTTGATTCGCAATTTTTTGCGTTATGGTTGGCTGATTCCCTATTTGTTTGGTGCATCACCCGCTTTGAGCCAGTCGTTTTTGCAAGGTCGGCCCTCAGATTTGCTTGAACTTAGCCCTGGTACGCTGCATGCGCCTTATGCCACCAGCTTGCGCATGAGCGATTTGGGTTATCAAAACCGTGCGCAAGACAAACTGGCGATTAGCTTTAATTCGCTGGAACAGTATTGCAATGCGCTGGAAACTGCGATTCGCAGCCCTGACCCCTATTACGCCGAACTCGGTGTGCGTCAGGGTGAACATTGGCAGCAGCTCAGCGCCAATGTGTTGCAGCTCGAGGCCGAGTTTTATGCACCGATTCGTCCGAAACGGGTCAGCAGTCTGCGGCCAGCCAAGGCCTTGAGAGAGCAGGGCGTGCAATATTTGGAAGTACGCCTGTTTGACCTGAACCCGTTTATTGACATTGGCATTGCACCAGAGCAAAGTCTGTTTGCTGACGTGCTGTTGCTGATGTGCCTGTTTCGTGACAGCCCGCCGATCAGTTGCCGGGAGCAAAGCGAAAACGACGAAAACAAACACCGTGTGGTTAAACGTGGGCGTGCCCCTGGGCTGCAACTGCTACTGCATAACCGTGAGCAGCCGCTGCGACCGCTGGCGCACACCTTGTTTGACGACATGGCGCCGTTTGCCGAGATGCTCGATAGCGCCTATGGTGGTTGCCAATATCAGCAGGCCACGCAAAGCTTGCGGCAACGGATCGACCAGCCCGAGTTAACGCCTTCAGCGCAAGTGCTGAGTGCGGTCAGCCAGCACGGCAGCTATTTTGACTTTGCCATGCACATGGCCAAAGAACACACCCAGTCTTTGCAGGCATTTGCCCTGGCTCCCGAGAGCCTAGCTCGATTCAACGCCAGCGTGGCCGAGTCGAACGCCAGCCTTCAGCGTATCGAGAGCGAGTTACAGCTGCCGTTTGACGAATTCGTTGCGCGGTACTACACATGAAAATCGCCACAAGGCAAACTTTTTCTGCTATTTTCTTAAGTAATTTATTGCTCTAACGCTTGCTGCATAAGCGTGGGTAGCTCTGATAAAAAGAGCATAAAAATTAATCAACCACTTTGACTTTGCTGCCTACAGGCGGCATGCCGCCTTCATAAAACCCGTTGATCAGGCGCAGTTGCTGTTCGGCCTTGGGCAGGCTCGAACGCCGCGCTAGCTCGGCAAACCCGCCACTCGGGAATAACACCGTTTTGAGTTGCCAGGGTCGAGCAGCCAGACGCTCTGCATCTTGCAGCGGCCGAAAGGATTCGATCGCCTGCTGCAATTGGGCTTGGTTGCGCTGCAATACAGCGGGGTCTTTAGCAGAGCTGCGCAGCAAATAAATGGTGCGGTTTGGCCCGGTGATCAGGTTTACATCAAGAAATTGTTCGGCTCCTTGTGCGTTGCGGGACTTGCCCGCAAAGTAGGTGGCTGGCATGCCGTTGATGGTTTTGCGCTGTGCTTGTCCCTGTGTTGGGCGCAACAGGTTTCGAATGACTTCGTCGTGTGTTTGCCCGGCTTTGGCGGGAGCGGTTTGCAACAGCAGCGCAACGCTGCGTTCGGAATTCACGATGGCCAGGTGATCAGGGTTATTCTGCAGTGTCCAAGTCGTTGGAGCTGTTAGCGCAAAGCCAAGTTTGGGATGATAAAAATGTTGACCACGCACCAATCCCTGCTCGGCACTATCGCCAAATGTCAGACCGCTGCTGATGGCCAGGAAGCGTTCGCGGCCTTCGTCCTGGTAACTGCCCTGGTATTGCGACGACAGTTGCGTAATGAGCTGCAGGCGCTGGTCGTTGCTGGGGTGCGATGCCAGCCAGCTGTTTTGTGGGCTGACAGTTTGACCCTGCGCGCGTGCCTGGTCGGCGGCAAATCGCTCCTGGCTTTTTAGGGCACCAATCACGCGAATCATGGTGCGCGGATCAAATGCAGTGCGCGCCAAATACTCTGCGCCCAGGCGATCGGCTTGCAACTCTTGCTCGCGCCCATAAGAAGCCACCCAGCCGCTGGCGACCGTTTGTGACACGTCGCTGGCCAAACGTCCGGCGCCTCCGATGCCCTGGCTCTCCAGCACTGCCCCCAACACCGTGGCAGCCAACACGCCCAGCCCGGCATCTTGTGCGCGGGTTGCCCGTTGTGCACCGTGGCGCGCCGTGACATGGCCAATCTCATGCCCCATAACCCCAGCCAGTTCAGCCTCTGTCTGCAAATAGGCCATGATCCCGCGCGTGACGTAGACGTAGCCGCCGGGGAGTGCAAAAGCATTGATTTCAGGACTGTCGAGCACCGTAAAGTGCCACTGCAATTGCTGCCGGTGCGACAGCTTGGCCAGGCGTTGCCCCAAATCGTTGACATAGGCCTGCACTTTGGCATCTGGCAGAACGGCATATTCTTTGAGCACCTCGGCGTGTCCTTTGGCGCCTGCAGCGATTTCACTGCGCTCGTCCATCACCGAACGTTCTTGTGCGCCCGTGACCGGATTCAAAATGGCACTGCCACAGGCCGTAAGCAAGGCGCAGGCGAGTAGCAAGGGTGCGCAACGAAGGCGCTTCAAGTGGTTCAACATCGTGCATAACTCCAGGGCTTTAGTCAACGGCGCTATTGTGCCTATGCCCGGATAATCGCACCATGACTACCTCTTTAAACTTTGACACGCTGCCACTCAACCCGCTCACGCGCAACAATTTGCAGCAACTCGGCTATGTGTCGATGACGCCGATTCAGGCTGCCAGCCTACCGCTGGCTTTGGCCGGCCAGGATCTGATTGCCCAGGCACAAACCGGTAGCGGTAAAACTGCCGCGTTTGGTCTGGCGCTGCTGGAGCGCATCAACGCGCGGCATTTTGGTGTGCAAGCCCTGGTTTTATGCCCCACACGCGAACTCGCCGATCAAGTGACGGCAGAGATTCGGCGTTTGGCGCGCGCGCTGGACAACATCAAGGTAGTTACCTTGTGCGGCGGTGTGGCTTTGCGTGGTCAACGTGCCAGCCTGGAAAACGGTGCGCACATTGTGGTGGGCACGCCCGGGCGCGTGCTTGACCACTTGGGGCGTGGTTATTTGGCGCTGCAAGCGCTCAACATTCTGGTGCTTGATGAGGCCGATCGGATGCTCGACATGGGGTTTTCCGAAGAAATGGGTCAGATTGCGCGCCAATGTCCGCCCCAGCGGCAAACGCTGTTGTTTTCTGCCACTTATCCTGACAGCATTGAAAAATTGGCGCAGCAGTTTATGCGTTCGCCGATTCAGGTCAAAGTGGCTGCCGTGCAGGCCCAAGGCCGCATTGAGCAGCGCTTTTACGAAGTCACACGGGTCAACCGATTTGATACGGTGGCGCGTTTGCTCCAGCACTTTCGTCCCATCAGCACGTTGGCTTTTTGTAACACCAAGCAGCAGTGCAACGATTTGGTTGCGTTTTTGCAACAAAAGGGTTTTGGCGCTTTGGCGCTGCATGGTGACTTGGAGCAGCGCGAGCGCGACCAGGTGCTGGCGCGCTTTGCCAACCGCAGTTTGTCTGTGCTGGTGGCCACCGATGTGGCTTCACGCGGGATCGACATCAAAGAGCTTGAAGCGGTCATCAACGTCGATATCACGCCAGACCCTGAGGTGCATGTGCACCGCATCGGACGCACCGGGCGTGCCGGCGAGTCGGGTCTGGCACTTAGTCTGGCCAGTCTCAACGAGATGGGTTCGGTCGGGAAAATTGAGCAATATCAAAAACTTGAGTCCACTTGGCACAAACTTGATGAGCTTGTGGCTACAGGCAGCGGAGCTCTGCAAGCACCCATGGTGACACTGCAAATACTCGGTGGGCGCAAAGAAAAAATCCGCCCCGGCGATGTGCTCGGTGCCCTGACAGCCGATGCTGGCTACAGTCGTGAACAAATCGGCAAAATTGTGGTGACCGAGTTCACCACTTTTGTGGCACTGCAGCGTGATATTGCTCTGCAAGCCATGCAGAAGCTTAATGTCGGTAAAGTGAAGGGGAAAAACGTCAAAGTTCGGCTCTTGTGATGACAAGGTGTCAGGTTTTTTCTGACATCAAGTCGCGCCATATGCCGACTTTAGCTTTGAATAGCTTGGGGATACAGTTCATTTCATCGCTTTCAACCCTGTAAAGTGTGATTGACCCAGTAGGAGTTCACTATGACAACCGCCGCCCTTGCCCTGAATCCGTTTAGCTTGATGATGGAGCCCGAATTGGTTCTGCAAGCCATGCAGCGCTCGCAGCAACTGCGCAGCTTGCGTCGCCGCAGACTGCATCCGCTGGACAAACCGCTGATTCCATACACCAGCGCAGCTTTGGCCAGTCGGGCTGCTTTTGATGCGGAAATCGACGCACAGAGTCTGGATGACGATGCCGCTGACTATTTGAATTGATGCGCATTTTTGAAGTGGGTGAAGTGCGAGATAATCACGCCCTTTCACCAACTTGCAGGAACCTTTTCATGGCTAAAGAATTTCGTACCGAAGCAGAGCGCAAAGCCACTCCGCGTCCCGTTGCCCCCAAGGGTGTCTGCTTTACCGCGCCACATGGCCAAAAGCGCAGTCTAGAGCGTGGCGTTGCCACCAACAACAAAAAGAACCCCGGCAAGCGTTGCAATAAAGGCGGTTGATTGCCGCGTGTGCATGATGAATAACGGCCGCATCAGGCCGTTTTTTGTGATTCGAATCAACGCACGGGTAGCAGTTGCCCAGAACTTGAGCGGACTTTTTCCTCAATAAACTTACCTTGCTCGTCGTAAACCTGTTCGCTGATCGGGGTGCCTGAGACGTCAAACTTCTTTTGTACGCCAATCGGATGCAAGCCACCGCGCGAACTCACCGAAAAGCGCTCTTCACTTGCCAAAACTCCCGAAGAAAAATAGTTTTGCACCAGCAGTTCGCGAGTTGATCCCATGCCGCTGTAGTCCTTGCGACTCACCAGCAAACCACTCACCAGATATTCCAGATCACTGATGGGCTCACCAGCTGCCCAGCGTTGCTCACGCAGCATAACCCCTGCAGGAGAAAACGTCACATCGCGTTCTTTTACGGGCGTGCTGCCATTCATGGCCCAGATTTGTTCACGCTGCATGATTCCGCTTGGGTAAAAGCTGCGATCGGTGCGCCGGCTGCGGGTTTGTTCCACTTTTTGTTTGAGCATTCCGTTGGGGTAATAGCTCGAGCCCTGTGGGGTCTGGGTGTCAGAATCTGGCTGCGCCAGGGCAGGCTGTGTCATAAATAATGAAGCTGCCAGCAGCAGGCTTGCAGAAAAAAATGGGCGTGTGGAATGGTTCATGTGCCGATGTTACGCCGAACAAGGGCTTATTTTCGGGACAAGTAAACGCCCCAAATGGCAAGCGCCATGCCGAAAATGGCGATCCCCGAAAATGACTCGCCAAAGAGCAACCATGCAATCAGCGCTGTGCTGGGTGGCACCAGATAAAACAGACTGGCCACGTTGACGGCGTCGCCCTGACGAATCAACCAATTTAGCAAACTGATGGCGCCTACCGATAAAACTAACACCAACCAACTCAGGGCAAAGAAGAACTCGCCTGTCCAGCTCACCTGGAAGTGTTCGGTTAGAGCGACGCACACCCCAGTTGCCAGCGCCGTTGGAAGAAATTGCGCCACTGAACCGGTGCGCCAGTCAAAAGACGGGCAGAAGCGTTTTTGATACAGCGTTCCAGCTGTGATGCCGAGCAAAGCGATGATGGCAGGCACCAGTGCATCGACACCAAAACTGCTGCCCAGTTTGTCAAAAACCACAAATCCAACGCCCAAAAATCCCAGAAAAAGCCCCATCCATTGGCGCCAGATCACGGTTTCACCGAGTAACCAGCCCGCACCAAGCGCCGTTAGCAAGGGTTGCACGCCCACGACCAGGCTTGCCACACCGGCCGGCAAACCCTTGGAAATGGCGGTGAATACACCACCCAGATAGACACCATGCACACATAAACCGGCGACACCAATGTGAAACCAAGCGCTGGCTGAGGTGGGCCACGGGGCGCCCGACGCAATCGACACGGCTGTCATGAAGACGATCACCGCGAGGTAGCGAATCAGCAAAAAACTCAAGGGTTCGGCATGCGGCAGTCCCAGTCGAGCGCCAATAAATCCAGTTGACCAGAGCAGCACGAACAACCAAGGTAGGACTCGAAAATGAGGAAGGTTCATCAGTTGATTGCAGGCAAAGTGGTCAAGTCGGGTTGGTGAATACCAGAAACTGCTCCAGTGCAGCGGCAACTTGTTCTGGCTGGTCGTGTTGCAGGTTGTGGCCGGAGTCGGTAATGGTCACAATCTGGCGGTTTTTAAAACAACGCAGGCGTTGCTGTAATTCTTCGGGTTCGGTGGCAAAGCGCTGTTGCACAAAACCTTGATCTGCCATCAGCATCAAGACCGGTGCGGTGATTTGTTGCCAGCTCGCCATCGCATCTTCCACCCGGTATAAGTTGGGTGATGGAATTTTGTGCCACGGATCACACGCCATGGTGACCCTACCATCGGTTTGGGTACAACTGACTGATTGAGACAGGAAAGTGGCGCGCTCCAGGGTTAGTCGGGCGTTCACAGTCAACAGTCGTCGCGCCAATGATGCGTGGTCTTTATAAGCCCGCATGGCAGGCTCTTCGAGTACCCCGCCAAGCCAGCGCTGCAGTTGTTTGGATGCATCGGCGTCAAGCGGGCGAGCCAGCCCCAGAAAATCCATCATCACCAGTTGTGCTACGCGTTCGGGTTGGAGTCCGGCGTAAATGCTGGCAATATTCGCCCCCATGCTGTGGCCAACCAGTCGCACCGGTCTTGCCGAAAAATGCGCCAGGATGCAATGCAGATCGGCATAGTAGTCAGGAAACCAATAAGGGCGCGACAACCACTGCGATTGGCCATAGCCGCGCCAATCGGGAGCAATCACATGCCACGATTTTTGTAGTGATTCGACAACAAACTGGAAGGTAGGGGAAGAGTCCATCCAGCCATGCAGAAAAAACACGATCGGTGCAGCGCTGTCGCCCCAATGGCGGATGCCATAGCGCAAGCCTCGCACAGTAATTTGCTCAGTGGTCGAGTGGCAATGCTGCATCTTGATAGGCCTAGCGTTGCGCCACCACGACCTTGCCAAATACCGTTTGCGCCTCACGCGGCAGGCAGCGCCAATAGCATGGGTTGGCTTGGACCGTGCCCCCCAGTTCGGCTGCAGCTTGCCAGCCCCAGCGCGGTTGGTATAAAAAGCTCCGCGCCAGCGCAATCAGGTCAGCATCGCCAGCTTGCAAGATAGCCTCGGCTTGCGCGGCCTGGGTAATCAGGCCGACTGTGGTTGTTGTCAGGCCACTGGCAGCTCGGATGGTTTTGGCAAACGACACCTGGTAACCTGCGCCCAAGGGAATTTTTTGATGGGGGGAGACGCCGCCAGACGATACATGGATAAAGTCACAACCGGCTACTTTCAGGCGCTGCGCAAGTTCAGTGCTTTGCGCTAAATCCCAGCCGCCATCGACCCAATCAGTAGCCGATAGACGTAAGCCCAGTACCCCGTCATAAACCTGGCGCACTGCAGCAAAAATTTCGAGCGGAAAGCGCACACGATTGGCAAAACTGCCGCCATAAGTGTCGTTACGCTGATTCGCCAGCGGCGACAAAAACTCATGCAGCAAGTAGCCGTGGGCACAGTGCAGTTCAATCGCATCCACCCCCATGCGATCTGCGCGCCGCGCTGCGGCCACAAAGGCCTCGCGGATCTGGCGCAAACCCTCTGTCGAGAGTTCGCTCGGTGCTGTCTCGTTTGGCAAATGCGCCAAGGCCGACGGAGCAACTGTTTGCCAGCCACCTTGCGCAGGCGATAACAATTGACCACCCTGCCAAGGCACGGCGCTGGAGGCCTTGCGCCCGGCGTGGGCCAGCTGGATACACACTGCAGTTTGAGGCGCCAGTGCGCGGGCACGTTGCAGATGTTCGGTCATAGCGGCTGCTGTTGGATCGCTCCACAGCCCCAAGCAAGCGGGCGTGATGCGACCTTCTGGCAGCACGGCCGTGGCTTCGATGGTGAACAGACCGGCACCGCTGTTGAGCAGATTGCTCCAGTGCGACAAGTGCCAGTCGTTGGCGCATCCTTGCTCTGCGGCGTATTGGCACATCGGGGCTACCACCATGCGGTTGGGCAGAGTCAGTCCACCGCGCGGCGCAGACAGGGTCAAGGGCGAAAAAAGCAAGGTCATGGTGGTCATTCAGTAACAGGATTAACGCAAAACTGTCCCAGCGTCGTTGTTCCGACTGGGCGTACTTTTGTACTGTCTGCGTCGGAATGCCTCGCTGGGGTTTTGCGTAAGTCCACAGTCAATGTGGTTCTGCGCAGCTTAAACAAGTTTTGCCAAGTTTACCGGGCTGCTGAACATTGCGTTGAGGGGGGTTATTTCAGCATCCACATGATGTCTGCAAAAGAGTCCTGATTGTGCACATGCAGGGCTTGAGCCAGATTCTCCAGATGGCTGCGGTTGTGATCGGTCATGCGAGCAAACGACTGAAAGACCTGAATTACCATTGCTTCAGTGAGCCCCTGGTTTTTGCCTGCCACGCCAATCAGCAGCAACTGCACGATCGACAGGTTGAATACCAGTTCACGATACAGTTCCAGATAGGTGCCACGCGTAAAAGGAAACAGGCGGAGGATCACCATGTTGACAAGATAGTTCTCGAAAATGTAGGCGCGCTCTTGAAAGTAGGGCTGGTAGTGTTGCTCGAAACTGTGCTTGAATTTTTGCAACAATTGATGGTCTGAGTCGCCAGCGTCAGCCGCCAGGCCTTCGGCAGCAGCCAAAAGGCACTCACTTAGGCGTAGCGAAGAGCCGGCACTGAGCACCTGGCCGATCAGTTGGTTAAGCGTCTCAAGCTTGCGCGGCAAATCGGGCTGAATTTGTGCAAACTGTTTTTCTAGTTCAACGGGATGTCTGAGCATGTCAGCAATGGCACCGAGCGCTGGCAGCAGTTCTGATGCATGCTTAAACGTTTCAGAAGAAATCACTTGGTTGGTGTCTTCGAGTAACCAGCCGAGCAGCATCATGCGTGCGCCCACACTGATTTGGCGAAACTGCAAAATGCCAATGATGAGCGCTCGAAAGTCGTTCAAAATGCTCATCTGTGCTGGGTCACCCTGATCTTGCGAGGGAAATCGGCACGATATGAACGACCGCAAGGTGCTCGTTTCCAGATTCAGCGTGTCAAATTGCATAGACTTTGGATTCAGCAAAACAAGGCGAGCCGCTTCGGGGCAAGAAATGCTCAGCGCATGCTCACGCTGCGCGCCAAACTGGTTAAAGCTACGTGGATATATTTGACAGGTGTCACACAGTGCTTGTTCACCCAGGTGGCTGTGAATGGCACAAAGCTTGTCTGTCTGCTGAAAAAAGCAGCTTTGATCGGATTTCATTTTCATCACGCCAAAGTGCGCATCGGTATTGGCATTGGGCGATGTATTCTGGCTCACGGCCAGCCTGAAAAGCGGTGCCAGAATCGGATGATCGGTCTGCCTGTAGAGTTGGTAGCTTGGCCGATCGATGGCCACTGTCCAGCCACTGCAGCAGGTGTCTTCGCAGCGTGCACCGATGCAACTGAATCGGCTGTAGTAGTCGGGTACGAAAATACTTTGTTTCATGCCAAGCCTTGTTCAAACCAATGTGTTCAGCCAGGCTTGCAATGCAGCACCATGCAGCGGGCGGCTGCCCAGGTAGCCCTGCATCACGTCGCAGCCGAGATTTTTAAGAGTATCGCGCTCGGCTTCGGTCTCAATGCCTTCTGCCGTAACCAGTAGATTCATACCATGACCCATCTCGATCATGGTTTTGACCAGACGCTGGGTGCCCGGCAAGTCTTCAATATGGGTGACAAAGCTGCGATCGATTTTGAGCTCGCTCACCGGCAGTTGCTGCAGGTATGCCATTGAAGAATACCCAGTGCCAAAGTCATCTATCGAGAGCTGAATGCCCATGTCTCGCAAGCGGTGCAGCAAAGCAATGCTGCTGTGGGCATCTTGCATCAGACCACTTTCCACAATTTCCAGCCGCAGATGTTCGGGGCTGATGCCGTGTTGCAGCATGAGTTGTTGAACCCGCTGCCCAAAGCTGGCATCCTGCAGATCTCGCGTGCTGACGTTGATGCTCAGGCTCAAGTTGGGGTGACTGTGTTGCCAGCGCGCCAGGGTTTGCATACCCTGCTCAAGCATCCAGTTGGTAACGAGCGGTATGGCACCGGTTTGTTCGGCAAACGGCACGAACTCGGCAGGCGAGATAAAACCCCGTTGCGGGTGCTGCCAGCGCACCAGCGCTTCTGCTCCAACGGGCAGACCTGTTTGCAAAGAGAATTTTGGCTGAAGCCACATTTGCAGCTGTGACTCAGCCACCGCTAGGCGCAAGTCAGACAATAGACCTAGGTGTGTAAGACGTGCGGCTTCTTGAGCCGGGTTGTACCAAGCAAAGACTTGAGCCGCTTGTTTGGCAACGTTCAAAGCAACTTCGGCGTTGCGCAACAGGGTGATGACCGGCACATGTTCGCCAGCAGGCGAGTCGGCCAGTCCAAAAGCCAAGCTCAAGTCAACACTATGGCCACCGCACAGCACCGGCAGGGCGGTCGCCTGCATCAACTGCTGGCGCAGGGATTCAACCGGCGCGCGTGTGGCGCTACTCATGGCAATGGCAAACAAGCCACCCGAGAGATGGTTCAGTATGGCACTGGCGTAGTCATTTTGAACAAGCAAAACTGCTTTGGCTCGCTCGGCCAGTATTTTTATCAGCGTATCGCCTGTGGCAAAACCCAAGGTTTCGTTGACTGTTTTCAGACGCGCCAGATCCAGTAGCATCAGCACATTGACCTTCAAGATTCCATCACCACCTTCGCACTCTTTGAGTAAATACGTGCGGTTGGGCAAATCGGTCAGCGGGTCACGAAACGCCAGGCGCTCGATTTCTTGTTCGCGCTGGGAGATGGCGCCTGTCATGCTGATCAAGGCTTGAGCCACACGGTTCACTTCTTCGGTGCTGCCGACCACTAACGGACTGATGTAATCGCCTGCTGCGATGCGCTTGGCAGCTGCTTCAAGCTGTTGCATGGGTTCCACCACGCTGCGTGTGGTGCGCAGTGATAACACCACTGCCAGCGCAACAGCCAGCAGTGACAAGGCAGCGCCCCAAAGGGTCAGGTGTTCCAGGCGTTGCTGTGCAGCCCGCACCTGCTCTTCGATGCGCTCGCGCTCACGGTTGACCAAAGCGTTGGAGAGCTTGAGCAGAGCCGCCAATGCTGGTTGTACCTGATCGGCGAAAGCATGCATCGCTGCGGTGGCATCATCGGCCTCAATTTGATCCACTGTCGCCAAAAAAGCGCTGAAATAGCTGGCACGAGCAGCTGCGAGCTGTAGCAGGGTCTGCTCTTGTTGTGCGTCACCCAATTGCCCTTGCAAAGAGGCCACGATGCCGTCAATGCGCCGGTTGCGCTCGTCCACATCGGCATACACCGGCACGCGTTGCTCGCGCGGTGCATTCATCAGGTGCAGCAAGGCCGTGCCTGCGCCCTCGATCGTGAGTGACATGGATTGCACGCGCAGAAGGCGTTGCATGTCGTGCGTGGCAAAACGCTCGGTCAGGTCGTTCATGGCACGAATATGCCAACTGGCCAGGGTAAGCGTCAGCAACATCAGGCTGACCAACAAGCCAAAACCCAGTGCTAAACGCATTGACAAACGTCGTGGCCACAGCGCAAACTGGCGCACTGCTTGCACGCTGGGGCGGTGGGGAAGGCTGGGCAGGTGGGGTGTCATGGTTGGCGTAGCGATGCTAGGAGCCGCATGGTGTGACAAGACTGGGTGCTGGGATGTGTAGCCGGTTGGGTCATGGCGCTGGTAGCTCCTGGGTTGTGCTTGGACTGGTTATCGAATCAATCGCTGCACGCCGAGCAACAAGCCACTTTGCACCGCCTGTGTCAGCCAATTGGTGATGTCCCACTCAGTGCCCTCGTCAGCTGGGGTGGCTGACAAAGGCAGTGCGTCTAGTGCGGCACCCAGTGTGTTGTTTGTCAGCAAAGCGTTGAGCAGGGCATGTTCTAGGGCGCTCGTTTGACGAACACTGGGGATCAGGCCAGTGCGCCAGACCACAGCGCACTCATGTGTACCTGCCTGCAAACGCGCACGAGCAGTGTCAAACGACCCATCGTGAGTGGAATGGGCTGCATAAATGCTGGCGACTGGCCAGCAACTCAACAGGGTCTTGCAGCCCGGAGCCAACTGCAGCAGCAAATCTGCCGGGTCATGTGTGGCAAGCAGCGCAAAACTGGGTGCATCAACGGTTGCATCAGGTGCAGTCGTTGCGCTGTGCAAGGCCCATTCCAAAGCTGCTACATCGCCTAGGTAAGGATGATCCTGCAATTGGCTGCTGCTGCGCACCCAATCGGCGAGTCCATCACCCCATTGCCCCACATCGCCCCGAATGGGCGGTTGAGCGTGCCAAAGTGCACGCGCTAGCGAAGCAAAACTCTCTTCACCGAGCAATTGCGCGAGCACTGGGTAGGCTGCGTTGAGCGCACGAATCGCCAGTTCGTGACCGTTTGTTTGATAGGCTTTTATGCCTCTGGCGCTTGCTGTATATGCATATGCAGCTAGATTATTTATAGCATCGTCTGGTGGCCAGTCAAACAGAGCGGCGAGCAGTGCTTGCTGTTGGGTGGCTAGATGGCTCATGTGCTGACTTTGCTTGATTCGGCGTGTTGTGCCGCTATGATCTCATCGGCCTGAGCCGCTTCGTCCAATAGCACCTGAAGTGCCGGAATGTCGGTGTCCCATTCGATCAGTGTTGGCACTGCACCAAAGCGCTCGATGGCGTGTTGAAAAACCTGCCAAACCTCGGGGCAGACGCGACTGCCATGGTCATCAATCACAATCTCATCAACTGGGTCTTGGTTGCTGCTAGGGAGCACGTGACAATGTCCGGCCAGATGAATTTCACCCACATCCCGTGGGTTAATGGCATTCAGCCAAGCCTTGCAATAGAGCACCGGGTCACTGATCGATCCGCTGATTTGCGCGTTGCGCGCGTTCACGAAAATGTTGTTCACATCCACCAACAAAGCACAGCCGGTGCGCTGAGCCAGTGCGGATAAAAATGCAGTTTCGGACAAAGCAAACGGATCGTCCGGGGCTAGCCACTGGATATAGGCTGAGAGATTTTCAACCAGGAAACGGCGTTGCAATCGGTCTTGCACGTGCTGCACATTGGCACACAGCACATGCAACGCCTCTTGGCTGAACGGGATGGGCAGCAAATCAGCGGCATGGATGATGTTGCGACTGGTTTTGCTGTGCCAGGAGCCTCGGGCAAAACTGGCGTGATCGCTCACGCGCACTGGGTCAATGCGCTGCACCAAAGCTGCCAATTGGTCGAGGTGCCAGTCATCCAGACCCACAGCAGATCCGAGTGATAAGCCCACACCATGCAAGCTGATGTCATAGTGGGCTCGTCCCTGTTCCAGCACCGACAGCGCCGCACCACCCTGGGCAAAAAAATTTTCGGAATGAACTTCCAGAAAACCCAGTGCGGGTTTGCGTTCAAGCACATCCGCGTAGTGAGGCTGACGCCAGCCAATGCCGCTTTTCATGTCAGCTCTTTTTGGGCATCATGGCCTTGGCTTCGTCCATGCTCATGCCTTTCATCTCCTTGCAAGTGCCTTTGGCAACATATTTCCACTCGCCTTTGTCCATATCCACTTTGGACTGACCCGCGCATGAGTGCACACCGGAAATACTGGCGCAGTCGTTTTGACCGGCTTTGGCAATGCCAAAGCATTTTTCTTTTTCGGCGGCTACGACTGGGGCTGCTAACAAGGCCAGCGACATCAAGGTAGCGGCGGTGGATGCGATCATGGTACGTTGGTTCATTTAAAAATCTCCAAAAAGTAGTGAATGGTAAAAAACAATTTGACCAGTAAAGCCAATAACCTCGGCTGTCTGATGATTCAGTGTGGCCTCTGGTTATGATTTAGTCAGAGTAGGCTGAACTTTCTTACAAGCTTCGGCAAAATTATTTTCCCCATCAGGTCAGACATGATAAACAGCGCAACACCAACCTATGCGGAACAACTTGTTGCGCACCGCGACTATCTGCTGCGTTTTGCTCGCCTGCAACTGCGCAATGATGCGTGGGCGCAAGACGCGGTGTCAGAGACCGTGCTAGCCGCTTTGAGTAAACCGTTGGCATTTGAAAGCCGATCCCAGCTTAAAACTTGGCTAATTGGCATTCTCAAGCACAAGGTGATCGACATGTTGCGCTTGCATGGGCGTGAGATCAGCACAACCCCTGACGGCGCTGAGGAGGATGATCTTCTGGGTTTGATTGGTTTCGAAGCCGATGGCCATTTTTCCCAAGCACCATCCGACTGGGGTAACCCCGAGCAAGATCTGAGTGGTCGCCAGTTTTTGATGATCATGGAAGCTTGTACCAATAAATTGCCTGCGATTCAGGGGCGTCTTTTTTTGATGCGCGAATGGTTGGAGCTCTCCAGTGACGATATTTGTAAGGAACTCGGACTGACTCCGACCAATCTGTATGTTCAATTGCACCGTGCTCGTTTGCGCTTGCGTGAATGTCTTGAAATCAACTGGTTTGCCAAGCCTGCTACATCATGATGCCATTTAATCGAACCTGCAAAGAAGTCACGGCTTTGGTTATCGCTCGGGAAGACCGAACACTGCATTGGCCAGACCGACTGGCGCTGCAATTTCATATGGCCATCTGCAGCAGTTGCCCAACCTTTGAACGCCAGGTGTTGACTATGCGTAATGCCATGCAGCAGTGGCGCAAATACCAGCAGACTGAAGGCTCTGAGCCAAGCAAGCAAGACCCAATTTGATGCAGTTTCATGCATGAACCAACGATTTTTGTGGTTGACAGGAAATAATTGCATGAAATTGCAAAACTTGTCGTATCATGCGCGCCGTATTGTCTTTTTATAGCAATACGGAGTTTGCGGTGTATGTCAGTCTCGCGTCTGCTTGAATTCTTCAGTGGTTTGGTTGTTGCGGTTATGGACTCCATCGCGTTTTGAGTTATTTTGAGGAGTCCCTTCATGGGCAACAAACTTTACGTGGGCAACCTGCCTTATTCTTTCCGTGATGATGATCTGCAACAAGCATTTTCAGCTCACGGTACCGTCTCTAGCGCCAAAGTCATGATGGAACGTGACACCGGCCGCTCCAAGGGTTTCGGTTTCGTTGAAATGGGTAGTGATGCTGAAGCACAAACAGCTATCAACGCCATGAACGGCCAGCAAATCGGTGGTCGCGGTCTGGTCGTCAACGAAGCACGTCCGATGGAGCCACGTCCTCCCCGCTCAGGTGGCGGTGGATTTGGCGGCGGCGGCGGTGGCGGCTAC
>CAIYYA010000340.1 GCA_903930255.1 uncultured beta proteobacterium
CATGGGGATGTAGGTGTCCAGTGCGTCGGCCAGTTTCATGATGGAGCCTTCACCAAGATCACCCTTGTCACCTTCCAGGGCGAGCTTGGCGCTGCCGTGGATGATGGGGGTGGCATCACCAGGGAATTCATATTTGTCCAGCAACTCACGGACTTCCATTTCGACCAGCTCGAGCAGTTCGGCGTCATCCACCATGTCGCACTAGTTCAGGTAGACGATGATGTAAGGTACGCCAACCTGGCGGGCCAACAGGATGTGCTCGCGGGTCTGGGGCATGGGGCCGTCAGCGGCAGAGCAAACCAAAATAGCGCCGTCCATTTGGGCCGCGCCAGTGATCATGTTTTTCACATAGTCGGCGTGTCCGGGGCAATCCACGTGGGCATAGTGGCGATTGGCGGTCTCGTATTCGACGTGAGCGGTGTTGATCGTGATACCGCGCGCTTTTTCTTCCGGAGCGGCGTCGATCTGGTCGTAAGCTCGTGCAGTTCCGCCGAACTTGGACGCCAGCACCGAGGTGATGGCCGCAGTCAACGTGGTCTTGCCGTGGTCAACGTGGCCAATGGTGCCCACGTTCACGTGAGGCTTGGTACGTGTGAATTTTTCTTTTCCCATTTTTCAATTCTCCAAAGAGCTACTTCCCGTGTATTGGTTTAATGTTTGCACGATATTGCTGATTCGCCCCGCACGGGAACAGGGCGGCACATCGTCGCAGACAGGGGGATCTTTACTTGGTTCTTGCCGCCATGATGGCCTCGGACACATTACGCGGGGCTTCCGAGTAGTGCTTGAATTCCATCGTGTAAGTTGCACGACCTTGCGACATAGAGCGCAGTGTGGTGGAATAACCAAACATTTCGGACAACGGCACTTCGGCCTTGATCGCCTTGCCGCCGCCAACCATGTCATCCATTCCCTGAACCATGCCGCGACGTGAGGACAAATCACCCATCACACTGCCGGCATAGTCTTCAGGGGTTTCCACTTCAACTGCCATCATGGGCTCCAAGATCACCGGACTCGCCTTGCGGCAACCGTCCTTGAATCCGAAGATGGCGGCCATCTTGAACGCATTTTCGTTTGAGTCGACATCGTGGTATGAACCGAAGTGCAATGTGACCTTGACATCAACAACCGGGTAGCCCGCCAGCACACCCTGCGTTAGGGCTTCGATCACACCCTTTTCAACTGCAGGAATGTATTCACGTGGCACCACACCGCCCTTGATCGCATCTACAAATTCAAAGCCTTTACCAGCCTCGTTCGGTTCAATTTTGAGCACGACATGTCCATACTGCCCTTTACCACCCGACTGACGCACAAACTTGCCTTCAGAATCTTCAACTGTTTTGCGAATGGTTTCGCGGTAGGCCACCTGCGGCTTGCCCACATTGGCTTCCACGCCGAATTCGCGCTTCATGCGGTCAACAATAATTTCCAGATGCAACTCACCCATGCCGGCAATGATGGTTTGACCTGATTCTTCGTCGGTCTTCACACGGAAGGACGGGTCTTCTTGCGCAAGACGAGAGAGCGCAATACCCATCTTTTCCTGATCGGCTTTGGTCTTTGGCTCAACGGCCTGCGCAATCACCGGCTCGGGAAATACCATGCGCTCCAGGGTGATGATGGCTGAAGGATCGCACAGGGTTTCGCCAGTGGTCACATCCTTCAGCCCCACACAGGCCGCGATGTCGCCCGCGCGGATTTCATCCACTTCCTCACGGTTGTTGGCGTGCATTTGCACAATGCGCCCAATCCGCTCCTTTTTGCCACGCACCGGGTTATAGACACTGTCACCCTTCTTCAGTACACCGGAGTAGACGCGCACAAATGTCAACTGCCCAACGAACGGGTCGGTCATCAGCTTGAACGCCAGTGCGGAAAACTTTTCGCTGTCGTCCGCTTTGCGCTGGGTTTCTTTTTCGTCTTCATCAAAACCGGGAACCGGAGGAACATCCAGTGGCGACGGCATCAGTTCAATGACGGCGTCAAGCATGCGCTGAACACCCTTGTTTTTGAACGCAGTTCCGCACAGCATCGGCTGGATTTCGGTCGCAATAGTACGCACACGCAGACCGTGGGTAATTTCCTCTTCAGACAAATCACCCTCTTCCAGGTACTTATTCATCAGCTCCTCTGACGCTTCGGCAGCGGCTTCCACCATCTTTTCACGCCACTCTTTGGCCAACTCCAGCAATTCGGCGGGAATCTCCTCAAATGTGAATTTCATCCCCTGGGAAGCTTCATCCCAATAAATTGCCTTCATCTTGCGCAGGTCAACAACACCGGTAAACTTTTCTTCAGCACCGATGGGTATCACGATGGGGACTGGATTGGCCTTCAGGCGCAACTTCATTTGGTCAACAACCTTGAAGAAGTTGGCCCCGGTACGGTCCATCTTGTTCACAAACGCGAGGCGTGGCACCTTGTATTTAGTGGCCTGACGCCATACCGTCTCGGATTGCGGCTGCACACCACCCACGGCACAGTACACCATGCAGGCACCGTCGAGCACACGCATCGAGCGCTCCACTTCAATTGTGAAGTCCACGTGGCCGGGGGTGTCAATAATGTTGATCCGGTGCTCTGGAAAAGAGGTATCCATACCCTTCCAGAAGCAAGTTGTCGCAGCGGACGTGATCGTGATGCCACGCTCCTGCTCTTGCTCCATCCAGTCCATGGTGGCCGCACCGTCTTGCACCTCACCAATTTTGTGATTCACGCCGGTATAAAAGAGAATACGCTCG
>CAIYYA010000341.1 GCA_903930255.1 uncultured beta proteobacterium
GCCAATGGCATCCCTGAAGCCCAGGCCCGCGCTATTTTGGGTTTGTAAATCAAGACGCGTGACCCGGCGCTGTTTGCCACCGTCTGCCAATACCCTGTGATGCGCACCGTGGCGTGGGTCAATGTAGGCGACTTGGCACCAGAAATATTCCTGGATTTGCTGCAAACGCAACGCCAACAGCACGCGGCTTGACGGATTGAGTGGGTTACAGTGTTTCCTTTGCCGCCCAGGTTGCAACTGATTTGATAGCCGCTCACGCAATGATGTCGGGCGCTGCAAGGCGTTTTGACAATCAAGCACCCGCCAGTTCCAACGTCAATTCAGGGTGTTTTGCAATTAACCGAAACAGGCAGATCACCCCGCCGGGTGGTGCAAACCGCCCTTGTTCCCAGTCGCGCAGGGTTGCCACGGGCGTTGCAATGCGGTCTGCAAACGCTTGCTGCGTTAACCCTGCTTTGATGCGTGCCTGGCGCACCAGTGTTTGCTCGGGTGTGGTGACGCGCCCAACGGTGCCGGTTTTGGCCTCAGTCAAGGCCTGGCGAATGTCGGGCAGTGGCTCGCCCATGTCAGCCTCAATGGCTTTGGCCACGGCTTCAATGTCAAGATAGGGAAAAGCGTACTTATTCATTTTTAAGTCCTTGGATGGTTTTTGCAGCGATATTTTCCTGCTCATTTTTGGCATAAACCGCCAATAGCAAGATGAAGCCTGAATCCAGCCGGTTGAAATAGATCACCCTGGCACCAGAGCGTTTGCCTTTACCTTTGGCCGCCCAGCGGATTTTTCTCGCGCCCTGTGTACCCGGCACCACATCACCTGCAAGTGGGTTGACGGCCAGCCAGTCGATGAACGTAGCTAACTCGTCTTCACTCCAAATGTTGGCAACTTGATTTTGAAACGTAGGGCTTTCGATCACGGTGTACATGGGTTTGATTATACGGGATTCCCGCACACAGGGAATTGCCAACCCATCTGGCCGCCAGCGCCTCAATCACTGCGTTCGGATTGTGATCAACAGGTGCACCATGGCCACACCACAGACGTCTTCATTGGCTCGGTCCATCTCGACAAGCAACTCGACGTCAGCGCCGGTGTATTTGCGGGCAAAGGGTACTGCAGGCTTGCTGTAGCGCTTGACCAGTGGCACGCTGGCCAATCGATTGGACTCCCAGCGAGCGACCAAACGGGTGATCTGAGCGCGACTGTAGCCACTGGTGCGCCGCAGATATGCCAGCACCACGCCGCGATCAGCTTTGCCCAGTGTTCGGTAGGCAAACCGCTTGAGTACACGGCTGATGTGTTCGTAGCGCTGCTGGTCACTGCCGTCTGGCGCTACTGTGAAACTGACCTCCTGAGTTGCGTCTAAAAATTCCTGCAATTGCACAATGCTGCGCAGCTTTGCCTCATCCATGTTGATCACCATCCTTGGATGATCAAGCCATCAGCTCACCTCCCAATTCGCGGGCTCAGGCTCTTTCCAGGGTGGAAATACGCAAACCGTTCAGGCTCACACCTCATTGGACAAGGCTGGCAACCTGCCACCAAATTGGGGGCAGAATTGGAACTCAATATCATCGAACTTGGCAAAGCCGATAGACTGCAAGGCACAGCCGCCAAAAGTCTGGCCGCCTGGGTTGCATTTTTTGAACATTGGAGCGAGGAGTCCGCCATGAGCCAGTTGTCTTATCCGCCGGTGCAGCAAGCGCTTGATCGACTCAAAGCTTTGAGCGCAGACAGCGAAACCCAAGAGCGCGCCCGCGTGCGAGACCGTGCCCTGCACGACGAGTTGACCCAGCTCGCCATGGCTGAGATCAGGGGTGAGCAAAGGGGAAAACTGGAAGGGCTGCACGAGGGTCTGCAAAAAGCCCTGACCAATATGCTGGCCAATGGCATCCCTGAAGCCCAGGCTCGCGCTA
>CAIYYA010000342.1 GCA_903930255.1 uncultured beta proteobacterium
CAGGTTTTTTAATTCACCCGTGCATGTATCGCATCGTTCGTCACCAACGCGGTTCGGTTGGCATTGGGGCGTTGCTCACGGTCGTCTTTCTGATCATCAGTTCGCTGGCTGCCTTGGCCATTTTCGGCGTTTATCAACACCAGCGTGATTTGGTTGTGCGCCAATTGGGTCGCGCTGAGGCACAGCGCATGGCGCTGCTTATTTCAGACCAGCTTTACTCGGTGATGCGCAAAGGTTGGACGCGCGCTGAGATGGAAGATGTCATTCACCACGTGCGCTTGCGTTTGCCTGACTACGAGGTGGGTGTGATTCGTTCAGAAGCGGTGGCCAAACAGTTTGGCGATATATCCGGCCATGCGCAGCAGCGGCGTACCGATGCTTTGGTGGCTCAAGTGCTAATCGACAAAAAAGACGTTTTTGAAGTCACCGCCGGTATTCTGCGCTTCGGTTTTCCGGTCATCATGGCCACCGAGTGTCTGGGTTGTTACAGCTTGGCAAGCCCTGGCGATGTGAACGGCGTGATCACGGTAGGCATTCCGGCAGAAATATTGATGGCTCCCATTGAATCAGTCGTATTGCCTGCAACCCAGTTGCTCAGTGGTTTGATCCTGGTGCTGTTTGCCGCCGTCTTTCTGGTGTTACGCTGGAAAGTCGTGCAGCCTATTGCCGACTTTGCAGTGCACGTAAAAAACGCCATGAAACTCGGCGACGATGCACGCCAAATCGCAGCCAAAGCTAGCTGGACGCGCGAGCTGGCATCGCTAGCAGATGGCTTTAACGCCCTCATGAGTGAAGTAACTCACAGTCATGCCCAGCTGACGATGCTTTCGGTGCACGATGCCTTGACCGGTTTGCACAATCGGCGCCATTTCGACAGTTGTTTGAAGCGTGCGTTGTCCGACAGCAAGGCCGGCGCTACCGCGTTTGGTTTGTTAATGATGGACTTGAACCACTTCAAACCCGTGAATGACCGTTATGGTCATGCAACTGGCGACGCATTGTTGGTGGAGGTTGCCCGCACGATTCTCTCCACAGTGCGAGCGCACGATATTGCGGCGCGCATTGGTGGTGACGAATTTGTCGTGCTGGCGCTTGGAACGCACCAAGAGCTCATTGAATTAGCCGAGCGTTTGAGTCGTGCCGTCGCCTCAGTGTCGGTGCGCGCAGAACACAGTGTGGTTTACGCGTCGTGCAGTATTGGTGTGGCAAGTTACCCCCAAGATGGTGACAACGCCACCGATCTGTTAAAAGCCGCAGATTCCAGCATGTATGTCAACAAGCGCGAAGGCAAAGCGGCGGCAGCACACACCGGCTCGGGTTGATTCAAACTCGCACATCCCCTTGGTGTTGCATGAGAATCCATGACATTTACAAAATTGAATCTGATGAATTTGTCCATAGAATGATGCGGTTCACCTTTTTGTCTTTATTTTCTTCGCCATATGCCTCTTCAAGATATTAGTTTCACTGATTTGATTGCCTCGTCGATTCACGACATGAAAAACTCGGTGAATGTGCAGGTGAATGCGCTGGAAAAAATGGCGCTGCAATCGCGTGCCCAGGGAGATCAGTCGGGGTTTGATGAGCTGGTGCTGGTGATTAATCAGGCGCACCGCATGAACGCCAACCTGATTCAGCTGCTCACCCTTTACAAGTTGGGCAAATCAATTTACCCCATTGATATTGACGAACGTTCGGTTGCCGACGTGATCTCCGAGACCTTGTTGCAAATGCGCACCGTGTTTGAGTTCAAGGGAATTGCGCTGGATGTGCAGTGCGCGCCCGATTGTTATGGCTATTTTGATCGCGACCTGGTCACCGGGGTGCTGCTGAATGCGCTGAACAATGCGTGCAATTACACCCAGGACAAAATTCGCGTGACCGCGCAATTTGAAAATGGCTTCTTGGCGCTTAGGGTTGAAGACAACGGACAAGGTTATCCCTCACACTTGTTGCTGGCGGAAGGTGTGGCAGCTGCCAAAGGCGTTAATTTTTTGAGTGGCAGCACTGGCTTGGGCTTTTATTTTTCGTCACTGGTTGCACAACTGCATCAAAACAATGGCAAACAGGGTGAGCTGATCATTGAAAACGGCGGAGCTTATGGTGGTGGCTGTTTTGTGCTGAAGTTGCCTTAGCGTTGCGCAGTTATTCGATATGGCCAGCCCCTTTGTCTCGCTCAAAAACGCCAGTGCGCTGATCATTGACGATTACCAGGGTGTGCGCAGCATGTTGCGCGAGTTTGTTCGTTACATGGGCATACCACGCGCCGACACCGCGAGCAATGGCAAAGAAGCGACTCGTTTGCTGCAAGAGTGCAAATATGACATTGTGATTTGCGACTACAACTTGGGTCCGGGAGCAAATGGGCAGCAGGTGCTCGAAGAAGCCAAGTTGCGCCAGTGGGTCGGTGTGTCGAGTATCTGGGTGATGGTGACTGCCGAAAAAACCACCGACATGGTGATGGGTGCTGCCGAGATTAAGCCCGATGACTATTTGCTCAAGCCCATCAATCAAGAACTATTGCAAAGTCGGCTTGAAAAATTGCTGGCTCGCAAATTGGTGTTGGCGCCAGTTGAAGCCGCTATTCGCGCCAAAGATCTGGCTGCTGCGGTGGCACAGTGCGATGTGCTGCTGACTGCACAGGCCAGCAATCAGCAAGAAATTTTGCGCATCAAAAGCGATTTGTTGCTGACGCTGGGTGACTATGCCGCTGCAAAAAAACTGTTTGAGTTGGTGCTGGCGGTACGAAGTGTGGCCTGGGCAAAAACCGGACTGGGTCGGGTGGCATATTTTGCGCAGGACTTTGCTGGCGCTGTTCAATTGTTTCAACAGGTGCTGCAAGACAGTCCGATGTATGTCGAGGCGGCCGACTGGTTGGCCAAGTCCTTCGAAGCCATGAACGAATTGGCTCTGGCGCAAGAATCCTGGGCACAAGCGGCCAAGCTATCACCGAACTCGCCGCTGCGGCAAAAAAGTCTGGCCGATTCTTCGTATAAAAATGGTGACCTCGATAGTGCGCAGGCTGCTTTTGAAAAAACCATCAAAATTAGCGAGTTTTCAACCCACAAAAATCCGGCGGTTTACAGCCGGCTGGCGCAGGTTCTAACAGACCGCAATGCGCCGGACGATGCGCTCAAAATCCTCAAGCAATGCAAGGCAGAGTTCAAATACAACAGTGCGGCTGCTTTGCAAACGGCAGCGGCTGAGAGTTTGGTTTATCAAAAAATGGGGCAAACAGAGAAAGGTTTGGCTGCCATCCAAGCGGCTGAGAAGCTGTTTGATCAGATGGAGGGTAAAGCTAGCACCGAGTTAGTGCTGGAACTGGCACAGACCCAACTGAAGCTAGGGCGCCACGACAAAGCTTGCAGTTTGCTTGGCGAGGTGATTAAAAACAACCATGAAAACGCAGACGTTTCAAACCAGGTGCAAGCCCTGTTTGCCAGCCATGCGCTGGGTGAAGAAGGCTTGGCGTTGATACAGGCCTCGCGCCAAGAGGTGATCGACATCAACAACCGGGGCATCAATTTGGCCAAACAAGGCGAGTTCGAGCTGGCGGTGAAACTCTTGCGTTCGGCGGTTTTGCAGCTTCCTAGCAATGAAGTGGTGATGCTCAATTTGTGTGGCTTGCTGTTGGCGCAACTGAAAAATGTGGGTTTTAAGGAAGCCCTGAAAACAGAGGCACGCGATTTGCTCGAACGGGTGCACTTGCTCAACCCCGGCAATAAAAAATATTACGCCTACGCATTGGTGTTGGCACGGCTGCAGCCCAAATGAACGGACTTTCATGAATTTTCAAACGATCACACTGGGTGGCGGCTGCTTTTGGTGTCTTGACGCTGTGTATGCCAAGGTGCTGGGTGTTCAGGTGGTTGAGTCGGGGTATTGCAACGGTCTGATCGAGAACCCGAGTTATGAGCAGGTTTGCACAGGTCGCAGTGGCCATGCCGAGGTTGTTAAGCTGGTGTTTGACACTGCGCAAATTAGTCTGCGCGACGTGCTTGAGATATTTTTCGTGGTGCATGACCCCACTACACCGAACGCCCAGGGGCATGACCATGGCTCGCAATACCGCAGTGGCATTTACACCTCATCGCCTGAGCAAGCGGCGTTGGCACAGGCCTTGATTGCCGAGTTGACGCAGAGCGGGGTTTATGCAAAGCCGATCGTGACCGAGGTGCAGGCGCTGCAAAACTACTGGCCGGCTGAGTTATATCACCAAGATTTCTTTGCCAAAAATCCTTCGCAGGGATATTGCTTGGCGGTGGCAGCCCCCAAAGTGGCCAAATTCCGCAAAACCTTTCAACGCTTGCAGTGCTGAGTGCGTTTTGCACGATGGCTAGAATGATCCGATGGTTACCCAATCTCCCAAACACCCCCCCAAACGGCGCATTGCTCTGCCTGATACCGATTCCGATGTGGCTGTTGCGCCCCAAGCACGCACGCAAAAAACCTTGCCGCCGATGATGTATCAGGTGGTGATGATCAATGATGACTACACGCCGATGGAGTTTGTGGTGATTCTGATACAGGAGTTTTTTGCCAAAGACCTGGAAACGGCGACGCGCATCATGCTAAAAATTCATCTTGACGGGAAAGGTGTTTGCGGCGTTTACAGCCGCGACATTGCAGCCACCAAGGTTGATCAGGTGCTTGATGCTGCCAGCAAGGCGGGGCACCCGCTCAAATGTATTTGTGAACCGGTTGGCTCTTAATGGTTATGTCCTTTTCAGACCCGGAAAAATTCAAACCCGTTTACAGTTAAGCATCCTATTCAAGCTATTTGAGGAAAACCATGATTGCCCAAGAACTGGAAGTCAGCCTACATATGGCTTTTGTTGAGGCGCGCCAACAGCGCCACGAGTTCATCACCGTTGAGCATTTGCTAATGGCCTTGCTCGACAACCCCAGCGCGGCCGAAGTTTTGCGCGCCTGCTCGGCCAATGTTGACGATTTGCGCAAGTCTTTAAGCGCCTTTATCAAAGACAACACACCGCAGCTCGCCGGCACGGACGATGTCGATACGCAGCCAACACTGGGTTTTCAGCGTGTCATACAACGCGCCATCATGCACGTGCAGTCCACCGGCAATGGCAAAAAAGAGGTCACCGGTGCCAATGTGCTGGTGGCTATTTTTGGCGAAAAAGACTCGCATGCTGTTTATTACCTGCACCAGCAGGGTGTCACGCGCCTGGATGTGGTGAACTTTATTGCGCATGGCATCAAGAAAAGCGAGCCTCCTGAGCCGGCCAAAGCACCTGAGGGTGCGGCTGAATCAGACGAAAGCAACAATGAGAAAAATGAAAAGGCTTCGCCACTGGAGCAGTTCACGCAAAACCTCAATCAACTGGCTAAAGATGGCAAAATTGATCCACTGATTGGACGAGAGTACGAAGTCGAGCGGGTCATTCAGATTTTGTGCCGGCGTCGCAAAAACAACCCACTGTTGGTGGGCGAAGCGGGTGTTGGCAAGACCGCGATTGCCGAAGGTCTGGCTTGGCGCATCACGCAAAAAGACGTGCCTGAAATTTTGGCCGAATCGATCGTTTATTCGCTAGACATTGGCGCGCTGCTGGCTGGCACCAAATACCGGGGTGATTTTGAGCAACGCCTCAAAGGCGTGCTGAAGTCGCTCAAGGACAAACCCAACTCGATCTTGTTTATCGACGAAATTCACACCATGATTGGTGCCGGCGCGGCTTCTGGTGGCACGCTGGATGCATCGAATCTGCTCAAGCCAGCGCTCGGCTCGGGTGCCATTAAATGCATTGGCGCTACCACCTTTACCGAGTACCGAGGCATTTTTGAAAAAGATGCAGCACTCTCGCGGCGCTTTCAAAAGGTTGAAGTGGTCGAACCCACCGTTGAGCAAACGGTGGAGATTCTCAAAGGCTTAAAGTCGCGCTTTGAAGACCATCACAGCGTTAAATACGCGTTGGCTGCCCTGCAGGCCGCTGCTGAGTTAAGTGCCAAATACATCAACGACCGACATTTGCCTGACAAAGCCATTGATGTGATTGACGAGGCGGGTGCTGCGCAGCGCATTTTGCCGCTGTCCAAACGCAAAAAAATCATCAGCAAAGCCGAGGTGGAAGACATCGTGGCCAAAATCGCCCGAATTCCCCCGGCGAATGTGTCGAACGATGACCGTGGCAAGCTCAAAACGCTTGAGCGCGACCTGAAAAACGTGGTGTTTGGCCAAGACAAAGCGCTCGACATGTTGGCCTCAAGCGTGAAGATGGCGCGCTCAGGTCTGGGCAAGGGCGACAAGCCGATTGGAGCCTTTTTGTTCAGCGGTCCCACCGGTGTTGGCAAGACTGAAGCCGCCAAACAATTGGCCTACATCATGGGCATCGAGTTGCTGCGTTTTGATATGAGCGAATACATGGAGCAGCACGCCGTGAGCCGTTTGATTGGTGCGCCGCCGGGTTATGTGGGATTCGATCAGGGTGGTTTGCTCACCGAGGCCGTCACTAAAAAGCCACACTGTGTGCTGTTGCTCGACGAAATTGAAAAAGCTCACCCAGCGATTTTTAACGTGTTATTGCAGGTGATGGATCACGGAACTTTGACCGACAACAATGGTCGTAAAGCTGATTTTCGCAATGTCATCATGGTCATGACGACCAACGCTGGCGCCGAAACCATGAACAAAGCCAGCATTGGCTTTACCAATCCGCGCGAAGCAGGCGATGAAATGGCCGACATTAAGCGCATGTTTACACCCGAGTTTCGCAACCGGCTGGATGCTGTTGTCAGTTTCAAGTCGCTTGACGAAAACGTGATCTTGCGGGTGGTTGACAAATTTTTGTTGCAACTTGAAGCGCAGTTGTCCGACAAAAAGGTGGAAGTGACATTTACCGACAAATTGCGTAAGCATTTGGCCAAAAAGGGTTTCGACCCTCTCATGGGTGCGCGCCCTATGCAGCGCTTGATTCAAGACACCATTCGTCGTGCCCTGGCCGATGAACTGCTGTTTGGCAGACTTGTCGATGGCGGACGGCTGACCGTGGATGTAAGCGATGGCGCTACGGCCGAGGTGTTGCTCGACATCACACCCTTGCCCAAAAAAGAGGGCAAAGTCAAGCCTGAAATAACCGAGTCAGCGCTGTCTGACTCAAGCCCCTAACTGCCATGTTTTTTCACGACACCCCGATTCATGAAACCGTTCGCCCTGAGCCTGTCGAAGGGTGGTTCGACAAGCTCACCACGAACGGTGTTTCACGTTAATCGGATTAAACGCCCAAAAACTCAGCCAGCGCAGCTGTTTCCATCGCGCCACTGTGGGTAATGACTTGGCCGGTGCTTTTGTTTTTGCTCAAGATAAATGGCACGGAGTCAGCGCCCAGCACATTCAGCAACTGGGTGTTGACCTTGATGCTGTTGGTGAGTTCGCTTGACACATCGGCGCTGGCCGCCATGCCGCCTTTGCCGGCCAATAATGATTCTTCGTGGGCGGTCATGGCGTCAATCGCATTACCGGCTGTCAGTAAAGCCGCGCCTTGGGACACGCTGGTGCCAGGTTTGAAAGCAATCGGAATCCAGACAAATTTGACTTTGTTGTGCAACGCCAGTGAGGCTTGCCAGAGTTTGCCGCAATGCGGGCACTGTGGGTCAAACAACACATAAACAGTTTGTGCACTCATCAAGGCACCCACGGTAAAACCCTTGGCGCTGCTGGCGACCTGGTCATAAGGCGCGACGCTCGCTACAGGACTGGCGCCAGTTGCAGCGGCAGGCGTGCTGACCGTGCTTGGAGGGCTATCGTTTTTAGAGCAAGCAGCGAGCGTTAAGCAAGTGGCTGCAATCAGTGTCAAAGAGAGTTGATGCATAAGAGTTGTCCGGATGGGTAAATTTCAGGCCGAAAGGATAACAGCATGTGTGGTTTTGGCTGAAATCCCCCGGATACGTGCGGCTTTCTACAATTGCGCCATGTTCTCATTTCAACCTCAAGATTCCAGGCCCGATGCGGCTTTGTTAGCCAACCTCAACCCCGAGCAGCTTGCTGCCGTGACCTTGCCACCCGAGCACGCCTTGATTTTGGCCGGCGCAGGCTCTGGCAAAACCCGTGTGCTGACAACCCGCATTGCTTGGCTGCTGCAAACTGGGCAAGTCTCACCCGGTGGCGTGTTGGCGGTTACCTTTACCAACAAGGCGGCCAAAGAGATGATGACGCGCCTGGGTGCCATGCTGCCGCTGAATGTGCGCGGCATGTGGATTGGTACGTTTCACGGCTTATGCAACCGCTTTTTGCGCGCCCATTACAAACTTGCCAATTTGCCGCAAAGCTTTCAGATTCTCGATACACAAGATCAGCTTTCGAGCATCAAGCGCCTCTACAAACAGTTTGGCATTGACGATGAGCGTTTTCCAGCCAAGCAGATGCAGTGGTTTATTGGTGGCTGCAAAGAAGACGGACTGCGCCCGGCTGCAGTTGAGGCGCGTGACCCCGAAACCCGCAAAAAAGTTGAGATTTACCAGCTTTACGAAGAACAATGCCAGCGCGAAGGTGTGGTGGATTTTTCTGAGCTGATGCTGCGTTCATACGAACTGCTGCAGGGTAACGATCCGATTCGTGAGCATTACCAGCGCCGTTTTCGGCACATTTTGATCGACGAGTTTCAAGATACCAACAAACTGCAATATGCCTGGATCAAGATGCTCGCAGGCACCGGTGCGCACAGCAGTGTCGATGGTGCTTTTGCACCGACCGGGTGTGTACTGGCTGTGGGTGACGATGACCAGAGCATCTATGCCTTTCGTGGAGCGCGGGTCGGCAACATGGCTGACTTTGTTCGCGAGTTCAAAGTGCAGCATCAGATCAAGCTGGAGGAAAACTACCGCAGTGGCAGCAATATCCTCGATAGTGCCAACGCCCTTATCAGTCACAACAGCAAGCGCCTGGGCAAAAACCTGCGTACCGCGCAAGGCCCGGGCGAGCCGGTGCGGGTTTTTGAGTCGACTAGCGACTTTGCCGAAGCGCAGTGGATGGTGGATGAGATGCGTGAGCTTGTGGGGGCCGCCGCGCCGGGCCGCCCCAAGCAAGGCCGCGCCCCCTCGGGGGGCAGCGAAGCACATGAAATGGCTAGCGTGGGGGCATTTTTTCAGCGCAAAGAAATCGCCGTGCTGTATCGCTCCAACGCGCAAAGCCGGGTGATTGAGACCGCGCTGTTCAATGCTGCCATGCCCTACAAGGTCTATGGCGGCCTGCGCTTTTTTGAGCGAGCCGAAATCAAAAACGCACTGGCTTATCTGCGTTTGCTGGAAAACCCGCGCGATGACACCAGTTTTTTGCGTGCCGTGAACTTTCCGCCACGCGGCATTGGCGCGCGCAGCCTGGAGCAGTTGCAGGACGTGGCGCGTGCCAGCGGCTGCTCGCTGAGCGATGCGGTGAGTGGTCTGAGCGGCAAGGCTGGCAGCAACATCGGTGCATTTTTGGCCGGTATTGATGTTTTGCGCGAGCAAACCCAGGGTTTGAGCCTGCGTGAAATTATCGAGCGCACGCTCGACCACAGTGGTCTGATTGACCATTACCGGGCTGACCGCGAAGGCGCTGACCGGGTGGAAAACCTGGAGGAACTGGTCAATGCTGCCGAAAGCTTTGTTTCTATCGAAGGTTTTGGCCGTGACGCGGTGGCATTGCCGGTAGATGAGTTGAGGCAGTCCCCAGCCTCGCAGGGCATTGATTTGAACCAGCCTTTGCTGGATGAACTGGCGCCCGATGCCCAGACCGGCGAAACCCTGTCGCCGCTGGCGGCCTTTTTGACCCATGCGGCACTGGAAGCGGGTGACAACCAGGCACAAGCCGGGCAAGATGCGATTCAGCTCATGACAGTGCACGCCAGCAAAGGGCTTGAATTTGATTGTGTCTTTATTACCGGCATAGAAGAGGGCTTGTTTCCACACGAAAACGCGATGAATGACCGTGAAGGTCTGGAGGAAGAGCGCCGTCTGATGTATGTGGCCATCACCCGGGCTCGCAAACGCCTGTATCTAAGCCATTCGCAAACCCGCATGTTGCACGGCCAGACGCGCTACAACATGAAGAGCCGGTTTTTTGAAGAGTTGCCTGAAGATGCCCTTAAATGGATCACGCCAAAGCATCAGGCTTATGGCAAGACATCCGGCTATGGCTCTGGAAGTGCTATGTATTCAGAAGCTTCTCACGCTTATCCAGCAAGCGCTAGAAGCAATTTTGGTGCTGATTTTTCACGGGTTTTGTCGCCCATTGCACCGATTGCGCAACCCAAGGCCGATACAGGGCACAACTGGCGCATCGGGCAAAAAGTGTTTCATGCCAAGTTTGGCGAAGGCAGCGTGCTCTCGCTCGAAGGCAAGGGCGATGACGCGCGCGCACAAATCAATTTTCCGCGCCATGGTGTCAAGTGGCTGGCACTGAGCGTGGCCAAGCTGACACCCGTTACCTGAAGCCAACCGCTGATGAAACCTCCTGCACCCGATTACCGCAGCTTGCTGCGCAGCCTGTTCGATGCCGCCGTGGCTGCGGCACAACCGGCGCTGTGCTTGCCAGCGCATTTGCCGCCCCCGCCCAAGGGGCGCACGATCGTGATTGGCGCCGGCAAGGCAACAGCCGCGATGGCGCGGGCACTCGAAGACAACTGGAGCGGCCCGCTGGAGGGGCTGGTCGTCACGCGCTACGGCTACGAGGTGCAATGCCAGCGCATTGAGATCGCGCAGGCAGCGCACCCGGTGCCCGATATGGCCGGCTTGCTGGCGACCCAGCGCATTCAGGAACTGGTGAAAGGCCTGACGGCTGACGATCTGGTGATTGCACTGATGTCGGGCGGCGGTTCGTCCTTGCTGGTGGCACCCGCGCAGGGGCTGACTTTGCAAGACAAACAGGCTGTGAACGCCGCACTGCTGGCGTGTGGCGCTACGATTTCTGAAATGAACTGTGTGCGCCGACATCTCTCCGCCATCAAGGGCGGGCGCTTGTCAGCCGCGTGCTCCCCAGCACAATTGTGCACATTGCTGATCTCCGATGTGCCGGGCGACTCGCCGATGGATATCGCCTCTGGCCCCACAGTTGCCGACTCGACCACTTGTGCCGATGCGCTGGAAATCGTCAACCGTTACCAAATTGCGCTGCCACAGGCCATGCGCGAGTTGCTGCAAAGTGGTGCGGGCGAAACCATCAAGCCGGGTGATGTGCGGCTGCAAAACAGCACCGTGCACATCATCACCGCGCCGCAAATGGCGCTGCAGGCGGCCGCCCAAGTTGCCAGCGCTGCTGGGTTCACACCCTATATTTTGGGTGACAGTCTGGAGGGCGAGTCGCGCGACGTTGCCAAAGTGCTGGGTGGCATTGCGCGCCAAGTGCTGTTGCACGGCCAGCCCTTCAAAACACCGTGCGTGTTGCTCAGTGGGGGCGAAACCACGGTAACGCTGCGTGGCCAGGGCAGGGGTGGGCGCAACGTCGAATTTTTGCTGGCGCTGGCACTGGCGCTGGGTGGCGCAGCGGGTGTTTATGCGCTGGCGGGCGATACCGACGGAGTGGATGGTGCCGAAGAGATTGCCGGTGCCATCCTGACGCCTGACACGATTCAACGCGCCTGGGCGCTGGGTATGAATCCGCGCAGCTATCTGGACAACAACGATGCACACCGATTTTTTCAGGCGCTGGGTGATTCGGTCGTGACCGGCCCCACGCTGACCAATGTGAACGACTTTCGTGCCATTGTGATGGGCTGACAGTATGCGTTTCAAAGCTGTTTTGTTGCTAACCAGTTTGCTTGCGCTGACCCTGAGCAGCCAGGCTCAGCCGCTGCCAGCCGAAGTGAGCGCCGCGCTGGCGCGCGCCAAAGTGCCGCTAGATGCCGTGTCGGTTTGGGTTGGCGATGTTGATGGCGCTGTGGCGCCTCGCTTGCAGCACCGCGCCGAAGCAGCCATGAACCCGGCCTCGGTGATGAAGCTGGTCACCACCTACGCTGCACTGGACCTGCTCGGCCCAACGGCGACATGGCGCACACCGGTGTGGCTGGATGGCACTTTGCGCGACGGGGTGCTGACG
>CAIYYA010000343.1 GCA_903930255.1 uncultured beta proteobacterium
AAGGTAAAACCGGACATGCCAACGCTGCGCTTGGCGGTGGCGCGGCAACGCAGACATTGGTTCGAGGGCTTGTGGGCCCACGCGGGTGAGCCCGTCTCCCTCAAACCAGCGTGAAAAACTCTAATGGACAATCTCGGTTTATGGTCTTTTACGCAGCCCCGAATGATGGATCCGTTCGCCCTGAGCTAGGAGGGTGGTTTACGTTAACGGGAAGCATCGTTTCGATTGCCTGATCAGATTCAGATTGCCAGTTTGGCTCTGCCATGTGACAAAAATTGCTCGCTTCGATTGGTTTATTGACAAAGTTTGCTTTAAAAAAGGCCATTTTCATTAATATCCGCAACTACATTCAATAATTCGTCGTTTTCGCGCTTGGCACGGAAACTGCTGAACTCTCAGTGTCCCGTTGTTTATTTGTTTTTTTAACCTGAAGGAGCTATTCATGAAACGTTCTATGCAAAAGGGTTTTACCCTAATCGAGTTGATGATCGTTGTGGCGATTATTGGCATTTTGGCCGCCGTGGCCTTACCTGCTTATCAAGATTACACGGTTCGTGCTAAGGTTTCTGAAGTGATGTTGGCTGCTTCTGCTGGCAAAGTTGCAGTGTCTGAATCAGCCGCCGCCTTGGGTGCCATTCCCAACACGGCAAGTCTGACGATTGACTCGATGTCATCCAAGTATGTTTCTGGGACTGCGTACACCACTGGTGTGATCACGGCTACCGCGCAGGGTGACACGGCTATTACCGGTTCGACCATCACCATGACCGGCTCTTACGGCACCAATGGTCAAGTCACTTGGGTTTGCGCCGGCACGATTGCTGCCAAATATCGCCCAGCGTCTTGCAAGTAATTTTTTCGTTTTTTTCAAAAAAGACCCCCTTTGTTGGGGGTTTTTTTTGGCCTGGGTTTTGGGCTATTTTTTTGGCACTTGGGTGGCTTTTGCCGAATCACTACTACCCGTGGATTGCTTTTCATACCGACGCCTGGATTGCCTGGATGTTTGCTCTGGCGGGCTGTGTGGCCGTTATTAAATTTAAAACGTCAGTGGGTTGGTCAGCGTTTGCACTTGTTACGGCCTTGCTTGCGTCTGTTCCGATGCTTCAATATGCCGCAGGCATGATCTATTTTTCGGGGCAAGCGTGGACTAGCACAGCTTATTTGTTGGGTTTTCTGTTCAGTATTCAGCTTGGCACGCAGTGGGAACTCAATCGACCTGGTCAAGCCATGAGTGCGTTGTTGGCTGCGATTGGTTTTGCTGCGGTTGTTTCGGTAGGGATGCAGTTATACCAATGGACGGGCATTGCCGGTTTTGATATTTGGATTGTTCCGCTGTGGCAAAACAGACCTTTTGCTAACCTGATTCAACCCAATCAAATGGCCACATTATTGCTGTGGGCCTTATTAGCCCTGGCCTGGTTTATTCAGAAAAATAGAGTTGGCATTCCCTTTGCTCTGTTTGTTGCCGGCTATCTATTGTTTGGTCTGGCTTTGACGCAATCGCGCATGGCTATTGTGGCGATTGCACTGATGGCGTTCGCCGGCTGGTATTGGCACAAGCTTTGGTACTCCAAGCGCGCATTGCGCATGGGGCTTTCCTTGCTGGCATTTTTTGTGCTCAGTTTGCTGAGTATTCAGCCACTTAGCCAGGCATTGCTGCTAGACCCAACATTTAACGCGGTCAATCGGATTGTGAGTCCCGACATTCGCGCCGATGCCTATGCCATGTTCATCGATGCAATTGCGCAGCAGCCAATGTGGGGCTATGGATGGACAACGCTGGCACCTGCACATCTGGCATTGGCCGAAAACCATGTTTCCTTCGGTGGTGTTTTTCAACAATCGCACAATTTGTTTTTAGAGTTGATTTTGTGGATGGGTCTGCCCATGGGTGCCCTGACAGGTATATTTTTGTTGGTTTGGTTTATGCGACAAGTCCGGCGTGTGGCGCAAAAAGAGGATGCGCTGCTGGTGTTGTTTGTTGGCGTTGCTTGGTGGCACGCCATGCTGGAGTTTCCGCTGCATTACGCCTACATCTTGTTTCCCGTTGGCCTTGCTACCGGGGTGTTGGGTATTCGAATTAACGAAACGATGATTTTTAAGAGTTCCCGGGCAACCCTGGCATTGGGATGTGTTGCTGCAGTTGCCTTGCTGGGTGTGATGACGCGGGATTACTTGCGCATGGAAGCCGATTTTTTGGCATTGCGATTTGAAAGAGCTTACGACATGCAGCAACCCGCCGAGGTACCTGAAACGTGGGTGCTTTCGCACCTGGAAGCATTTATTAAATTGGGAAGAGTGGTGCCGCACGCAGGTATGACCCACGACGAACTCGACTGGATGCGGCATACTTCGGAGGCGTTTCCTAGCCACTCTAATCTTTACACTTATGTCAGTGCTTTGGCAATGAACGGGTTCACTGAGCAAGCACAAGCCAAAATGCGAGCGATGCCTAAACTGATGACGCCCGAAGACTACCAACAACTGGGTCGTATTTGGAAAACCCAAAGTAAAACGAATCCGGCGCTTGCCGCCACAAATTGGCTTTCGGCACCATTGCAATGATGAAGAGGATTGAGTATGTTACTTTCTTGGTTTGACGCATCTGAAGCGAAAGCTTTTGGCTTGAGCATGGCTGATGTCTGGATTGAGCGCATGCCTTTGGCGGAGAATTTGAATGAAAAACAATATGCCGCCAAATCAAAGAAAATTTTTGACATCATGCTCCTTCGAATATCAGGATTCAAAATGAAACAGAAAAAAAAGCTCAACATTTATAAAACGGCGCAGTTGGGCAACGCCTTCAAATGGGCGCTCAAAGACGCAGGCTATGAAGATCGTTATGTCAGCCAGCTCACTGAATGGCTGGTCTCCAGACTTCAATAACGCATTGCCTGCTTTGCTGCTGCATTTATAAATAATACGATGTTGAAATGGCTCGCTAGCAGGTTCGAAAAACACCGCGCAGGTTTGCAAGCGCGACTTGAGCAGTCACTGCAGGCATCTACCCAAGCGCCAGCCCCAATCTTCAAACCCAATTGGCAAAAGTTGGGCAACGAGGCTCTGGATGCAGGCAACTTGGTAGATGCGCTGCGCTGCTATGAAAATGTGTTGAAGAATCTGCCAGACGATGTCGACGCCCTGGTCGGCCTGGCTTTTGTGAAATCTGAGTTGCAAACGTTCGCTGAAGCTAAGCGTTTGCTGGAGCGAGCCGTGGTGCTCGATGCTGCGAATATGGATGCCTGGTTTATGCTGGGTGGGCTGCATGAGCGTGACAAGCATTTGGTGAAGGCACAGGAATGCTACGTCAGGGCGATTCAACTCCAGCCTGAATTTTTGCCAGCTCACCTTAACTTGGGATTGGTTTTGCACAAGCAAGGTGATTCACTTGCCGCCATTGATATTTTTCAAAAAGCCCTGAATTTATCGCCCAATGATCCACAACTGCTGAGCAATTTGGGGGGAGCCTTTCAGTTGAGTGGACAACTAAAGTCAGCCATTGCCAGCTATCGCGAAGCACTTGCTCAGCACCCAGACTATTTGCCAGCTCAGCAAAACCTGCTCTATGCACTGAGTTTTTCGGCAGATTGTTCACCAGCAGATTACCTGAGTGAAGCGCGAAAATTTGGTGCCAAGGTGAGCGCATTAGCGCGTCCTTACTCACACGGCTTGACCGCGCAGGAGGGTGATCGCCCATTGCGCGTCGGCTTTGTTTCGGGTGACTTGCGAAACCATGCGGTGGGCTATTTTCTGGAAAACGTTGTGGCCAAAATCCGGCCTGAGCGGTTCGCGTTGGTGGCTTACGCTAATTGGCCTCAGGAAGATGCGCTGACCTTGCGCATCAAGCCATTTTTCACAGAATGGCATCAGATCGAAGCCCTGTCAGACGAATCACTTGCCGCAAAAATACAGGCTGACTCGATCGATATTTTGCTTGATTTGTCTGGACACACGGCGGCCAATCGACTGTCGCTTTTTGCTTGGCGCGCAGCACCCGTGCAAGTGGCTTGGCTGGGTTACTGGGCCAGCACCGGCATCGCCGAGATCGACTTTGTTTTGGTCGACAAGGTGGCGGTGCCCGATCCTGAGTATCTGCAATTTACAGAAAAAATTTGGTGTCTGCCAGAGATTCGCTATTGTTTGACGGCGCCACCAATCGATCAGCTTGGCGCGGTCACAACTTTGCCCGCCTTGCGCAATGGTTATGTCACTTTTGCATCGTTTCAGGTGCTCAGCAAAATCAATGATGCGGTGTTGCTGATCTGGTCGCAGATTCTTGCCGCTTTGCCTGGAGCAAGGTTTCGGCTGCAAAATTGGCAATTTGGTAGCCCATCCGGGAAAGCCCATTTTCTGCAAAGACTCCACCAATTGGGTATCAATAGCACGCCATTTGATTTGTTAGCCGGAAGCAATCGGCAAGACTACCTGGCAAGTTATGCGCAAATCGATGTGGTGTTAGACACATTTCCTTTTCCTGGAGGCACCACAACCATCGAGGCCTTGTGGATGGGTGTGCCCACGTTGACGTTAAGCGGCAAAAGCTTGCTAGCGCGACAAGGCGAAAGCATCCTGCGTTGCGCAGGTTTGGCGGATTGGGTCGTACACAATGAGCATGATTATGTGATCCAAACAATGACTCACGTTCAGAATCTGCAACAACTCAGCAAGCTCAGAGCCAACTTACGTCAGCAGGTAGCGGCAACCAAACTGGTTGATGCAGAAAAATTTGCTCTCGATTTTGAGAATGCACTGCTGGGGATATGGCGGCAAAAGCAACTTGAGCTCAAGTCAGTCGAGAAAATTTAAGTCAAGCTGCCCTCATCCCGTTCACGACTCTTTGAAGGCGGCTCGTTTGGCCATCTCCAGTGCGAAGTGCTCTTTCGCAGCCGGGTAAATCAGAGATTCTTCAAGCGCGATATGGTCTTGGCAAAGGGTCAGAAAAATGGCGATGTAATGCTGCAGTTCAGCCAAATCAGGCCAGTCTTCGCCTTGTGCGATGGCGCGCAGCATGGGTGCTAATTCAAGCCAGTTTTGCTCGATCCAGCCGTGGTCTTGCTTGAGCGTCAGCACGGCTTGCACCAACTCGGCATTGTCGCTTGCAAGCAGCGCAGGAAAAACGTTTTTCTCTTCGTCGGCATGGTGCTGGCGCGAGGTGCCGGAAAAAAAGCTTTCGATGGCACCAGCCTGCTGGCGGCAGGCCGGGCTATCGCTGTCAGCTTCGAGCAGCGACTGCAACTGGTTGAATAAATCGAGGTGCTGCTGGATCTGCTGATGGCAGGCATCGAGAGCGGTAAATTTTTTGGTCATGGGGTCAAGTTTCATTAGCAAACTCCAGATAAAAGTGACTGCATTGTCGTGAGCAGCTGCATGCAAAGTTTAAGCCATGTGGAAAATATAATTCAGTTCAATCTATTTTGTTGATATAGATCAGGGAATTTGAAAATTCAAAAAAACGTAAGCAGCAAAAGCAATTGATGAGCGTAGGATGCGCCTTTCCTGAAGCGCGAGCCCTGCGCAATCAGGGTAAGGAGACAACATTGCAAGTTACCAATGTCAATAATCCAGCCTATTTTCACAAGGTTGTCGATTGCCAATGGGCCTGCCCGGCCCACACCCCCGTTCCTGAATACATCCGCTTGATCGGTCAGGGTCGCTACAGCGATGCCTACATGATCAATTGGGTGTCCAACGTCTTTCCAGGCGTGCTTGGACGCACCTGCGACCGCCCCTGTGAGCCTGCTTGTCGGCGTGGTCGGGTCGAAGAAAACAACGGCACCAAGCCTGAGCCAGTGGCCATTTGTCGCTTAAAACGCGTGGCAGCCGACAGCAAAGATGACGTGAGTGCACGCATGCCCTCGATTGCGCCACCCAACGGTAAGCGCGTGGCCTGCGTTGGTGCTGGACCCGCCTCGTTAACGGTGGCGCGCGACCTGGCGCCATTGGGTTACGCTGTCACCGTTTTTGACGGAGAGGCCAAAGCGGGTGGTTTTATCCGCTCGCAAATTCCACGTTTTCGTTTGCCTGAAGCGGTGATAGACGAGGAAACCGGTTACATCCTGAATATGGGTGTGCAGTTCAATAGCGGTCAGCGTGTTGAGTCGATGCAAGCTTTGCTGGCACAGGGTTATGACGCTGTATTTGTGGGCTGTGGTGCTCCCCGTGGACGTGATCTTGAAGTGCCTGGGCGCCAAGAGGCTGCGGCGAATATTCATATTGGTATTGACTGGTTGGCCTCAGTTTCGTTTGGTCACATCACTAAAGTTGGCGAGCGTGTGATTGTGCTTGGTGGTGGAAATACGGCCATGGACTGCTGTCGCTCAGCTCGACGCATGGGCGGCCAAGAAGTCAAGGTGATTGTGCGCAGCGGCTTCGAAGAAATGAAAGCCTCGCCTTGGGAAAAAGAAGATGCGTTGCATGAAGGCATCCCGATCCTGAATTTCCATGTGCCCAAGTCGTTCGAGCATGTCGACGGCAAGCTCACGGGTATGACATTTGAGATTGTGCGAGCTGAATACGATGCCAAAGGTCGGCGCACTTTGCTGCCCACCGGCGAGCCAGATGTGTTGGTGCCGTGTGACGAGGTGCTGGTGGCTGTTGGCCAAGAGAACGCCTTTCCCTGGATCGAGAGTGATTGCGGCATTGCCTTTGACAAGTGGGGTTTGCCGGTGCTGACCGATGGCACCTTTCAATCCACTGTGCCGAAGGTTTTCTTTGGCGGCGACGCTGCTTATGGTCCCAAAAACATCATCACGGCAGTTGCTCAGGGGCATGAAGCGGCTGTGTCGATCGATCGGTTGCTCAACGGTGAAGACGTGGCGCGGCGCCCAGCACCCATGACCAACCTGATGTCCCAAAAAATGGGCATTCATGAGTGGAGCTATCGCAACGATGTGTCGAACGACAACCGTTATAAGGTGCCGTGGGCTGCTGCTGAGCAAGCGCTGGCCAGTATCAAAATTGAGGTTGAGTTGGGTTTTGATGCTGCAACTGCTTTCAAGGAAGCCAGTCGTTGTCTGAATTGTGATGTGCAAACGGTGTTTAACCGTGACACTTGTATCGAGTGCGATGCCTGTGTCGATATTTGCCCGATGGACTGCATTACTTTCACGGGCAATGCTGACGAGGCAGACCTGCGCCAACGGCTCAAGGCGCCTGCGACCAACACCACGCAAGACTTGTATGTTTCTGCAGAGCTCAAGACAACCCGCGTCATGGTGAAAGACGAAGACGTTTGCTTGCACTGCGGCTTATGCGCCGAGCGCTGCCCTACGGGCGCTTGGGACATGCAAAAGTTCCTGCTCAACACCACGCAGGCAGGGGCACGATGCCGTGATGCCAAGCCTGCTGTTCCAGCTCAAATCGCCCCATTGGAGGCCGCATGAAACGCATTCAAGCCATTAACGATTTTGTTATTAAATTTGCCAACGTCAACGGTTCGGGTTCAGCCTCGGCGAATGAGTTGTTTGCCAAAGCAGTGATGCGCATGGGGGTGCCGGTCAGCCCGCGCAACATTTTCCCCAGCAACATTCAAGGTATGCCAACCTGGTACGAAGCGCGCGTCTGTGAAAAGGGTTACCACGGCAGGCGTGGTGGTGTCGACATGATGGTTGCAATGAACCCACAAACCTGGGATGCCGATATCGCCGAAATCGAATCGGGTGGGTATCTCTTTTATGACAGCACACGCCCCATGCCAGCCAGCAAATTTCGCGACGATGTGCACACCATGGGCGTGCCGTTGACCGAGATTGCCAACCAAGCGTACACCGACCCACGGCAACGCCAGTTGTTCAAGAACATCATTTATGTTGGTGCACTTTCGGTGTTGCTCGATGTTGATGCTGAAGTGTTCGAAAAGTTGTTTGCCGAGCAATATAAGGGCAAAGAGCGTTTGCTCGAATCCAACGTCAAAGCCTTGCATTTAGGTCGCAATTACGTCAAAGAGCACCTGCAAGCGCCGCTGGGTATTCGTGTGCAGCGTGCAGACAATGTGGGCGACCAGATTTTTACCGACGGCAACAGTGCCTCGGCATTGGGTTTGGTTTATGGTGGTGCCACTGTGGCGGCGTGGTATCCGATCACGCCTTCCACCTCGATTCCCGAAGCGTTTCAAAAATATTGCGAAAAATTTCGCATCGATCCAGCTACCGGGCAGCACAAGTTTGCCATCGTGCAGGCAGAAGACGAGTTGGCATCGATTGGCATGGTGGTGGGCGCCGGTTGGAATGGCGCGCGCGCCTTTACTGCCACCTCCGGCCCCGGTGTATCGCTGATGACTGAGTTCATCGGTTTGGCCTATTTTGCAGAGATCCCGGTGACCATTGTCAACGTTCAACGTGGCGGGCCATCGACTGGCATGCCCACTCGCACCCAGCAATCAGACTTGATCTCATGTGCTTATGCCTCGCATGGCGACACCAAACACGTGCTGCTGTTTCCACAAGACCCGCACGAGTGTTTTACCCACTCAGCAGCGGCACTGGACTTGGCCGAGCGACTGCAAACACCCATTTTTGTCATGACCGATCTTGATATTGGCATGAACCAGCGTCTGTGCAAACCGTTTGTCTGGGATGATGCAAAAGAATACGACCGTGGCAAGGTTATGACAGCCGAAGAGCTCGAGGCAGGCAAACCGTTTGGTCGCTACCGTGATGTGGATGGTGACGGTATTCCATGGCGCACTCTGCCCGGCACGCACCCGAGCAAAGGGGCTTTCTTTACCCGGGGCACCACGCGCAACCCGCAGGCCATGTATTCCGAGGCCGGTCCGGATTACATCTACAACATGGAGCGTCTGATACGCAAGTTCAAAACAGCTGAGAATTTGGTACCGCAACCGATCGTGCGCAATGCGACTGCCCCCACCAAACTGGGCGTTATTTACTATGGTTCAACCACGCCTGCCATGCGCGAGGCGCTGGATGTGCTGGAACGCAACGGCGACCATGTGGATGCCATGCGCTTGTGTGCGTTTCCGTTCCCCGACTCGGTGCGCCATTTTTTAGCCGAACACGACAAGGTGTTTGTGGTCGAACAAAACCGCGACGCACAAATGCGCTCCATGCTCATCAACGAGCTGGATGCCAACCCAGCCAAACTGGTGCGTGTGCTGCATTACGACGGTACGCCCATCACCGCGCGTTTCATTATTCGCGCCATCCACGACAGCGTGCAAAAGGAGATCGTATGACTTTTATTGCCAAACCCCGGTTGCACCACCCAACATTGCAAACCAACAAGGTCGGTTACACCCGGCGCGACTACGAGGGGCGTATTTCAACTTTGTGTGCCGGGTGTGGGCACGACTCGATCTCGGCGGCCGTTATTCAGGCCTGTTGGGAGCTCGACATTGAGCCGCATCGTGTGGCCAAACTCTCGGGCATTGGTTGCAGCTCTAAAACACCAGACTACTTTTTGGGTGCCTCGCATGGCTTTAACACTGTGCACGGACGCATGCCATCGGTCTTGACGGGCGCCAACATGGCCAACCGAACGCTGTTGTATCTGGGCGTTTCAGGCGATGGTGATTCGGCTTCAATTGGTTTGGGTCAGTTTGCCAACGCTATGCGCCGTGGTGTGCGCATGGCTTATATTGTGGAAAACAATGGCGTGTATGGTTTGACCAAGGGCCAGTTCTCTGCCACCGCAGACCGTGGCTCCAAGAGCAAGAAAGGCGTTGTGAACAGCGATAGCCCCGTTGATCTGGTGGGCATCGCACTGCAACTTGGGGCAACCTATGTGGCGCGCAGCTTCTCGGGCGACAAGGCGCAACTGGTGCCACTCATCAAAGGCGCTATGGCACACGGCGGCGCGGCCTTTATTGATGTGATCAGCCCTTGTGTCACGTTCAATAACCACGGTGGCAGCACCAAGAGCTATGACTACGTGCGCCAACACAACGAGGCGGTGAGTCGCATTGACTTCATCACGCCGGGCAACGAAATCACGGCCGACTACGCGCCCGGTGAACTGGTTGAAGTGGAGCAGCACGACGGGAGCAGGCTGCGTCTGCGCAAATTGCATGCCGATTACGACCCCACTGACCGTTACGCCGCCATGAGCTATATGCAGTCGCATGCGGCGCAGGGCGAAGTAGTGACCGGCTTGCTTTACATCGATCCGTTGGCCACAGACTTGCACACGGCGATGAACACTTGCGCTGCACCGCTCAATGTGATGAATGCCACACAACTCAACCCCGGTGCCAAAGCACTGGAAAAAATCAACGCTTCCCTGCGTTAAACCTGCTACCACAAGGAGTCTGCTATGACCGAACGCACCGTTTTTCAATCGATGGCGCAGCGCCATGTGGTTAGTGTGGTGCCTAGCGCCACGGTTTACAACGCGGCTTGTGTCATGACGCGCGCCAACTGCGGCAGTGTTTTGGTGATTGACGCAGGCAGCACGCTGTTGGGCATCGTCACCGAGCGCGATCTGATGACACGTGTTTTGGCCAAGGCGCTTGACCCCGCCAAGGCGACAGTGGCTGATATCATGACACGCAGTCCACGGTGCATTCCGCCAGAAACCAAAGTAGCCGATGCCGTGCTGATCATGATCGAGCGGGGCTTTCGGCATTTGCCCGTGGTCACCGAAGCCAATAAAATTTTGGGCGTCTTCTCCGTGCGCGATGCGATTCCTCGAGAAATACAGGCCGCTGAAAATCTGGCAGAATTCAACGAGCAAGTTAACGATGCTCTAGGGTAATAAGACTATTTCAGTGAAAGAGTAACAATGACAAACGACTCCAATTCACCAACGACCCCTAAGGATCAAGCACCAGCAACCGAGCCTGTCGAAGAGCGCAATTGGGATGTTATTTTTGGTGTTCTTTTGTCAATTTTTGCTGCAACGCTGGCGATCAACGACTTGGGTGCAGGCAAATTTGGCGAAGACGAAATTCAGCTGACCACCGAAAAAAGCAATATTTACCAGTGGTATTCATCCAAGGGTATCAAAGAAACTCTGGTTGAAGGGCAGCGAGATTTGCTCAATACCTTGATGCTTGGTGGCGCGGTTTCGCCTGGTCAGACACTCGGCATGCAAAAGATGTCGGCTGATCTTGATGAGAAAATCAAACGCTTTAAAAAAGAAAAAAAGGAAATTTTGCTCGGTTCTCGCGCTGTTGGTCAGGAAAACTGGGTTCAAGAAATTGATGGTGAATTTGGCAAGGTTATCGGCGCCAAAGAAATCGAAACCAAGGTCGCGAGGTTGTCCAGTGCTGGCGATCGGTTTGATCTGGCAACGCTTTTTCTGCAGCTGAGTATTGTGATGGGGGCGATTGGCATTGTGATGAAGAAAGAGAATGTCAAGTCGGTATTTGTTTCGATCATGTCGCTGCTGGGCGTCACGGGTGGCGTTATTTCAGTGCTCGCTTTTAGAATTGCGTTGGGTTCCTGAGTGGGGAGCCCTTGAAATTTTTTCGAGTGTCTCGATATAGACATCCCTTGTTCTTATTTTTGTTGCAAAGTTCGGTTAAATTCAGGCTTGCGTGAAGAAATTTGAACTTTATATTGAGTGCCCTCTCCAAAGGGTACTTTACAGACAGGAGTCACCCATATGCGTCTTAGTACCAAAGGTCGTTTTGCCGTCACCGCCATGATTGATGTGGCCTTGCGCGAAAAACTCGGTCCGGTGCCACTGTCGGATATTTCAGTGCGGCAGCAAATTTCCCTCTCCTACCTTGAACAAATGTTCAGCAAACTGCGCCAGCAAGGCCTTGTGAGCAGCACGCGTGGACCGGGTGGCGGCTACACCTTGGGTCGGCGCACCGACACGATCACGGTGGCTGAAATCATTGCGGCTGTGGAAGACTCCGCACCCGAGGCTAATGCCAAAGAGGCTTTGCCTGCGCACGACATGGCGCAAGACCTGTGGGACACCATGAACGCCAAGTTGCTCGACTTCATGCAATCGGTTACTTTGCGTAGTCTGGTGCTTGAGCAGCTGGCCAAAGGTATTAAGGTTGAAGAGCGCCCTGCACCGAATAAAGGGGTTTTCAAAAAGCCCACGCAGTTGGCTGTGCGCAGCACCGCACCGAACTCGGTTTTTGCTCTGGGGCAGTCGCTGCTGGTGCGTGGCTGATAAACAAAAGTGTGAAGCCCACCGATAAGCCGGATTCTGTGCACTAAGGTTACCCTCAGTGTGACTGCCATTACTCTGGGCGCTTGGTCACCCAAACGCTCGGTGCTACCTACCCGCCAACTCTGGGGGCCCCATCAACGCTGGCCTACTTGGTATTGCTGCGCGTAGAGATTGCCCGTTTCACCCGCACTCAAGCGGCTCGTCTCTGTTGCTCTAATCCTCACCTTGTAGCCTTTCGGCCTTTCAGTGGACAGCCGTTAGCTGCTACGCTGCCCTATGCAGTCCGGACGTTCCTCCAGTGCCCTGTTTCCAGGATTGCACCAGCGGCAGTCTGGTGGGCTTCACGGGGCCGATTATCGTTCAGCAAACTTCTAGAATACGCATATCTGCCTGATAAACACAGGCCTTACAGGTAGTAAGGGTCCATTACGCAATAACATGCACATTTTTCTCGTTAGTTTTGGGCGCATAGCGTCGTTACAAATCCCTTGTTTAGCAGAGCTAAACGGCGCGCTTTGCGCCTAGCTTTGCATCCCAATTCTCACGGACAAATTCACAAGTTATTACGTAATCGACCCTAACGATGATTCGACTCTCAGAACTCAAGCTGTCGCTTGACCATACACACGATGATCTCTTGGCGTTGATACTTAAAACGCTTGGGATGGCGCCTGCTGATGTTGCCCATTGGACAATTTTCAAGCGCAGTTTTGATGCGCGCAAAGCCCATGTGCTGGTGGTTTACATCGTTGACGTCACGCTCAGTCAGCCTGAGCGTGAAACGCAGCTATTACAACAACACCTTGCCAATACGCACATTCTGGCCACGCCCGATATGAATTACCGGCTCGTCGCGCAAGCACCGATGAATTTGCCGCTGCGCCCGGTGGTGGTAGGTTTTGGCCCCTGTGGAATTTTTGCGGCATTGCTGCTGGCGCACATGGGCTTCAAACCGATTGTTTTGGAGCGTGGCAAAAAGGTGCGAGAGCGCACGCAAGATACCTGGGGGCTGTGGCGCAAGAACACGCTCAACCCTGAGAGCAATGTGCAGTTTGGTGAGGGCGGCGCAGGAACTTTCTCAGACGGCAAGCTGTGGAGCCAGATCAAAGACCCGCGTCATTTAGGGCGCAAGGTGATGCAGGAATTTGTCAATGCCGGCGCACCACCTGAAATTCTGGTCGAAGCGCATCCGCATATTGGCACCTTCAAACTGGTCAAGGTGGTGGAAAACCTGCGCGCGCAAATCATCGCATTGGGTGGTGAAATACGCTTTGAGCAGCGTGTGCAAGATATCCATGTGGAAGGCACTGCTCAGGGGCGTCAGCTGCGCGGACTCACGGTGCTGAATCAGGCCGATGGTCAAGCCTATGACCTGCGTGCCGACCACGTCATCATGGCACTGGGGCATAGCGCGCGCGACACCTTCGCCATGCTGCACGAGCGCGGTGTGGCGCTGCAGGCCAAGCCGTTTTCAGTGGGTTTTCGCATTGAACACCCACAAAGTGTGATTGATCGGGCGCGCTGGGGGCGCCATGCCGGACACCCCAGTCTGGGTGCGGCCGACTACAAACTGGTGCACCATGCCAGTAACGGCCGTGCCGTGTACAGCTTTTGCATGTGTCCGGGCGGTACCGTGGTGGCGGCTACTTCAGAGCTCGGTCGCGTGGTGACCAACGGCATGAGCCAGTATTCGCGTAATGAACGAAATGCCAATGCAGGCTTGGTGGTGGGTATCGAATCCACTGATTTTCCGCAGGATGACGCTACTTTTATACAGGCTTTTGGGACTCTAGCGGGCTCTGGCTATGCGCAAGAAGCTCTTAAATTGAGAGCGCATGATGCGCTGGCCGTGCACCCGTTGGCAGGTATCAATTTGCAGCGTCAACTCGAATCCAGGGCATTCGTTTTGGGTGGTGGCGACTACCAGGCACCAGGGCAATTGGTGGGCGAATTTATTGCGGGGCAGGCATCGAGCAGTTTTGGCCACGTGCTGCCTTCGTACAAACCGGGGGTAAAACTGGGTGATCTGCAGACCTGTTTGCCAGGCTATGCGATTGCTGCACTGCGCGAGGCCTTGCCGGCGTTTGGCAAGAAGCTCAAAGGTTTTGACATGCCGGATGCCGTTTTGACCGGGGTCGAAACGCGCACGTCGTCGCCCTTGCGCATGCCGCGGGGCGATGATTTTCAGAGCATCAACACAGCCGGGTTGTATCCGGGTGGCGAAGGTGCTGGCTACGCCGGTGGCATTTTGTCGGCTGGGGTAGATGGCATCAAGTTGGCCGAGGCACTGGCAATCAACCTGTCTCAGCCAAGCTGAAAACGCAATGCTTCAAGGCTTATTCCATTTCCATATCAATCCGACATGTTGTTGCTTCGCCTTGCCGTGCTAGAGCACTGTCTGCGGCTTCGCGCCTAATGTCGTATCGATCTGGAAACGGAATTACGGGCTTGGCAAAGCGCACACCTGTTGTGCAAAACGCTCAACTTGCTCCCAGTTGGTGAACTCCACCACTGCACTTGGGTCGGTGGGGCCGTGCGTGATGAGCATGATGAAACGGATCATCTGACGGTCAAAAAAGCTGTACTTCGGATAGTCCAGCTTGCCGGCAAAAACACCCAAAAGTTGAGGTTTCCAGCTGATTTGACGCAAAAACTTGAGCAAATAAGGGTTGGTTTCGGGTTGGTTTTTATTCGGTTTGCGCGCCACGATGTTGACACTGAAAAACGCGCTTGGACGACTTTCCAGAACCGCTTGCTGCCTGGCAATGAACTCGAACAT